>CAZKNK010000078.1:0-9909 GCA_964554195.1 uncultured Staphylococcus sp.
TAACCTTCTGATCCGTAGTCAGATGCTCTATTCAGTTGAGCTAAGGAGCCGTAAGAGTTAGTGACTCCTACAGGATTCAAACCTGTAACCTTCTGATCCGTAGTCAGATGCTCTATTCAGTTGAGCTAAGGAGCCGTTTGCGGATGCAAAGTTAAGTCAAACTTTTGAGTCCGCAAAGTTATTTAACATTTTTTGACATCAATGAATTTTTCCACCCGATGACTTAACGACGTTCAGAGAGTTGCTATTAAGCTTTTTCTTATTTACATCCGCACCGGAAGTGGCTGTTATGTTGGAAGTTTTGCTGACCGAACCGCCCACACTAACATCCGCACTTGACGAGGCTACCACGTTAAGCGTACCTGCATCGATTCCCTCAACCTCCAGATCAGCGCTTGAAGAAGCCGTGAAATTAAGCACATCACCCTTGACGCCCTTCAGTTCAACATCAGCACTTGACGATGCAGCGACGTTACATATCCTCGAACTGATATTTTTCACCTCAACATCAGCGCTTGACGATGCGGCGATATTGACGGTTGAAGCTGTGAGCGACGGGATATTGATGTCGGCACTTGACGATGCGGCAATCATAACCGTACCATCCGGGAAATTCACCGCACCCTTCACGTCAATTCCCCCTGATGATGAAGCAGCCATATCAGCCACGGCAGGAGCCGTAAGCACAATCTTAACCTTGCGCGTGTCGACACGTCCCGACAGATTCTCATAACCTATATTGAGGGTCTTGCCTGTCATCTTAACCGACAGATGTTTGATAATGTCGGCTTCACCCGTAATGGTTACGGTCGGAGCGTCGGTGCCGGTCACAACATATTCAACATCGGCCGATGCGCTGACACGCAAGCTGTTAAACTCTTTCAGTTTCACAACACGTGATGCAGCCGAAGCCGACAAAGCGAAAAGCGCCGCACTAACGGCCATAAGCATAAACTTTTTCATAATACACACAAAATTAGGTTTGATTTTTTTATAATACATTTATTAGACGTAAAAAATAAAGCAAAAGTTACAACAGAAACCGAATTTATTGCTAATTTTGAAAAAATTTTCACTCAAATCAATTAAACCATCACAATGAAAGAGGGATTTCTGCGAATAGCATCAGCTGTTCCGACAGTCAACGTAGCCGATGTCAGTTTCAATATCCAAAACATTCTCTCTCTGCTTGACCGCCTTCAGGGCATGGGAGTGGAGATAGCCGTATTTCCAGAACTGTGTATCACGGGCTACACCTGCGGCGACCTTTTTCACTCCACCACCCTTCTTGATGCCGCCAGATGCGGACTTGCTAAACTTGTCGATGCAAGCCGACATCTGAACATTGATTTCATTGTAGGACTTCCCGTCGCTTCGGCCGGAGCTTTATATAATTGCGCTGCATTTGTCAGCAAAGGTTCAGTAAACCTGACAGCCAAAACCTACATTCCAAACTATAATGAGTTCTATGAACGCCGATGGTGGCGACAGCTCCCTCAAGGCCAGACACGTGAAGTGAGACTGAGTGAAAAACTCACTGCAACCATGTCATCCGAAGCCATATTTCCGAGCAACGGTACTCTTATCGGCATAGAAATCTGCGAGGATCTGTGGGCGCCCGTCCCTCCATCATGCGCTATGGCAATGAAAGGAGCGCGAGTGATCTTCAATCTCTCGGCCAGTGATGACATAATAGGTAAATACGCTTATCTGCGGGAACTCGTGGCCCAACAGAGCGCCCGGACACTCTCAGTCTACGCTTACGCATCAGCCGGATGGGGTGAATCATCAACCGACCTCACATTTGACGGCAAAGCTATCATAGCCGAAAACGGACGCATCATGGCTGAAGCTCCGCGATGGACCACTGATGAGAAATATGTAATTACCGACGTTGACATCGAAGCCATTGACCGCGACAGAATCCATCTCTCCACCTTCAGTGACTGCCGCGACAGGCTCGGCATCATCCCGACCGACGACCCGACAAACAAATACAACTACGGTCAGATAGCCCACCTTCAGTATCGCAACATCTCCCCCTACCCCTTTGTGCCTGCCGATGATGATAAAATCAACATCCACTGCGAGGAAATCATCAATATCCAGGTAGCGGCTCTCGCAAGGCGTCTGGCTGCGATAAAATGCAAGTCACTCGTTGTGGGTATCTCGGGCGGACTGGACTCAACGCTGGCTCTCCTTGTGGCAGTGGAAGCCTTTGACCGGCTCGGATATGACCGCAATGGTATCACCGGAATCACCATGCCCGGATTCGGCACCACATCGCGAACCCGAAACAATGCATGGGTTCTCATGGAGCAACTCGGAGTAACAAAGAAGGAAATTCCGATTGCCGATGCCGTTAACCTTCACTTCCGTGACATCGGCCATAATCCGGCAGTGCATGACGTCACCTACGAAAACTCTCAGGCACGCGAACGCACCCAAATCCTGATGGACATGGCCAACCGAACAGGAGGAATAGTTCTCGGGACGGGCGACCTTTCGGAACTTGCCCTCGGATGGGCAACCTATAACGGCGATCAGATGTCGATGTACGGCGTTAATGCCGGAGTTCCTAAAACACTGGTGCGCTATCTGGTGAAATGGTTTGCCGGACATCTGGACCAGAAGTGCAGCCGGACACTCCTTGACATCTGTGACACCCCCATAAGCCCCGAACTCATCCCTGCCGATGAAAAAGGAAACATCACCCAAAAAACCGAGGACCTTGTTGGCCCTTATGAACTTCATGATTTCGTGCTATACTATGTGCTTCGCTTCGGATTTTCGCCGCGCCGAATCCATCGTATGGCGCTGAAAGCATTTGACGGCATATATACAAGCGACACTATAAAACATTGGATGCAGGTGTTTTACCGCAGATTCTTCACTCAGCAGTTCAAGCGGTCATGTATGCCTGACGGCCCGAAGGTAGGCAGCGTGTGCCTCTCGCCGCGCGGCGATTGGCGAATGCCCTCCGACGCCTCAGCCGAACTCTGGATAAAAGAGGTAAAAAATCTGTAATCACACCGCTCCATCAACCGATTTCACACACATCCATCCGAAATGAAAAAATTCTTCATATCAGCCGCGGTGGCGGCATCATTGCTCTTCATAACCCCGGCGGCATCGGCCCAGACGGAAAAAGGGCAGAAATCCTTCGGACTTCATGCCGGTTATGCCACAGCCAACCGCAGCGCCCTTGCCGGACTCACCTTCAGCTATAATTTCACCCGTCATTTCCGTCTTGCCCCCACCGTTGACTATGTGTTCAGCCACAATTCCACTGACGGAATGATAGTAAATATTGACTATAAGGGTCCCTACTCCATCAATGCAGCGCGCACTGTCAATATTTATCCCATAGCAGGTCTCAGCTACACCTCGTGGCACACCAAAGCAGACGGCAAAAAATCTGACGGCAC
Organism: uncultured Staphylococcus sp.; assembly: GCA_964554195.1. GTDB lineage: Bacteria > Bacteroidota > Bacteroidia > Bacteroidales > Muribaculaceae > Duncaniella. Next base: position 3,429 of record CAZKNK010000078.1, read on the forward strand.
GGATTCCGATGTGTCAACCCGAAAGAACCGAATCGGACTCAATATCGGAGGAGGTATAGAATATTACATAAAACCGTCAATGAAAGTATCGGCTGAAGGTCGGTTCAACTGGGTACGACATGCTGAAACCGGGCTTTTCTACCTCAGCATAAGTTATGTGTTCTGACATGCCGCCACGTCTGTCAATAATAATCGCATGCTACAACACCGCCCTGTCAGTCGGTAAATGCCTTAGATCACTGGAGCCTATGGCATCAAAAAATGTGGAGATTATCATCATTGACGACTGCTCCACCGACGCCACTGCCAACGTGATTGAAAACGAACTTGACCGATCAGCCTCGCTCCGACGGGTCACTTCATTCTCCCGTAACCACGTGAATCTCGGTCTGGCCGGAACCCATCTCGACGCATTCAAGCGAGCAAAAGGAAAATATATGGTCACGGTTGACTCCGATGATTATGTTGATTCCGAAGCACTGTCTGCCGCCCTTGAGCTTGCCGAATCCACCGGAGCCGATTGCCTCGTCTCACCGATTATCGAACACCGTGACGAAAAAGTGACCGTCATCAAGCCCGGCAATCTCGATGACCTCAACGACATTAAAATTCACTTCGTCAACTTTTCGCTCTGCAACAAACTCATTAGCCGACGCCTGATAACCGAACACTCCCTCTATCCCGTCAAGGGGCTTAACCGCTGGGCCGATGTAAGCATATCGGCAAGAGTGCTTTCATTCAGGCCTAAGATTGTCATGACGGATCGGCCGTGGTACAATTATATAATAGAATCCACTCGTCCGACCCTCTCCACTTTCAACCGCGAGCAAACCGTCAGCCAGCGCGCTGATGTGGCCCGATTGGTCGAAAGTTGCATAAATGACAACGGCATGACCGATGAATATCAACCGTTTCTTTCCACACTGAAGTTTTATGCTAAAGCCAACCTTCTGCGCGGGTCGAAAAAGGAATTCAAACGATGGGCCGAAACATTTCCCGAAATAAACGGTCACATAATGTCGCTCAAAAAAATCCCCCTTCACTATCGCTTGCTTTTTTCCACGATCGCCCTTATTTTCGGCAAAAGGAAATAACAATATTGCAAAAATCCTTCGGATTACGGCGAAAAAATCAGCGCGGACGTCGACAATGTCACATCCGCGCTGATTTTTTAATTTAATACCTGTATATCAGACGTGCTGGTATAGATAACGCTTGATGGAACGCTTGGGAGTCTTTTCAAACTCCTCGTCATAGAGTCTGAAACGCTGAATCTGTGAATAAGCGGGTAAATCCTTGTTAAGCTGACGGATGTTGTCATCCATGATCTTCTCAATTTCATCACCGCTCATGCCCTGTGCCGTCAGGTTTTCAATATCAGGATAAATGAGTGCGATCAGTCGGGCGCCTCCGCCATCAATCACAAGTGACTCACTCACATAGGGCATATTATTGAGCTTTTCTTCAATTTCCTCCGGATAAATATTCTGTCCCGACGGGCCAAGAATCATGTTTTTGTCGCGACCGCGTATATAAAGGAATCCGTCGGAATCAAGGTTACAAATATCGCCCGTACAGAGCCAACCTTCCGGATCAAGAGCGGCAGCCGTAGCCTCGGGGTTTTTGTAATAGCCGAGCATCACGTTCATGCCGCGTGTGTAAAGCACACCGGGAACAGTGGCAGGAGCAGGAGAATCAATGCGGAGTTCCATGCGATCAACAGCCATGCCACATGACTGCGCGCGCTCCACGGTCCACGAGGCATAAGAGATCAGCGGCCCGCACTCCGTCATGCCGTAACCGACAGTGTAGGGAAATTGTATGCGACGGAGAAATGACTCCACTTCCTTGTTGAGTCCGGCTCCTCCGATAATGATGCCTTCAAGATTTCCGCCGAATGTCTCGAAGAGACGGTCCTTGATTTTTGCGAGAAGATGGCCATCGACAAACGGAACATGCATCAGCAGCTTCATCAGTGGCTTCTCAAGCAGCGGGAACACGCGGGTCTTGATAATTTTCTCTATGATGAGCGGAACAGTGACAATGATGCGGGGACGCACCTGCGCAAAGGCCTCGATGATGATGCGCGGCGAGGGTGTGCGTGTGAGGAAGTTGATGTGGCAACCGGTCACAAACGGGAAAATCATGTCAATGGTCAGGCCATACATGTGGGCCAACGGAAGCATACACACCACACCGTCACCGGGGCAGCGGTGGATATTGTCGATACAGAAGCGAACGTTTGACCAGATGGAGGCGTAACTTAGCATAACACCCTTTGACATTCCGGTGGAACCTGACGTGTAGCTGATCAGACAGAGTTCCTCGGGACTGTCCTTGTAATATTCTATATCGTCAGGAGTGAACCGGTCAGGATACTTCTGACCGAAATACTCGTTAAGATGGGCGCGCGTGGTAGCCACAATATCCTCGCGGGCATTGATGAGCGTGAAATCCTTAAGATTAAGCACACCAAGCAAGTTTTTCATCTGATCAGGGTCAAGATTAACCCAGATGCTGTGATCTACAAAGAGCAGCTTTGACTCGCTGTGATTTACGAGATGGTGAATATTATCAGATTTGAATTCATGGAGAATCGGGACAATCACAGCGCCATAGGTCATCGTTGCTATGAAAGCTATTGACCATGTGGATGAATTTCGGCCACACAGAGCAACCTTATCACCCGGTTTGATGCCTGATTTTTCAAACAGAATGTGAATCTTAGCCACCTTGCGGGCCACATCCTTATACAGGTGTGTTGCACCTTGAAAATCAGTCAGAGCCGTACGGTCCCAGTTATTCTTGACAGCCTCCTGAAACAAAAGATTGAGGCTCGGGGTAGTATCCATCATATTCAGTCTTTGTAAAATTTTCACAAAGATAGCAAATTAAAACGAAAAAATAAAATCGGAGTTCACCCTCACGCAAATTTGCGAATGAGTGAACTCCGTTATCCGGTATTCATCCCTGCCCTGTCTCGTCAGGAGAAGCGCGGGATGAATCTGTAAGTTACCGATTATTCAGGGCGTTTTGTACGCTTTCCGTAGCCATATTCAGCAGCTGCACCAAGTTCTTCCTGGATGCGGAGGAGCTGATTATACTTGGCCATACGGTCAGAGCGGCTTGCAGAACCGGTCTTGATCTGACCGGCATTGGTAGCTACAGCGATGTCAGCGATGGTAGCGTCCTCGGTTTCACCTGAACGGTGAGAGATAACTGCGGTGTAGCCGTTGCGCTGAGCGAGTTCTACTGCACGGAGTGTTTCGGTGAGTGAACCGATCTGGTTAACCTTCACGAGGATAGAGTTGGCGCAACCTTCGTTGATGCCGCGCTGCAGATACTTCACGTTGGTCACGAAGAGGTCATCGCCCACGAGCTGGCAACGGTCGCCGATGAGGTCGGTGAGGATCTTCCAGCCTTCCCAGTCGCCTTCGGCCATGCCGTCTTCGATGGAGTCGATGGGGTATTTCTCGACGAGGTTTTTGAGGAATTCAGCCTGCTGTGCGCTGGTGTATTTGGGAGCGTCGGCACCCTGTTTCCAGGTGTAGTCGTAGATACCGTCCTTGTAGAATTCGGAAGAAGCGCAGTCCAGACCGATGGTCACGTCGCAACCGGGCTTGTAGCCGGCGAGTTCGATGGCCTTGATGATCACCTGGAGAGCGTCTTCGGTGCCGTCGAGGGTGGGAGCGAAGCCACCTTCGTCACCAACAGCGGTGCTGAGGCCGCGTTCGTGGAGCACTTTCTTCAGGTTGTGGAACACTTCAGTGCCCATGCGGATGCCTTCGCTGAAGGAGTTGGCGCCGATGGGACGGATCATGAATTCCTGGAAGCAGATGGGGGCATCGGAGTGAGCGCCGCCGTTGATGATGTTCATCATGGGCACGGGGAGGGCGTAGCTGTTGCAGCCGCCGATGTATTTATAGAGGGGCAGGTCGAGGTAGTCGGCAGCGGCTTTGGCCACAGCGAGGCTGACACCGAGGATGGCGTTTGCGCCGAGGTTGCTCTTGGTGTCGGTACCGTCGAGTGCCAGCATCTTTTCGTCGATGGCGATCTGGTCGAGAGCGCTCATGCCCACGAGGGCTTCGGCGATGGGGCCGTTGACGTTGGCCACAGCTTTGAGCACACCCTTGCCCATGTAGCGGCTCTTGTCGCCGTCACGCAGTTCGAGGGCTTCGTTGACGCCGGTGGAAGCACCGGAGGGCACGGAGGCACGGCCTTTGGCGCCGGATTCGAGAATCACGTCTACTTCCACAGTGGGATTGCCGCGTGAGTCAAGAACCTCACGACCGATGATTTTTTCAATCTTCATAGCTTTGATGATGATTTTTGATTATGAAAGGTGTAGTTGGAAATTGTAATCTTTTCGCTGGTAGGATCAGTTCTGATATTTCTCGGCAATGGCCTTGAACTCGTCGAGGGTTACGGTGTGGTCATCAATGGTGACAGCATTGCCGATGGCTTCGAAGAGGTTGGCGTTGGTCACGGCGTCGATGATGTAGCGGCGTGAGTTCTTGTCGTTGAGCATATTCTTGGCATAGCCTTTGAGCATATCCTCGTCGATGTTGGTCATGCCGTATTGAGCGAACTGACGGGCTGCCATGTGGGTGGCGTAGGTGAGCAGGTTTTCTTCGGTCACCTTCACGTCAAGCTGACGGGCGATGTGGCCGGAGATGAGTTCCCACTTGATTGAGGGAATGGCCTTTTCGTATTCTTCGTCAACATTTTCAGCGCTGATGCCTTCGTTGCGGCGCACGAACCACTTTTTGAGGAATTCGGCGGGGAGTTCGAAGTTGCCGAAGCGTTCGAGCAGGGTGTCGCGGGTCTGGCGTTCGAAGAGGGCTGCGGAGTTGGGGAGCAGCTGTGAGGCGATCATGTTTTTGAGCGCTTCCTGATATTTTTCTTCGTCGGTGCAGTCGGCGCCAAATGCCTGCTTGAAGAATTCTTCGTTGTGTTCGGCGGGCTTGATGCCGGTGATTTCGGAGATGGTGATGGTGAAGTCGCCCTTGGCTTCGGCAGCCTTTTCGCGGTCTACGTTGAGCAGCGATGAGAGTTCGGCCACGTTGCCTTCAGTGGCTTCATAGGGGTTGAAGGTGATCACGTCGCCGGGTTTGGCTTCGGCAAACTTGGCTTCCTGTTCTTTGTTCTTGAAGGTCCAGGGGCCGATGATGGCGGCTTCAACTTCGATGGCACCCTCTTCCTTGCCCACTTCCTTGAGTGTGCCCTTGACCAGAGCGCGGTCGGCATAGGCTTCAAGTATCTGCTGCGAGCCGAAGCGTGCAGAGATGGCGCGATCCTGTTCCTCGATCATCTCAGGGGTTACTTCGATGCGGTAGTAGGGAAGGTGCTCTTCTTTGTCGAGTTTCACTTCGATAGCGGGAGCGAAACCGATTTCGTATTCGAAGGTGTAGTCCTTCTGGTTCTCGAGGTCGAGTTCCTTCACGTCAACGGGGATAGGCTCGCCGAGAATGTCGATTTTATTGTCCTGGAGGTATTTGAAAACGGCTTCGTAGACCTCGCGGTTGATAACGTCGGAGGTGACTTCCTTACCGAAGCGGCGCTTGAGCATGGACTGAGGCACGGCACCTTTGCGGAAGCCGGGGATTACGTGGGTTTTGCCGATTTTTTTGAGTTCGTCGGAAACTTTCTGCTGATAGTCGGCCTCAACGACGTTGACCACCAGCTTGCCGGTAGTGTCGTTGATCTTCTCTAAATTAACGTTCATTTGTTAGCGTATGGTTGAATTTTTGATTATTTGCTACGCAGATGCGGTTTGCAGAGTGCAAAGTTAATCAATTACTCTCTGAGCTGCAAGCGGATTAGAATTTTTTAATACCCATCACCTCCTTGACCTGAGCCAGAGTGTCGGCAGCGGCGGCGCGGGCGCGCTCGGCACCCTGACGCACGGTGCGGCTCAGGTATTCGTCGTTGGCCTGTATGTCAATGATACGCTGGCGTATGGGCGCTGTCACGGCGGCAATATCGTCGGCCAGCTGCTTCTTCAGGTCGCCATAGCGTATGGAGCAGTCGGCATAGGCCTTGCGGAAGTGATCGACCACTTCAGGTGCTGATGTCAGTTCCAGCAGGGTGAAGAGGTTGGCGATCGGTTCGCTCAGTGGTGAATTGGGCTGCTTGGGGCCTTCGTCGGTCACGGCGCGCATCACCTTTTTGCGCATCACCTTTTCGTCGTCGATCAGGTAGATGCAGTTGCCTTCGCTCTTGCCCATCTTGCCGGATCCGTCGAGTCCGGGCACTTTCACAGCCGCGGCGCCGAAGTTGAAATTCTGCGGTTCGACGAGCAGATCGGTGCCATAGAAGGAGTTGAAGCGTCGGGCAAAGCGGCGAGTCAGTTCCAGATGCTGCTCCTGGTCCTTGCCGACGGGCACTTTCGAGGCTTTTTGTATGAGAATGTCGACGGCCATGAGGGTGGGATAGGTGAGCAGGCCGGCGTTGACACGCTTGTTGGTGTCTGCACCGATGA
>CAZKNK010000079.1:0-9804 GCA_964554195.1 uncultured Staphylococcus sp.
TGAGCTGACCACCTTCATCGTAACCAACATATCCCGGAGGCGCTCCGACAAGACGAGAGACTGCGTGCTTCTCCTGATACTCGCTCATATCGATACGGGTCATCATATTCTCATCATCGAACAGGTACTCGGCAAGCGCCTTGGCGAGCTCGGTCTTACCGACACCGGTTGTGCCGAGGAAGATGAACGAACCGATAGGACGGCGAGGATCGTTAAGGCCGGCACGTGAACGGCGAACAGCATCCGCGATGGCGGCGATGGCATCGTTCTGACCGACGACGCGGTTGTGGAGTTCGGCTTCGAGGTGGAGGAGTTTCTCCTTTTCGCTCTGAACCATCTTGCTGACGGGAATACCGGTCCAGCGCGAAACAACGTCGGCAATATCTTCAGAGTCAACCTCTTCCTTGATGAGTGCCTTTTCGCCCTGCATCATTTTGAGTTGCTCCTGAATGGTGGCGTTTTCCTCCTCTTTGGCGCGGATTTTGGAGTAGCGTATCTCGGCCACTTTGGCATAGTCACCTTCGCGCTCAGCGCGGTCGGCGTCAAAGTTAAGTTGCTCGATGTCAACCTTGTTCTGCTGAACGCGGTCAATCAGGTCCTTTTCGGCTTTCCAGCGGGCGGTGAATTCCTTCTCCTGGTCACGCAGATCGGCGAGTTCTTTTTCAAGGGTCTTGACCTTCTCGGTGTCACCCTCGCGTTTGATGGCCTCACGTTCGATTTCCTTCTGGGCAATCAGGCGCGAAATCTCGTCGAGAGCCTGCGGCACGGAGTCAATTTCGAGTCTCAGCTTCGATGCAGCCTCATCCACAAGGTCAATGGCCTTATCGGGCAGGAATCGGTCAGTGATATATCGCTCCGAGAGAGTGACGGCGGCAATAATAGCCTCGTCGCGGATGCGGACATGGTGGTGATTTTCATAACGCTCCTTCAGTCCGCGTAGGATTGCTATGGCAGCGGCCTCATCAGGCTCGTTGACCATAACTTTCTGGAAACGACGTTCAAGAGCCTTATCCTTTTCAAAATATTTCTGATACTCGTCGAGTGTGGTCGCACCGATGCTGCGCAATTCACCTCGGGCCAGGGCCGGCTTGAGGATATTGGCGGCATCCATAGCGCCTTCACCCTTTCCGGCACCCACGAGGGTGTGGATTTCGTCGATAAAGAGGATTATCTCGCCGTCAGAGGCAGTGACTTCATTTACAATGGCTTTGAGTCGTTCCTCAAACTCGCCCTTATACTTGGCACCGGCCACAAGCGCACCCATGTCAAGTGAAAAAATCTGTTTTGACCGCAGGTTTTCAGGCACGTCGCCGCGCACGATACGCTGAGCCAGACCCTCGGCGATGGCGGTCTTACCAGTACCAGGCTCACCGATGAGCATAGGGTTGTTTTTGGTTCGTCGGCTAAGAATCTGAAGCACACGCCGGATTTCGTCGTCACGTCCGATAACCGGGTCGAGTTTGCCTTCGCGTGCGCGCTCGTTGAGGTTGATGGCATACTTTGACAGCGCCTGATAAGTGTCCTCGGCACTCTGGTCGGTAGCCTTCTTGCCTTTACGGAGTTCGGCAATGGCGCTTTCGAGTTCTTTCTCCGTCAGTCCGGCATCCTTCAGGATGGCCGAAGCGGGAGAGTTGACACTGAAAATGGCAAGTAGGAGAGCTTCAAGTGTCACATACTCGTCGCCCTGCTTCTTGGCAATATCGAGAGCCTTCTGCATCACGTCGTTAGATGAGCGTGACAGATACGGTTCACCCCCCGAAACCTTTGGTTCGGCAGCAATTTTCTCATCGACCTGTCGCATGACCGAGGCGGCGTTGGCACCGATCTTGGAGAAAATGAAGTTGACCAGTGATTCGCCCTCCGTCATCACCGCTTTGAGCAGGTGGACAGGCTCGATGGCCTGATTGCCGGCACCGCGGGTAATCTCGATGGCCTTCTGAATGGCCTCCTGAGACTTGATGGTAAAGTTGTTGAAATTCATGATGGATATATCTTTGTTAAATTATTTTCTTCTTTATGACTATTTAACAAAAATCATGCCACAATGGTTGAATTTCCTTACCAAAAAAAATGATTTTTTGGCCGGCGGTTGAGTGGACCGGCGGGTCACATGCTCGTCATTCGCGGAGTGGGATCGGGAGAGGCAAGGGCGGAATTGAGCCGGCCTGAGCGGATGTTTTCAATCATGTCCTCAAAAAGCACTGACTTGCTCCGGGCCTTTATCTCGCCCTTCTTCAGTGGGGTCATGTAGTCATTGCCGTCAGCGAGATAGTCAATCGTGGCGAGCAGATAAGTGCGCTCAGGGTCAATCGGTTTGCCTGAAATTGTGACCGAATTGAGTTCATGGGTCGAGGGGTCAAACAGCGCCCTGACGTTTGAGCTGACTCCCTGTCCCTCCTGCGATGCGAGGATACGGAAGGTGTCAATCAGATCGTCGCCCTCGATTTCCATAACCACAATGTAGTTGTCAAACGGAGCTATGTCAATTATTGAGCCGTTAGTGATGGTTCCGGCGGCAAGGTCGGTGCGCAGACCACCCTTGTTCATGATGGCAAGGTCGGGACGGCGACCGCCCATGAGTTCTTCACCGCGACGCATCACAAAGTCACTGAAGAAGTTAAGTTGCTCGTTGGAGCGCTTGAGCAAATCTGCGGGAGCCTCGCCGATAGCGATGGAGCGGACCGAGTCAACTTTAGTGCGATAGGGGATAATCAGAGCCGCGTAGGCAGAATCGGCGCGTGAGTCAAGCCGGGAGTCGACAGTGAGCATCCGCGGGGTCACCGTGAGATTGTTAAGGTCAATATCAATCTCGCCGAGATAGGTTCCGGTGGCGCCGGTCTGTACCACTGTCACCTCCTTGCCGTCGCGGTTTGTGACGGTCCATTTGGGAGCGTCAGGAGCGTCGGTGGGAGTGACAAGTGTGTGGGAGTGGCCTCCGATTATCAGGTCGATGTCCGATGATTTGGCTGCAAGCGTCAGGTCGTCATAATCCTTCTCGTTTGAGTAACCTATATGGGTCACTGCGATAACCATGTCGGCGCCCTGACGTCGAAGCTCAGCCGCCTCGCGGTTGGCCGCTTCAATGGCGTCGTGATAGTCAATACCCTCATAGTTATGCTCGGTTATGATGCCTTCAGGGTCAAGATTGATGCCGATGAAACCGACCTTCTTGCCGTCAAACTCCTTCATGACCGACGGTACGAACAGCCCGTCGAGCGGAGTTCCGCTGAAGTCATAATTAGTCGAGAGACGGGTGCCGTTAATCTGCCGCCATTCACGTGCCAGAATGTCGAGACCCTTGTCAAACTCATGGTTTCCGAGCAGACGGATGTCATAACCCATTTCGTTCATGAGCAACCGCTCCACCTCGCCGCCGAAGAGGGTGTAGTATAGCGAGCCTTGCACGGCGTCGCCTGCGTCGACGAGCATCACATTCTGATGCTCCGCACGCACACTGTCCACCAGCACTTTACGCCTTACAATTCCTCCCTTGTCATGTCGGTCGGGATCAATCTGCGAGTGAGTGTCGTTGGTGTGGAGTATGATGAGATGACTGCTGTCAGCGCCACTCTTGTCATGGCCGCATAAGCTGAGAAGCAGTGGAAGAAGTAGAAATGGAATCAGCTTGAGTAGTTTCATGATCTGGTGATTTTTTTGTTTTTCTCCGGCAAAAATACCGAAAATTAATGAAAAAACTCTGCGATGACGGGATAAAAAATCGGCCGTAATGCTAATGTAAGTGGTTTATAAGCCAAGAAGCTAATGATGCTATATTGCTATAAAGTAATTTAATAAATAGCGGATAATTTGCAAGTGTAGAAAATTTACGCTAAATTTGCTACATATTTAACATTTGAAATGAGCGGCACAGAGAAAATCCGAAATATTATAACGAGTTGTCCGAGAGGAAGTATATTCTTTCCGGAGGACTTTTCTTTTATCGCCGGAGTCAAACTTGTTAATGCCGCCCTGACGAGAATATGTGAAGAAGGGATAATTGTTAGACTTGCACAAGGAATTTATTGCTATCCCGAAATTGATGAAAAGTATGGGATTGGGAAATTGTTGCCATCAATAGATGAAATTGCTCACGCAATCTCCAATCGAGATAAAAGCAGAATAGTTCCAACAGGAGCTTATGCCATGAATATACTTGGACTCTCAACACAATTACAAGCCAATGTGGTATATTATACTGACGGCTCTCCACGAAGAATTAAAATCGGTAATGGTCGTGGCATTTTATTCAAACGAAGTTCTGAAATGAAGAGATTTGCTTATGGAAACGACTTGATGCTCTTAATTGTAGCTGCACTTCGAGAAATAGGAAACGGTAAAGTTACTGAAAAAGAAAAGAATATCATTGCAAAGCATCTTGGCAATGTTAGTGATGCAGATTTCAACAAAGATATTGCTCTTGCTCCGGCATGGGTACAAAAATTGTTAAAGGAAATACGATGAAATTTATAGATATTCCTGTTGACAAGCGTAAGGCATTGCTTGATAATATGCAGACATTAATAGGGTTAAAGGCTGCACTTATCGAGAAAGACTGGTGGGTTACAGCTGTTCTTCGTGCCTTGTTTGAATTACCATATTCACAGCATATTTCATTCAAGGGTGGCACTGGTCTAAGCAAATGTTGGGAATTGATTGAACGCATGAGTGAGGACATTGATATTGGTATTACACGTGAGTTTCTTGGTTTTGAGGGAAAGTTAAGCAAAACCCAAGTAAGCGATAAGTTGCGCAGAGCCGCTTGCAGTTTTGTGCGTGATAGACTGCAATTTGATCTGAAAGAGCAAATGCTTGGAGATGGTATAGACAAAACCCAATTCAATATACGAGTAGAGATAACGCCGGTTACTACAACAGATCCTGAGGTTATATGGGTGGAATATAAGCCGGTAGCAGACGTAATAACATACATTCCACCTGTAGTCAAGATTGAAGTTAGCGGCCGATCAATGGCTGAGCCTACAGCGGAAGTGGCGATAGAATCCTTATTGGATAAAGCAATTCCAAGTGCAGAATTTCATGAGCCGAAATTTAAAGTACGCGCAGTGTTAGCTAAAAGAACATTTTTGGAAAAGTTATTCTTGCTACATGAAGAATTTTCCAAAGAAGAAGGTCTGATAAGAGTTGACCGTATGTCACGACATCTTTACGATGTTCATAGAATAATGCAGACTCCGATTGTGGATGATGCATTGTCAGACAACGATTTATATAATACTGTTATTGAACATCGTAAAACATTCATCGGATTAAAGGGATTTGATTATTGCACACTGCGCAAGCAGAGTCTATCAATTTTACCACCGGCTTCAGTGTATGAAGCATGGAGGAAAGATTACGAAACAATGCAAGAGGAAATGATTTATGGAGAGACGGTTTCATTTGAAAAGATTATTAGCGACTTGAAGGAGCTGAATGTTATAATCAATAGGATGAAAGATTGATGAATAGGACTTATGTAAATGGGGGGATTGCAGAATTGTGTTGATTTGCGTAACTTTGTGGTGACGGAGAGGGCAGCGCCGGATCTCCGCCACTCTGTCAAGTAACCAACCGATGCGATATGAAAATCCGATTATTGCTTACTCTTTTAATTCTCTCATACATGCAACTTTATGCCGGTGACAGCGATTTGCGTCAATCCACTCTTACAATCCTTCAGACCACCGATGTCCACGGGAACTTTTTTCCATACGACTTCATCAAGCGGGAGCCGGCGGCAGGATCGCTTGCCCGGGTGGCTGCTTATACACGTCATCTGCGTGATTCATTGGGAAATGACCGTGTGATTCTGCTTGAGAACGGTGACATACTTCAGGGGCAACCTACGGCTTACTACTACAACTTCATCGACACCCTGTCGCCGCATATCGCAGCTGAAATGATTAACTTCATGGGCTACGATGCCGCCACGATAGGCAATCATGATGTTGAGACCGGTCATGCCGTCTATGACCGCTGGGCCTCGCAGCTTGCCATGCCCCTGCTTGCGGCCAATGTGGTGGATGCCGTCAGCGGTAAACCATACTTTAAACCTTACACCGTGATTGAGCGCAACGGCCTGAGAGTGGCAGTGTTGGGCCTGCTGACTCCGGCCATTCCGGCGTGGTTGCCCGAGAATCTGTGGGCCGGACTTCGGTTTGAGGATATGGTGGACTCTGCGCGGAAATGGGTGCCTGAAATCATCAGTAAGGAACGTCCCGACCTGCTCATAGGTTTATTTCACGCCGGAAAGGATGAGGAAACCATGACCGGCGAATACCGCGAAAACGCCTCGCTTCTTGCTGCCCGTGAGGTTCCAGGTTTCGATGCCGTGATGTTCGGTCATGACCACACATGCTATGCGGCTGAAATCATGACAGATGACGGACACAGGGTTGTGGCCGTGAATCCGGCCAACAATGCCCGTGCGGTGGGGCGGATTGATGTGACGGTGGTGAAGGATGGGGACGGAAACGTGGTCGACAAGAGGATAAAAGGCTCAGTGGTCAATCTTGACCATATCAAACCCGACCCGCTTTTCGAGGCCCGTTTCGCACCGCAACGTGCTGCTACCGACAGTTTTGTGAACCGACCGGTGGGCAGAGCCACAGGTGAATTCTCAACCCGCGATGCTTTCACGGGTCCTTCAGCTTTCATGAGCCTTCTCCATGACCTTCAGCTTGAAATCTCAGGCGCCGACATATCGTTTGCCGCACCGCTCTCGTTTGATGCCGTGATAGCCGCCGGTCCGGTGATGATGAGCGATATGTTCAAGCTCTACAAATATGAGAATATGCTCTACACCATGCGGCTGACAGGTAGGGAGATAAAGGGCTATCTGGAGGAAAGTTACGCTCTGTGGACCAAACAGGTTGAGACGGGTGATGAGAGTGTGCTGCTCTTTGCCGACGGCAAGGCTGCGAAGGGTGACTATGCCAAACTGCGTAATCCGTCATATAACTTCGATTCCGCAGCCGGAATAGACTATACGGTCGATGTCACCAAGCCCGCCGGAAGCAAAATCACAATCACCGGAATGAGCGACGTGCGGAAGTTCTGCCTTGATTCCGTTTATGAGGTGGCTGTGAATTCCTATCGGGGAAACGGCGGAGGTGACCTGCTCCTTAAGGGCGCCGGAATTCCGGCCGATGAGTTGAAAAACAGGATTGTCCGCTCCACGGACAAGGATCTACGCTATTATCTGATGCAGGCCATAGAGCGACGTGGCACCATCACACCCTCCGCGGCAACAAACTGGCGCTTCATACCGGAGGAGATAGCCCGCCCGGCGTTGGAGCGGGACAGACGGAAACTTTTCGGCGAGTAGACCGACGGGAAGTCGAAAAAAACAGCGGGTTCCCGAGCATTAACGCATGAAATGAGCAGGAACCGCGGCGTAACTTTGCGGTGAAGATTTCCCCCGGGTTGTGCCGGTTAAATAATGATGGATGTTGTAGCAGAAAACAAGCGCCGCAACGAGGTGATAGATGCCGAATCGCGCGGACCGGCCATCGACCGGGACGCACCGGTGGACATGGCCCGCATCATGCGGGATTTTGAATATTTCGCGGCCCGGATGCTCACCGTGATAGACAAGCTGACATGCCGTCGCGTTCCGTTTATACTCAACCGTCCGCAGCGGATTGCAATCAACATGCTTGAGAAGCAGCGTCTTGCCGGGCTGCCGCTGAGGGCGATAATACTGAAAGCGCGTCAGTGGGGTTGCAGCACGGTGATAGCCGCATATACAGCGTGGCTCACCACGATTGTGTTTCCGGGACGCCACGTGGTCAGCGGCGCACATACACGTGACACCTCCATACTACTCCGCTCAATGCTCGAATCATTCGTGCGTGAGCTTCCTCCTGACACGCTTGGCGACGGGGTGAAGCCGAAAATACGCGGTTGCGACGGGATGACCAACACCCGACTGATTGATGTCACTGACAGCAAGCTGACCGTGGTGACGGCCAACTCTGTCAATGCAGCCAGAGGAATGAACATTCAGCTCGCACACCTCTCGGAGGTGGCTTTCTGGCGCAATTCGTCGCTTCATCCTACCGAGGCTTCCATGAGGGCGATCACGTCGGGAATCGCTTACGCCGAAGGGACAATGATAGTGATGGAATCAACGGCTGACGGTGCGTCAAACTATTTTCACGATGAGTGGGAACGCTCGGTGAGAGGCGAGAGTGACAAGACTCCGCTCTTTGTTCCGTGGTATCTCAACGGTCAGTATCGTGTGGCAGTGATGAATCCGGAGGACTTTTTCAGCACTCTCGATGAGTATGAGCGTGGGCTGTGGGAGCGGTGCGGATGTTCGCTCGAACAAATAAAATGGTATAGGATGAAGCGGAGGGAATATTCGGACCACCGCAGCATGAAATCGGAATATCCTACGACTCCGGATGAGGCTTTCTGCGAGATATTCAACGGAGTGTTTGACGCCGCCGACGTGGAAGCGCTTCGTGAGGATTGCCGCGAACCGGAAGCAAAGGGTGAGTTTGTCGGGGCAGCTCTGACTGGACCACGTGCGGCCACCGACGTGAAGTTTCAGCCCTCGGCCGACGGCGAAACATACGTGTGGGACTTTCCACGCAGTTCAACATCTGAAAATGATTACATAGCGGTGGTGGATGTGGGAGGTCGCGCGGCGGGAAGCGACTATTCGGTCATCACCGTCGTTGACCGTCACTTTGACCATAAGGGGATACGCCGGCCCGAAGTGGTGGCCACATGGCGCGGCCACACTGACATTGACCTGCTTGCGTGGAAGGCTGTGGCCATAAGCCGCTATTACTCCAATGCGCTGCTTGTGATCGAGAGCAACTCGCTCGACTCCGACCCGGCTGAAATGGGACCGTATATCCTGAAGATCGTGGCCGATACGTACAGAAACCTGTATCGCCGACGCATGAGTGACAATCTCGGGACGGCTGATCTCCGGCCCGGGTTTCACACCAACCGACGCACTAAAGGGGCGCTCATTTCCCATCTGGTGGCCCGGGTGCGTGACGGGGACTATTTGGAGCATGATGTCCGTTGCATCTCCGAACTGCTCACCTACGAGCGCACTCCGTCAGGAGGATATGCCGCTAAAGATGGTTATCATGATGACCTTCTCATGACTCGCGCCATAGCTCTGTATGTTGACAGCGAGCGTCCGGCTCCGGTTCGCATAAATCCGTCGGACTTCATGACCGCCCAGGGCATCCTCCCCTCCGGAGATGAGGGCCGTGGTGAGAAGGGTTGGGGGAGGAATAACCGTGGTGTAGCAGAATTTGGCAACTCAGGACGTGGTGGCGAGAGGGATGTCGGGCCGAGGGGTGGCTTCGGATAGACCGTTTGAACCGCAACCGGTTGAATTTGAAACTGCGCAAAAAAATCGGACGCAACCCGAAGGCGCGTCCGAATATGATAGGGTTCAAGTTATGTCTTGTAGACCTTAGCGGATTAGTAGTTCCACTGGCAGGCAACCATGCGGAGGCTGGTGCAACCCATAGTGCGGAGGTCGGTGATCTGGTTGAAGCGGCAGTTGATGTAGGTGAGCTGCGAGTCAAACGATACGTCGAGCATATTGAGCTGGTTGTTGTTGCAGAGCAGACGCTGAAGGAATGTCTGGTTTGAAAGAGTGAGGGTGGTGAGGTCGTTGTAGCAGCAGTCAACATACTGGAGGTTGCCGCATCCTTCCACGCTCAGAGTGGTGAGGTCGTTGTAAGAGCAAACGAGGTCAAGAAGGTTCTGGCAGTTGCGGACGCCGAGGGTCACCATGTGGTTGTCAGAGCAGATCATAGTGGCGAGTTC
>CAZKNK010000080.1:0-9735 GCA_964554195.1 uncultured Staphylococcus sp.
AGGGATAGGGGCAAAGGTACAAAAAATTTTTATCCGGTCGCCCTTGCCGGGTTGGTCTTTCTTGCATTACCTGCGTTCATGGCGTCAATGGCCCTTTCACGGAAGCTGATCCATTGCCGTCGGAAACGGCCGGTTTCACTGGCGGCTTCAACTGGAGTACGCATCTCAAGGCTCAGATGCGGCCTCTCGTGGTTGTAGAACATAACTGCCTTGTCCAAAGCCTCTCTCACTTGACCTATATCTGTGAAAACCATATCTTTGAATAGTTCGTTCTTAAGCGTATTGTTTATGCGCTCGGCCTCGGCATTGTCCTTAGGGTTGCCGCTTTCGGTCATGCTTATCATCTTGTTTTTTCGAAGTTCCGTGACATAGTCTGAACAGGTATACTGCACACCTCTGTCGCTGTGATGGATTGTAGCGGATAAGTCGACACCGTGTGAGGTAAGTTGTTTTGTAGCCAAAGACAAAGCTTCCATGGGGTATCTGGCCTCAAGGGTCATGTCGACGCTGATACCCAGAATCATCTTGCTGTAGGAGTCCATCAGAAGGCTGACTTAGCAGAATCTTCGCTGTCCGTCCGGACTCTCAAGCGGAATATATGTGATGTCGCCTACAATAACCTCGACAAAGCGTGTCGGAATTATCTCCTTGACTATATTGGGATACGTCGGATTGTTGTGGCGGGAGTCCGTGGTGCGTACCCTGCGGCGTCGGCGTATCTTGAAACCGTATCGGTCGAAAATATCGCAGAAGCGGTCGCGCCCGATACGGTCGCGGTCCGGGAACGCGCGGCAATACATGGCCCATACTTTCATACCCCCTATGCCGGGATCCTTGGCCTTGACCTCGCGTATGAACTGTACGGCGAACTCTTCCAAAGACATACGGCGAAGATCATCTCCTCGGCAACGTCAATCATCGTGTCCAAAGCTTCGGAGCGCATTTTTTCATAACGCAACTCCTTCTTCAGACGGGTGATCTCCGCGCGCAAGGCATCGTAATCTTCGGTGCTGACGTCTTTCTTCTTTTTGCGCATGATAGGTGTCTCTGGAAGTTCTTTCGCAAAGTTACGAATAATATATTCAACTGTGCGAATTTGAACTCCGTTTACTTCGGCTCATGTCTGTCTCGGCGTAAAGCCTCAGGACTTCCTCCCGGATTGCATGCCGTTTTAGTCTTGGCAAACTCTGAAATTTTATCATTCTTTTGACTCGTTTATGAGTCAACTTTTTTCAGAACGAGACTGTATGTAGTTTTCACGTTGTCATCAACTCTTTAATGACTCTGTTCAGCCAACAAATTTACAAAAAAATGTTATTCATGGGGCTAATTCATAACGATATTTATAAAAATTTTTTTCATCCCTTAAATTGCCGGGGGGTCTTTTCAAGCGTGGAGGGGAGGTGGGGGCTTCGTTTGACAAAAAATGTTTCAGAATGAATAATTTCAAGGGGAATTTTTTGCTTTGTCGGGGGGGAATGGTGTATTTTTGCATTAAGTTTCATGGTCTGAATTTTTTTGCCGTGAGTCCTCAACTTTTTGCATTGCTCAAAGGTTAGAAAAATATATTCACGTTAAAACTGCCCCTTTTGTGAAACATCACATTATTCGCAAGATACTCAAGGTGCTTATGTGGACACTGATTTCAGTGGCCGCTCTGCTCATAATCATACCCGTTCTGCTCTACATTCCTTTCGTTCAGGATTTTGCACGAAAAATCGCCGTAGAAAAGGTGAGCGAATCAACCGGAATGAAAATTTCCGTAGGCGAACTGCGCCTTCGGTTTCCGCTTCGGCTCAACGTGGCCGACGTGGAGATCATCGAAGCTTCGGGCGACACTATGCTGACTGCCCGCTCGCTCGCCGTAGATGTCAAACTGCGTCCGCTATTTAAAGGCGTGATTGACGTTTCGGGAGCGACTCTCACCGACGCCACCTACGGGATGGGCAACCGTGACTCCGTCATGATGCTCCGCGCAGCCATCGGTCTGGCGCAGATTGACGGCACGGACGTTGACCTGTCAGGAAACAAAATCATGATTGACAAGGCTCGGATTGACGGCGCCGATATTTACATGCGCCTGCTTCCGGATACCACGGCAGCTCCGGTTGACACAGCTGCCGCCGCTCCGTGGTTTATCCATGCCGATGACATCACATTAGCCAACGTCAGATACCGGATGGAAATGCTGCCGACCATTGACTCCCTCGGATGCACCATACAGAAGGCCCAGCTGCTTGACGGAACGGTCGACATGGCTTCACATCGCATCCACGGCCATTCACTTGCTGTTGACAGCGTGGCAGCCACATATCTCCTTCCACCGGTGGCTGATAGTCCGGTGGCCGACACTACTGCGCCCGCCGATACCACTTCTACCGAAGCATGGACCATCACGGCTGATCGCCTCTCGCTCACCGGGCGAGAAGCAACCTACGCCATCCGCGGAGCCGTGCCGCAGCCGGGGCTTGACATGAACTACATTCAGGCCAACGACATTGTGATTGAAGTTGACTCATTCTATAACCGCGCCACCGCCATAAGCGTCCCCATCCGTCGCATAAGCGCCACAGAGCGGTGTGGACTCGCCCTCAGGGCTTCGGGCCTTTTTGCGATGGATAGCGCGATGATGCGTGTGAGTGGATTCAATATCGACACACAGCGGTCGTCACTGGCCGTTGATGCCGGGATGGGAATGGGTGATTTGGCCACCGACCCCACACTGCCGCTCATGCTCAATGCCTATGGTCTGCTCAGCCCGGCTGATGTGGCCATGGCATTTCCGGCCATGAAACTCATGATGTCTAAACTCGAACCCGTTTCGCTCGACGCCGCCATAAACGGCACAGCCGGCCTGCTTGATGTGGAAAGAATAAAAATGAGTATGCCTGGAGTGTTCAACGTCAACGCATCGGGTCAAATCAGCAATCCGATGGTCTTTGACCGTCTGGGAGGAAAAGTAAATATCAGTGGCTCCACCGGGCGGCTCACCCCGCGATTCTCGTCACTGATGGCACTTGACACCGCCATACACATCCCGGCAATGAAAATCAACGGAGCCATTGACTACAATCCGTCACGCATAGATGGCCGCGTGGCTCTCTCGACCGGTGACGGACGAATGGCCTTAGCGGGCAAGTGGGCCGAACGTCCGCAGCAATATGATGCAACCCTCAAGGTAGATGCCTTCCCGGTCGACGCTTTCATGCCCTCACTCGGCATACGTACCGTCACCGCCGACATGACTGCCAGCGGAAAGGGATTGAATTTTCTTTCGGCCAAAACCAATGCCAAAGCCACGGTCAACATCGCTGAAATCATTTATCACGGTGACACATATTCCGACATCACGCTTGACGCCTCGATTGCCGACGGTGAAGCTGCCGGCAGATTGTCGAGCAACAATCCTGGAGCAAAAATTTTTGCCGACTTTGCTGCGGCGGTGAAGGATGACACGATAAGCTACCGGTTTGACGGTGACGTGAGCGAACTTGACTTGCAGAAACTTCACTTCGCCGACACGCTCAACTACGGCTCACTCGTGCTGAAATCCGAAGGTCGCTACGGGGTGAAAAACGGATTTATTGACGCCGAGGCTGCCGTGTCAAACCTCTCATGGATGCTGCCCGGCACCGAACTCATGACACCGCAGATAAAACTCAATCTCCTCTCGGCAGACTCGCTGCTCGAAGCGGCACTCAACAACGGCGATCTGAATCTCCGACTATACTCCACATCACCTCTGACCGACTTCATCACCAGGCTGAGCAACGCCGCTGATGTTGCAACAAAGCAGATTGACGACCGGGCTATTTCCATTGACTCCATATCAAAAGCCCTGCCTTTTATCGACATGATTTTAAATGTAGGCAGCAACAATATCGTGTCAAACTATCTGATGGGCGAATCGGACATCGCCTTCAAGACCCTCACAGCCGGACTTCACAATGACTCAATTCTGAGTCTTAATGCCCGCCTTGTCAGACTCGCCACAGCCTCGATGAATCTCGACACAATCAGTTTCAATGCCGTGCAGCAGGGTCGCTATCTCATCTACTCCGCGGCGATCAACAACCGGCCCGGAACGATGGATGAGTTTGCCCACGTTGACCTGAGAGGATTTGTGGCCTCCAACCGTCTGTCATTGTTTCTTAAGCAGCAGAACATCAAGGAGGAAAAAGGGTTTTCAATCGGATTCAACGCCGAGTTCAACGACACCACCGTGTCACTCCGGTTCGTACCCTATAAGCCGACTATTGCCTACAAACAATGGACCATAAACCGTGACAACTTCATTACGTATAATTTCTTTAATCAACGCCTCGCGGCAAATCTTGCTCTTGAGAACGACAAGAGCTTCCTGAAACTCTACACCGACCGCGCTCCGGCCGACTCGGTAAAGGAGTTTGACGACGTTGTGCTTGAGATTTCCGACATCCATATTCAGGACTGGCTCTCAATATCGCCATTCGCGCCCCCTATCAAGGGTGACCTGTCAGCTGATATGAGGTTTAACTGGGACCGGCGTATGCTCACCGGTAAAGGATCAATCGGACTTACCGATCTCTATAACGGACGTGACCGCGTAGGCTCATTTGATCTGGACGTGAATCTTGTCAACAGCCCGGGCGGAACAGTCAACGCCGACATCACCCTGATGGTCGATTCAATCAAGACCATCACAGCACGCGGCGCACTCAATGACTCCACCGCACCCAGCCCGTTCCTGCTTGACTTCTCTATGATCAAATTTCCGCTAAGGGTTGTCAATCCGTTTTTACCGCCACAGATGGCAAAACTCAGCGGTATGCTGAACGGAAACATGACAATCACAGGCGATATGGCCATGCCGGTGTTTAACGGATACATTGATTTTGACTCCACAGCCGTGAAAGTCGGCATGCTTGGAACAACATTCAATTTCTCGGAAGAAAAAATTCCGGTCGACAGCAACATTGTTCACTTCAATAACTTCACCATTTCGGGCTGTAACGAGAATCCACTCCGCGTCAACGGTGTGATTGACCTCCGCCATCTCTCTGACATTGCTGTCAATCTTGACCTTTCGGCTGAGAACTTCCAGATAGTTAATTCATCGAGGCCGCGTGGTGCCGATGTCTATGGCAAGGCATTTCTCAACATCGGGGCAAAAGTAAGCGGTGACATGCAGCGGCTTCAGGTTGATGCCGAAGTGGATCTGCTGTCAGGGACGAATGTTACATACGTTGTCCCCGAGACCACATCGGCTCTGACAAGCCGCAGCAACTCCGAGATGGTTCATTTCGTGCAGTTTAATGACACGGCACAAGTAATCAGGGCCGATTCGATCGTAAACTCCTCCATGACACTGAATCTTGATGCGCAACTCAGGATTCAGGAAGGAACGGTGATATGCGTGGATCTCTCAGCCGACGGCAAAAACCGCGCCCAGATTGAAGCTCAGGGTGATCTCGACTACTCTATGACCGGACTCAACGGACAGCGCCTTACGGGTCGAATCAACCTTAATAAAGGATTCGTGCGCTACACTCCGCCGCTTATGTCTGAGAAACTTTTCAACTTCCAGGAAGGATCCTACGTGGCCTTCAACGGCGACATCATGAATCCGATTCTTCACTTGTCGGCCATTGACCGTCTGCGGGCCAATGTCACTCAGTCGGGACAAAACTCACGTTTGGTCTACTTCGACGTAATCCTCAACGTCACGGGGTCGCTTGAAAACATGAATGTGGCTTTTGACCTCTCCACTGACGATGATTTAACGGTGGAAAACGAACTGACCTCCATGACCCCGGACCAGAGGGCTAATCAGGCCATGAATCTTCTGCTATATAATGTCTACTCGGGCGGTAGCACAAAGGCCACCTCAAATCTGTCGGGCAACGCTCTGTATTCAATACTCACGTCGAGAATCAACTCATGGGCCGCAAACAATATCAAAGGCGTAGACCTCTCGTTTGGAATCGACCAGTATGACAAAACATATCAGGGCAACACTTCTACCACCACAAGCTACAGCTACCGTGTGTCAAAATCGCTGTTTAATGACCGTATCAAAATCATAGTGGGCGGAAACTATTCTACTGATGCCGACGCTGACCAGAATCTGTCGCAGAACCTGATCAATGACATCTCAATCGAATATCTCATCAACAAGAGCGGATCGATGTATATCAGGATTTTCCGCCACACGGGCTACGAAAGTATTCTCGAAGGCGAAGTGACTCAGACGGGTGTCGGATTCGTGTTCCGCCGCAAGCTCAACAGCCTGCGTGAACTCTTCGGCCGCAAACCTAAAATCGAACAAGAAAATGGCAAATAACCGCATATTTTATCTTATTGTGGCGC
Organism: uncultured Staphylococcus sp.; assembly: GCA_964554195.1. Lineage (GTDB taxonomy): Bacteria > Bacteroidota > Bacteroidia > Bacteroidales > Muribaculaceae > Duncaniella. The sequence continues at coordinate 6,349 of CAZKNK010000080.1, forward strand.
TCGTGGGCGCAGCTTTGCTCGCAGGCTGCTCCACCACATCAAAGATCCCTGACGGTGAAATCCTTTATACCGGACTGAAAGCCGTTAACTTCTCCGACTCCGTGTCCACCGTCCCGTCCGACATCAGGAGCGAAGTCCGGACGGCTGTGGCTGTGAAACCAAACAATCCCCTTCTTGGGTCTGCTTCCTACCGGGTCCCGTTTCCACTCGGACTATGGGTTTACAACCATTGGCCTAACCCGCCCCACGGATTCAAACATTGGATTTATGAGAAACTCGTCAAAGAACCTATCCTCGTCAGCGATGTCCGTCCCGAGGTCAGGACTGAGATGATCAACGAAATTCTTGACAACAACGGCTTCTTCCGAGGCACATCGTCATACCGCCTCGCTCAGAAGAAAAACAAGAAGAAAGCCTCGATTATCTACGACGTAAACCCCGGACCTGCATTCTTGCTTGACTCAATCATCCTGCTCGGCGACTCAACTCATCTGCATCATCTGATTGACTCACTCGCCATGCGTAACCGTTATCTCCAGAAAGGTAACCGATATGCCACCGACTCACTCAGCGCCGCCCGCATCCGCATAACTAATGAGGTCAGAAACGAGGGATACTACTTCTTCCGCCCGGAATACATCGAATATTTAGCTGACTCTACAATCCATCCCGGAGCAATAGCTCTTAAACTTCAGATACCGTCAAACGTCCCCAAAGACGCTCTCAGAAGATACTACACCGGCAAAATCACCACCTACGTCTACCGCAACAACGGCGGTGGCGTCCCCGACACGTTTATGACTCAGAAAGGAGCGGTGATTCAAATGACACCGTCACATCTGCGCAAGAGCTTGATCCCTTCGTCCATCACATTCCGTCCGGGCAAGGTGTTTCGTGTCAGTCAGATGGAGCGGACACAGTCAAATCTCGCCCGACTCGGCATTTTTAATGCTATTGACATAGCCGTAATACCCGACTCCACTTCCACTGACGGTGACCTCCTCGACGTAGTGATGTCATGCACGTTTGACAAGCCGCTCGAAGCATCCGTAGAAGCAAGTGTTTCATCAAAATCCAACAGTTACATCGGTCCCGGTGTAACATTAGGTCTGACGAACCGAAATCTGTTTGGTGGAGGAGAACAGCTCAATGTCTCACTCAAAGGCTCATACGAATGGCAGACCGGCCACGGAAGTTCATCAGTATTTAATTCTTACGAAGCCGGTATAACGTCATCACTCGCATTTCCCCGACTGCTCGCACCGGGATTTATCCGGCGCATGAGGCGCACGGTCAACTGGACACGACTTCAGCTTGGAGCCGACATTCTCAATCGTCCCCATTACTTCAAGATGGCCCAGTTCAACACCTCGATTTCTTATGACTGGCAGGCAACGAAGTATATTACCAACACCTTCACTCCGCTCAAACTCACCTACACCAAACTCATATCCACCACCCCGGTATTTGACTCCATCATGGATGCAAACCGAGCCATAGCGCTGAGCTTCCGCAGCCAGTTTATCCCCCAGCTAAGCTATGGACTGGTCTATGACCGGAGCATGGACCGTGACAACAACATCAATGTCCAGTTCTCGCTCACAGAAGCCGGAAACATCTTCTGGGGCATATATGAACTTTGCGGAAAACGTGACGGCGAGAAGAAACTGTTTGGCACCCCCTTCTCGCAATTTATCAAGGGACAGGCTCAGATAGTCTACGGTCATCAGACCACTCCCGGCCACTGGCTTGTGTCACGTTTCGGTATCGGAGCAGCCCATGCCTACGGAAACTCCACACAGGTTCCATATAGCGAGCAGTTCTATATCGGAGGAGCCAACTCCGTCAGAGCATTCACAGTTCGCTCCATCGGTCCGGGTTCATATCACGCTCCCGCTGACAAAATCAACGGCTACTTCGACCAGACCGGTACGTTTAAACTTGAAGCCAACGTGGAATATCGTTTCCCGATTCTCGGCCCGCTTCACGGCGCCGTATTCCTTGATGCAGGAAACGTATGGCTTCTAAAGGAAGATCCCCAAAGACCCGGCGGTCTGCTCCGCGGCTCAACATTCTTCAAAGACATCGCTACAGGCACAGGCGTCGGACTTCGTTTTGACATCCAGATGCTCGTGGTCCGCGGTGACCTCGGAATCGGAATCCATGCCCCCTACGACACCGGAAAACGTGGCTATTACAACATGCGATCCTTTGGCAGTTCGCTCGCATTCCACCTTGCCATCGGCTATCCGTTCTGATTTTAAAGAACCGCCCGGAAACCTAACCTCGGACCGCACCTTATGTGTGTGCAGCCCGAGGTTTAATATTAATCGGTCACCCCATGAATCGGCAATCAGTCCATCGAGTCACGTTCGGCCTTGTAGGATGCAAACACATCTCTCATTTCAGCATCATCACATTCAGCCATCATCTTGTCAAAATGCAGGCGGGATTTCATGGTTCCGCGCGACGAAACGGCAGCCTCGACAAGAGTGGCAGTCTTATGTCCGCTCTTGAACGGAACACTCACGCCATTTGTCATTGCCGACAGTTCCTTATACCACGCGGCATCCGTAATGGTCACGGTGTCAATCTTAATCTTTTCGTCAGCAGCCTTACGGGCCTCTATGCGCCAGTCTATCTGATTTCCTGTCACATAATCCTTATAGCTGTAGCCCAACGGATGAGGATCTGCATCAGCAATAAGCAGGATAGACCGAGTTGACCCTTTGCGCCACGGAGTCTCCTCCACAATCCGCTTCAACACCAGTTCGTAAAACTCGTCACCGTCACCACCTGAAGTATTTCTGCTCTCAAGAACAAACTTGATCAAATCATTCTCATTATCCGTCAGCGGAATGCACTGATAAGCATCCCCGAATTCATTGGCACTGTCCATGTCACAGTAATCGCCAAATGCCACGATGCCAAGTCTGAGGTCCTTATTATCCTTAAACAGACGGGGAATCAACTCTGACACCTCCTTCCTCACAGCACCGATATAAGCCGACATTGACCCGGTAGTGTCAAAAGCAATCACCATATCCAGTTTCCCAACCTCCTTCGGTGCAACTCCATCGAGTCCCTCCTTACCCTCCGACCCGCAATTAATCGTAACCTTTTCCTCCACTGTTGTAACTTCCGTTTTCTTAGTTTTCTTGAAAAAATCCATAATAAACCCAAATTAAATAATTAAAAATAAGAAAATTCAAATTACTAAGAATCGACCACTCGACCCCTGTTTACATCTAAAGACACAATCCCCCACCCGAATCTATCATATCAATCCCCGTTTTTAAAAAAATATAGACAATTATAACAATATAAATTTTTCTGCACCCTTCTTGCACACCGGCAGTTTCAATATTTTGCGCCGATTGGGGATAG
>CAZKNK010000081.1:0-9420 GCA_964554195.1 uncultured Staphylococcus sp.
CGCAACCCGAAGGTGAAGGGTCTTAACCAGTATGTGAACAATGTGGTCTACAACTGGGGTAACGGCGGTTGCTACATCATGAGTGACTCTGAAGGTGACTCTTGGGCCGACATTGAAAACAACTACTTCATCCGCGGCCAGTGGAACAGCGCTACCAATCCTTTTGTGCGCGGTATCCAGTCGTTCCGCTATTATGGAGCCGGAAACTATTATGATGACAATAAGGACGGTGTGATTGATGGCCATGAGATGACCGTTGACGAGATGAAGGGTCAGCAGGATGGCACTGCTCCTTACTCCACATGGTTCAGCTCGCTCGATGCCCTCAACGCAAACATCACCGAGTATAACACCACCGCTTCGGAAGCCGTGCAGCTCATCCCTGAAATCACCAACAAGATGACTGCCTATGACGCTCTGATGTGGATTTCGGAGAATGTCGGTCCGTCGCTGCCCGCATACGATGAGGTGGATCAGTATATCATTGACGAACTCAAGTCATGGGGCGCCACCGGTACCAAAAACGGTATCACTTCCGAAAAGCAGCTCCCCCACAAGGGAACGGGCGTTCTTTCAGGAGGTGTGAAACCTCAGGATACTGACGGTGACGGTATACCCGACGCTTGGGAAACTGCCAACGGTCTCAATCCCAATGATGCTTCTGATGCCAAGGCTATCGCCGCCAACGGCTATGCCAACATCGAGAACTATGTTTTCACCATCACCGAGGCTTATCCCTACATCAAGAAGCCTATCAACTTCGCCGTGACAAATCAGGGCAAGAACTCGCTCACACTCAGCTGGGATCTCAACAAGAACACCACCGAGGGCTTTGAAGTTGAATATTCATCTGACGGCAAGAACTTCGTGGTTTGCGCCCGTCTGGCTGCCGGAACTACCGAATATGTTGTTCCCGGTCTTGACGAGAACACCGCTTACTGGGTTCGCGTACGTGCCTATAACAACAACGGCATCTATTCGGACTACACTGAGACTATCGCAACCGAGACTGTCGGTGACCCCGCTGCTCCATTCCAGAGTGTTAATCCGTTCCCCGCTAACGGTTCTAAGGAAGCTGTCGGTGCAGGTGTGACCTTCACTTGGGAAAACACTACTAAGGCTTACTTCGGCGAGGTGACCTATTCTTTCTATATCGGAACTTCGGCTGACAATCTCGCTCTCAAGGCTGAGAGCTTGAAGGCTAAGTCATATAAGATGGATGACCTTCAGGCCGGCAAGACCTACTACTGGCGAGTGGATGCCAAGAATGATGTAGGCACCACTACAGGTGAACTTTGGTCATTCTCCGCTACTGCCGGTGGCGTCCTCTTCTACACTGACTTCTATCATCAGCCCGCCGCATGGGCCGCCAAGTATGAGAACATCGCTGACAACACCAACGTGTCAAACTCTGCCGATGCCCGCAGTGAATTTGACGGTATGGTGATCGGTTGCGGCTCTGATGCTATCCGCATCATCGCCATGAGCGGCGCTAACAATTCGGCTGATTCTTCAAAGGATTACGGTCCTGCCACTTCTGAAGATGAAGGTGCTTCTGACCGCTGTCTGCAATTCTACACCACTAAGGGTGGCGGCTATGTGATGACTCCTTCCGTTACAGGTCCCTGCGTGGTCACCATCTACGCCGGTAACCCCGACAAGTCGTCAAAGACTATCAAACTCAACACCATTGTCAACGGAACCGAATCTACCGTGACTGATCTTGCGCTCGGTGCTTCGAAGCGTATCTACAAGTTCACTTATACCTATACCAGTGCCGGAACAGTTCAGTTCAAGATTGATGCCAACGGCAAGAAAGTGAATATCAACGACATTCTTGTTGAGCGTTATGTTCCGGGAGGTGGCGGTCAGCCCCTCGAACTCTCAGCCGGCAACCTCGTTAACGATAACATGAGCTATGCCGACGGTTCGCTTCAGCTTACCTTCAATCAGGACATCGCCTATAACGGCACTCCCTCCATCAAGGGTGGCGAGCAGTGGGAGACTGTCAGCGTTTCGGCTTCAGGCAAGAAACTGACCATCAACTACGCTAACCTCAATGTCAACACCGCTTACACCGTGGCCTTCCCCGAAGGTGCCATCACTTCACTTGACGGAACTCAGTCATTTGTGACCGAGGTCAAGATGAACACATGTGACTTCGCCCCCCTCAAGCAGTCGGACGAAAATCATTATGGCAAGGCAGCTGCTTCACTCCCGCTTAACTTCGCTCCTTTCACCGCCGTAGCTCCTTTTGAAACGGAAGGTGGTCTCGTTCAGGATAAGCAGAACGATTATCCCCACTGGGTGCAGGCTTCGGGCAGTGTTACTGACGATGCAGCAGTGCTGACAAGCACTTCCGATAAGATTATGTGCTACTATGGTCCCACCGCATCCAAGCTTGCTATCACAGCAAACATTGAAGGTACTGCCACTGTGAAGGTGCAGGAGTCGCGTAACTGCGACATCGCTCCCGGATGGCGCACCATCCGCACATTCTCAACCGCTAACGGTGACAACACAATCGCTATGGAGCTTCCGCTTAATTCCGAGTCTCACTTCATCAAGGTTGTTCCCACCTCACTGAGCGGATCGGTGACCGTCACTCAGCTTCGCGTTTCTGACGACAAGGGCTTCTTCGGCGATGATTACATTGCCGGTATCTCAGAGGTTTCTGCTGCAAACGTGGTTGTCGGTGTATCGGGCAACACTCTCACCGTCACCGGTGCCGGCAGCAATGCAAATGTTGCCGTCTACAGCGTGACCGGTCAGACCGTTGCATCGGTTGTAGCTGCTGAAGGCGAAGCTGCGTTTGACCTTGCCAACGGTATCTACATCCTCACCGTCAACGGCAAGTCATTCAAGGTTGTCATCTGATAACTTAGCTTGATATTTCCATACTCAGACTCCCCGGCGGTCATCCCGTCGGGGAGTTTTTACGTAACTGCTTCCACAATACCCCATGCTCTGCGTCAGGTTTCTATGGATAATGTCTTGGAAGCCGATGGTATGACGCGGCAATGCTGCGTCAGGTAGGGATGGTGTGGTTCAGGAAATTTTCGCCCCAAAAAAGACCATGCCGGAAAGCATGGTCTCGGAATGAATTTGATGTCGTGGGTGAGGGAATCAGATGACTCCGTAGGTGCTGAGGAGAATGGTCATGTGGTCGCGCAGAAGGCGGGCTTCATTTTCAGCAGCTTTGGCAAAGTCGGTGCCTGACGATGCATAGATGATTCCTCGGGAGGAGTTGACAAGCAGTCCGCAGTCTTTTGTCATGCCCCACTTAGCCACTTCCTCCAGGCTACCTCCCTGGGCGCCAACACCGGGAACCAGCAGAAAGCTCTCGGGCGCAACGCGGCGAACGTCGCTGAACATTGAGCCTTGTGTAGCACCGACCACAAACATCAGATTGTCGGTCGTTCCCCAACGCTGGGCTTTTTCAAGAACATGTTCAAAAAGTCGTTCACCCGTCATGTCGCTGATAAACTGGAAGTCGCGGGAGCCGGGATTTGAGGTCAGAGCCAGAAGAATCACCCATTTGCCCTCGTAGGCAAGAAAAGGCTTGACGCTGTCCTCGCCCATGTATGGCGCAACGGTGAGTGCGTCCACACCGAGATTTTCAAAGAATGCTCTCGCATAAAGTGATGATGTGTTGCCTATGTCGCCGCGTTTGGCATCGGCAATGATGAATTGGTCGGGATAATTCTCCCGGAGATATTTCACCGTCTTGTCAAGTGAGTTCCATCCTTCCACTCCCATGCTCTCATAGAAAGCGAGGTTGGGTTTGTAGGCGACGCAGTAGGGCGCGGTAGCGTCGATTATGGCTTTGTTAAACTCAAACACCGGATCATCACACTTCTGAAGGTGAGCCGGGATTTTTCGGATGTCGGTGTCGAGTCCAACACAGAGAAACGAGCCTTTCCGACGAATTTGTTTGACAATTTCTTCTTTATTCATATAATTGAATTTTATTATTTGTTATTTTGTGAAAAGAATACCGGATGTATTGATTCGGTCATATACGGGCGTGTCGGCTTTTTCTGACTCTACCATATTATAGTCGATATAAATATAGTTTACCATGAAAATCGAGTCAGATGATCCGGAAACGGGTCGGATGTAGAACGGAATGAACTCATCCTCTGTCAGAGCGGCTATGCTATCGGCCGGAACAGCATAATTCACGTCATCTACCGTAATGCAAGGCTCAGCGTGATTAAATTCTTTGGGGAGTTTATAATCGGATGAAGCAACCTTGACGAAGGTGAATCCGTCAGGAATTGCTGTCATTTTGAATTCGTCACTGTACCTCTTATCCTCATATTTTGATGATGAAACCGTAATGTCATCATCATTCAGATTATAGATGAAAACGTAATAATATTCTTCAGCAGGGATTTTGACAACTTTCTTTGCTTCATCCTCCCCGAGATATTCGAGGATTGATTTGAGATCCTTGCGCTGGTCAAGGTCAAGGGTGGAGAAGGCTTTTATGAATTCGTCCTTGCTTGCGGGGAGTTCGTTAAGTCCGGCAGCAGTGACGAGATTCATCATGCGGTTGCGCATGATGTTGTCGGTAATGGTCTTGTAGTTCGCGTAAGGGAAAATGGAGGTTGCAACAAAGACAATGGCGAATGATATGGCAGCGAAGTTAAACGTGCGGGGTTGGCGCAGATACCAGTAAATCATCATGCAGTAGGCCCAGATGTTGAACGTCAGCACATACAGGCGTGACACTGTCAGACCATATTGTCCGATGCGATAAAGCACGGCAACTGACATCAGCACAAGGAGCGGAAGCATGGCCACCGGAAGATAGCGGAGGGCTTTGACTGTGATGGTGTCATCAGGATATGTGCGCCGCACACCCTCGAGGAAAAATCCGGTAACGAATACAAATGCGGTCAGGCCGGTCACGGACCAGCATACTATTCCGTGAGGTAATTCCCAGTGAAAAAGGATATTGATTCCGTACACATATAGGATTGCCATGTAGATCAGCGTGATCGGCAACAGGAAATATTTGGCTGACCCGCTCTGAAATCCTGATGCCTTGAAGTTTTTTTCCATCTCCTCAGGTTCGGAGCGCTCGGGTGACCTTGCCAGAAACATGATGGCAGGAATTATACCTCCGAATACTACCAATATGTCAGTGAAAAAATCATAAGGGTTAACCAAAAAAAGCAGATGGATAGAAGTGAATATGATGGATGCTGCAATTAATACGATGAAGAAATAAATAATGCAGACGGCAAGGTTGTAGAGTTGATAACCGGTATAGTTCCATGCCCATGATTTCCGTACGGGAACAAAGAGCGTGGCGACCAACAGAGCCGTGACAAGTGCTGTACGGCTCAGCGACCATGCGGAGTTGAAGGATGGTTCGCAGAAATAAATATAAATTGAATCGGCCGTAAGGAGCAGAATGGCAACTATAATAGGGATTTTGGTGCTGAATCCGCGGAACTCGCACCAGATATTGATTGCGAATGTAAGCAGTATTCCGACTGTGGTGAAATAGGTTATCGGAGCAAAAATCCCGGCATCTCTGTCCACAACATTGTGGTTAATGAAAATGGTCCAGACTGAAGCGAGGAAAATGAAAACCACCGTGACCGGGAAACGGTTCCATGCCTTGTAAAAGGCATTTTCAATCATGCTGATGGAAAGGCTCCGGCGGATTGCGCCCGGAGTGGAAGGGGGATTGGTGTTGGTGTTCATGGTTCAGAGTTCGGTTTCTTTAAGTTTTTCGGCGTTTTCAGCGATGGTGAGCTGATCTATCACATCCTGAATTTCACCGTTCATAAATGACTGGAGATTATAGATGGTGTAGTTTATCCGGTGGTCGGTGATTCGCCCCTGGGGATAATTGTAGGTTCTGATTTTGGCAGAACGATCGCCGGTGGATACAAGAGTCTTGCGGCGCGAGGCAATATCGTCGACATATTTCTGATGTTCACGATCATAAATGAATGTACGCAGTCGGCTCAACGCCCGCTCCTTGTTTTTGGGCTGATCGCGTGTTTCGGTACATTCAATGAGAATTTCTTCGCTCACGCCGGTGACGGGATTTTTCCACATGTAGCGCAGACGTACACCGGATTCCACCTTGTTGACGTTCTGGCCGCCGGCACCTCCGGAGCGGAAAGTGTCCCACTTGATTTCGCCTTCGTTAATCTGGACGTCAAATGCTTCAGCTTCGGGCAGAACAGCTACTGTGGCAGCCGACGTATGCACACGTCCCTGAGTTTCGGTAGCGGGGACACGCTGCACACGGTGGACGCCGCTTTCATATTTCAGAGTGCCGTAGACGTTTTCGCCCGATACGGCCATGACGACTTCCTTGAAACCGCCTGCCGCCCCTTCGCTTGCACTTGTTACGGCAACTGACCATCCCTTTGACTCACAGTAACGGACATACATTTTGAAGAGGTCGCCGGCAAATATAGCCGCTTCGTCGCCTCCGGTTCCTCCACGGATTTCAACAATGGCATTCTTGGCATCCTCGGGGTCCGACGGGATGAGCAGCAGCTTGATTTCCTCCTCCACAGCCGGAAGCTCCTGTTGGGTCAGTTCGAGTTGCTCCTTAGCCATGTCGCGCATCTCGGGGTCAGACTCCGATTCAAGGATGAGGTGAGCTTCCTCAATGTTTTCAAGCATTAGGCGATAGCGGCGTGTGACAGCCGTGAGCTTTTCAAGGTCCTTGTATTCCTTTGACAGCCTGACATATCGCTTCATGTCAGCGATTACATCGGGGTCAGTGATGAGGGTGGACACTTCTTCAAAACGGGCGTCGATGCCGTCGAGACGTTGGAGTAGGGGATTATCTGCCATATCAGTGAATAGCGGCGAGTCCGCCGAGAGCTGTTTCTTTGTAAATTGAAGGAAGATCGTGACCGGTTTGTTTCATTACCTCCACGATGCGGTCAAAGGTGACGCGGTGGTTACCGTCAGAAAAGGCGGCATAGAGGTTGCTGTCAAGCGCGCGGGCCGCCGCGTAGGCATTACGTTCGATACATGGAATCTGAACCAGTCCACATACCGGGTCACATGTCAGCCCGAGGTGATGTTCAAGCCCCATCTCGGCGGAATATTCAATCTGTGCCGGGGTCCCGCCAAAGAGCTGCGAGGCCGCGGCAGCCGCCATGGCGCATGCCACACCGACTTCGCCCTGACAGCCCACTTCGGCACCTGACACAGAGGCATTGAACTTCACGACATTACCGAATAATCCGGCAGTGGCCAAAGCGCGAAGTATGCGTTTGTCACTGATACCCTTAGAATTAGAGATGTGATAAAGCACTGCGGGCAGCACACCGCATGAGCCGCAGGTTGGAGCCGTCACGATTTTTCCGCCGGCGGCATTTTCTTCACTAACGGCGAGCGCATAAGCATAAATCAGCCCGCGACTGCGCAGACTTGAGGAATGTCCGGAAGCGTTCATGAGATAGGATACAGCCTTGCGGCGCACTCCGAGTCCGCCCGGCAGCACACCCTCGGCTTCAATACCACGTTCCACGGCTTCACGCATAACTTTCCAGACTTCGGCCAGATAGTCCCAGATGTCAGGATCTTCACATTGGTCCACATATTCCCAGTAACTTTTACCCGTCTGCTCTGCCCACGCCTGAATGTCAGAGATATGTGACATTTCATAGACTTTTTCGCCGGCACTCCTTTCTTCCCCTTCATGGACAATGTCGCCACCGCCGACAGAGAAAACCGTATCGGTCATGATGATATTTCCATCGGCATCAAATGCCTTGAATGTCATTCCGTTAGGATGAAAAGGGAGGAAGATTTCCGGCTTCCACACAATCTCGGTGTGTGCAATGGGTTCGAGTTGCCCCAGGATGGCAACGTCGGTCATGTGGCCGCGCCCGGTGCCTGCCAAAGCACCGTAGAGCGTCACTTCAAAGCGAGCGGCGCGGTGAGCTGCCGCGCCGAACTGCTGAGCGGCTTTAAGCGGTCCCATCGTGTGACTGCTCGAGGGACCGTAGCCGATTTTGTAGAGTGATTTTATTGATTCCAAGCAGAGGATCAGATTAGAGAATGACCTGTCATTTCAGCAGGCTGGGGGAGGCCCATGATTTTCAGGATCGTGGGAGCCACGTCGGCAAGACGGCCGTCGGTGATGCGGGCATCCTTGTCGGATGTGACGTAAACGCATGGAACCGGATTGAGAGAATGGGCGGTGTTAGGTGTTCCGTCAGGGTTAACGGCATTGTCGGCATTACCGTGGTCGGCAATTATGATAACCTCATAGTCAGCTTCTTTGGCAGCTTCGACGGTATCCTTGACACACTCGTCGACAGCCTTGACGGCCTTCTCGATAGCCTCATAGACGCCGGTATGACCCACCATGTCACCGTTAGCGTAGTTGACCACGATAAAGTCATATTTCTTTTCGCGAATGGCCTCGACAAGCTTGTCCTTCACTTCAAAGGCACTCATTTCGGGTTTCAGGTCGTAGGTGGCAACCTTAGGCGAGGCCACGAGGATGCGTTCCTCACCCTCGTAGGGAGCTTCACGACCGCCGTTAAAGAAGAATGTGACGTGGGCATATTTTTCAGTTTCGGCAATGTGGAGCTGCTTCTTTGACAAGGATGAAAGGTATTCTCCAAGAGTGTTTTCAACGTTTTCCTTCGGGAAAAGGATGTGAACTCCGGTGAACGAAGCGTCGTAGGGGGTCATGCAGTAATACTGAAGGTCGGGAATCACCTTCATGCCGGCCTCGGGAATGTCATGCTGGGTCAGAGCAATGGTCAGCTCTTTGGCACGGTCATTTCGATAGTTGAAGAAAATCACAGCATCGCCTTCCTTGATTGTGCCGTCGACGGTGGCATTGTTGATGGGTTTGATAAATTCGTCGGTGATGTCCTCGTCGTAAGATTCCTGCATAGCTTTGACCATGTCAGTGGCTTGCTTTCCTTCGCCTTTGACGAGCAGGTCATAGGCAACTTTCACGCGCTCCCATCGTTTGTCGCGGTCCATGGCGTAGTAACGACCGATGATGGAGGCAACCGTTCCGGCAGATTTCTTACAATGTTCGGTGACCTGTTCGATAAAACCCTTACCGCTGCGTGGATCGGTGTCGCGGCCGTCCATGAAGCAGTGGATGTAGACTTTTTCCAGACCGTAGTGCTTTGCGATGTCGCAGAGCATGAAAAGATGGTCGAGCGAGGAGTGAACGCCGCCGTCGCTGGTCAGCCCCATGAAGTGGATTGCTTTGTCATGGTCACGCGCGTAGGTGAATGCCGAGATGATTTCAGGATTCTCATAAATAGAGCCATCCTTGCATGCCTTGTTGATTTTGACAAGGTCCTGATAAAGCACACGTCCGGCACCGATGTTGAGGTGGCCGACTTCGGAGTTGCCCATCTGACCGTCAGGAAGGCCTACGTTTTCGCCCGAAGCCTG
>CAZKNK010000082.1:0-9344 GCA_964554195.1 uncultured Staphylococcus sp.
CTATGCAAAAGTCATAGATAAATCCATAGCCGAACAAATGGGCGCACTCGCCGCAAAATTCGGTTCTCAGAAATAACACAATCGACAAACGCAAGAGGCTGTGTCAAAATAGGCGCAGCCTCTTCTTTTTCCCCGACACCGCAAAATCCGCAAAACGAGGGGTAGCGGTCAGTAGAATCACTTTAATCGTTGGCTTTGCATCTGGCGGTTCGGAGATTATGTCAATCAAACCAGAAGGATTGAGATGGGGGTCTCGGATTGTGTCATGTTATCCGATTATCCGAGGAGGATTTTTTGTTCCTGACCTACGGTGATGGGGGATGAGTGACTGGAGAGAAGCACGGTTTCGGGTGGTAACGTAAGAATTTTATTGACTATTGATTCTTCGAGTTCCCTGCGGTTTCCTCCGGGAAAATTTGTCAGACCGGGTCCATGCTGATAAAGCGTGTCGCCTACAAAGGCGGCTTTTTCCTCAGGCGCCCAAAATGTCACGGATCCGGGTGTGTGTCCGGGCGTGTGAATAACCTTGAGATAGAAACCGGAGTTTTCCTTAAGACGGATAGTTTCACCATCATAAAGCTCTTCGTAGTGCGAAATGGTGACCGGCTCAGGGTAGTTACCGCTCAGATTGAGATATGTATCTGTCAGATACCTTGCATCATCCGGGTAGATATATACTGGAGCGGCAAGTTGCTCCGAAAGTTGTCGTGCTGCGCCGAAATGGTCGAAATGTCCATGTGTTAGCAGTATCTTTTCTATATGCCATCCGTTACGCCTTACGACGTCATATATTACGCCGGCTTGCGCTCCCGGATCAATTATAAAGCCGGAGTTTGAATGAGGGTCAATGTAGAAATAACAATTTTCTGAAAACACTCCGTTTACCTGAAGTTGACGTATCATAATTACATCTCCTTGAAATGACAAGACTCCACGCCCTTACATCAGGCATGAAGTCTTGTCCGGTTAAACTAATTCACATCCGTCGGGGCCACAAACATGTGGACGCTCCCCTTTGGCTGCTTCCTTTTCATTTTCCGATTCTTTGACCTGATTACGCAACGCGCGTTCAAGGGCGGCCTTAAAGCCGTCGACCGACATTGCGCCCGGCACCGCAAATTCGCCGTCAAACACTATGTAAGGCACACCGCGTACACCTCTCATCGCAGCTTCGCGTTCATCAAATCTCACCTCATCATCATATCGGTCCGATTCAAGTATTTCCTTTACCTCCGAGATGTTCATTCCTACAGATTCAGCTATCTCCGCCAGCACATCATGCTCGGCCAACACAAGATTCTTAGTGAAATAAGCATCAAAAAGAGCCTTGTTGAGTCGTTCCACGGTGTTACGGTCATACTTAGCCTCAGCAAGTTTCATCAGACGGTGAGCGTCACGTGTATTGGAATATCTGGTCGTTGCATAGCGGAAGTCAATGCCGAGTTCACGTCCAAGACGTGATATTTCCTCGATCTGCTTCATGGCATCCTCCAGACTCAGTCCATACTTCATGGCAAAACGCTCAGGAGTTTTGCTGACCACCTCTTTTGAGGCAGTTGGATCAAGTTCAAAAGCGCGATAGTCAATGCTGACCTGATCCTTCAGGCCGGATTCCTTGATAGCCTTTTCAAGACGTGTTTCGCCGATGTAGCAGTAGGGACAAGCGAAGTCACTCCAAATAGTCAATTTCATCATATTGATTCCTTTCTTTATTGTTAAGATTTGATTATTCTGCGTAAACATTCAGAAAATACGGATAAGCGTTCGGGACCGAGAAGATTTTCCAAAGCCTGCTGTCGCTCGGCAGCTATCGTAAATACCGTTTCCCTTATTGATTCTGCCTTTGGCGTAAGGAAAACCCTCAGACACTTATGGCTCACCTGCTCGGTCCGGATCAGGCCCTGTTTCGTCATTTCCTTAACCGTGCGCGATACTACGCCCTTGTTTTTCCCGACCATTTCTGAAATTTCGCAGAGCTGCATTCCGTCACGAAAATACAATGACCGCAGAATCATGTAGCCAGGCACGCTTATCTCTAGCTCCTTCGTTTCGAGTATGTCGGCAAGCTGTCCGGTCAAACAATGGTAGGCCGTTCCGAGCATACATCCCATATTGGGCATTCCGTATATTTCACTTTCCTGTTTCATGCCATTATAACAAAACAAAACATAAAATGGTTGCTTAGGCAACCATTTTAGTTCAGAGGAATATATAGAAAGCGGCAGCCCAAAGGACATGTATATCTTCGTCCTACAGGCTGCCGTTGTTAAAGGAATATCCTGTTATATTATGGAACAGGTATTATTTTACGATAAAAGCATCTGATCCGAAATCAATCGTAACTGTCCCGGCCGCAGTGAGTGTGATGGGGAGGGGATTCATTATCACCCGCTCGTCGACACGATGGTCATTTTCCATTGAATATCTGACTCCCTGAATCATATAATCGCCGGCAGGAAGAATGAGCATTGTGGCCGACACACCGCTTCCCCCAGTCGCAGTTGGGGTGCTGATAGTCTGCGGAACAGTGTAGTCAGGCTCACCTTCGACTGACCTGTTACGCCAAAGCTTGATGTCAGTGATGTAATATGACGCAGGGGCTGAGTTTCTGATAATGGCACTACAGGTCGCGACCCTGTTGGGAGGAGTGAGCGGGAATCGGAATGTCGACTTATCCTTCATAGCGTTTTCAAACTCTCCAATGGTCAGTTTTCCGCCCGTCAGCCATTGATAAGCCTGATACAGCGGGTTAACACCAACCTGCATATAGAGACGGTCAGATGAGTTTGCATCCATATCGCCGACGTGCCATATCCACGAATATTTGAATGTCACATCGCCCGTTGCAGGCTCCGGAATCGTCAGAGTGGCCGGATTATCCGATGTAGCAGGAAGCCCGTTGACCAGCAGAGAATAGTCAACGTCAGCCACATTGCTGTTATTCTTGATTTCTACCCCGGGCAGTTTTGCTTCGGCAGAGTTGCTCCACATCCAGTTATTGAATGCCGTAAGCTTGTAATTATCCTTGCTGTCAGGCACACCACCGGAAACAGTGGCGCTGATTTCCCACACGAAACCGGGATCGTAGGCTGTTGCGTCAGACATGGAAGCGGGACGCGGAGAAGCACCGGAAGCAAAAGCGTGTGATGTCGACGCGGAAATCGTGCCGTTTGACTTACGCATCAGTGTAGCCGATACGTCACACCGGTTCAGGTAGAAACCACATATCTGAGCCACTTCCTCGCCACGTCGGCGCACCCAGTTTCCGTTATTTAACGGCGCGTTATCAAGCACCATCTCAGCTTCAACAGCATAATAATCACCCTTAGCGTCACCGTCAAACACATGAATCGGATAGATGTCATACGTGACATTGGCCGTAGTCGACAGCTTCAGCAATCCGTCATCAGCCCAATGTCCGTCAACAAGCTGCTTCTCGTCAAGCTTGATCTTGAACGTGTGGGTCACGCTTTGCGGAGCGAAACGTTTCCGGATGTCGCGGTTACGCAGGTCAACTCCTCTATATCGCTGACCAACCACCGTGTTGACCCAGTTACAGAAATGAAACAGCGGCACATCGTCATCCTCAATTATGTCCGAATCAAGAAGTGAATAATATGTACCTCCGTTATTAAAGCCGTAAATGGCACATGATTCATCCTCCTCCGGTCCGGCATAAAACACATCGTTCCGTTCGCTCCAGTCAGACACAATGGATCCGTCGGGATTAAAGACGGCTATCAACACACCGGCGGAGTAGGCATTGGCAAGCAGCGCCTCATTGTCCTTAATGGCTCCACTTTCTATAATTATAATTTTAGCCTGAGCTGCGTCAACTATATTGGTGAAACTGCTCCGGAGATATGAATCCGCACCTCCAAAATTACCGATCATAGCGGTTGGGAATGTGACTTCCTCCGTTTCCGGACTTGCCGAAGGATCAGCCGGAGTGACTAATTCATATTCATCCTCCACGACGTTGTGGTCATTGTCACATGACGGCATTGCCAACAATACCGAGCCGGCACATAGTACCGTCGCAATGTTTTTCAGATTATTTTTTCGCATATTCTTTTAATGTCTGCTACTTATTTCAGGTCAAATGATACAAAATCCTTGAGAATTCAGGGGCCTGATACAAACCCTGATGATTTCCCCATGCAAATTTAGCATGAAAAACACAAAATAGGAAATAAAAAACAGAATAACCGCTCCGAAATTACGAAACATTACGGCCTTGTGCTGAGATTTATTGACAGACAAGGCCGTAATACGTATTATTCGTAGGCTATGAATTTATTTTGCGGGATTAAGCAGAAGTGAGGCTCCGTTGAATTTGGTTGAAGCATCAATCAACTCAACTATAAGAGGCCACTGTTCAGCCGTATAAACCAAACGCTGCTTCATCATGACAACATTAAGCTCCACCACCGACGGATTATCTGCCTTAACGGCGGCATTGACAACAAATGTGCCTGCATCGTTATTAATTTTAACATTCAGCGCCTCCAGACTCTCGGGATTAACCACATATCCGTCAGGAACAGTGAAGAGTATCTTGGTGCGTTCATTTTCCGGATAGGGCAAAATGGCCTCGATTTCACGAGTGCGCTGCGACTCCGTGATTGACAGCTGGGAGCCGATGAGTTTACCAATATTCACAAGCAGATTGTTACCGGCCTGTGACACAAGGTCCTCAGCCACTCCAGTGAAGCCGAACTCGGTATTTGGACTGTCAGGAGTACAACCTATTGAAGTTATATCAAGATCACCCACAGAGCGGAATTTTGTATCAATAAACGCAGCGGCAAATGCCTCAGCGAGGGTTGTCTTAAGTTCAGCCCTCTTCTCGGGGTCAACTTTTGATTTATAGCCTTTATCGGGTGAGATGCCAAGATATTTCTCAATGGCAGCATAATATTCATCCTTGAAAATAATACTGCCGAGCATCTGCTTGCTTGATCCCTTCAGGACGAAAGAACAGCTTAAATCCATTAGGGTAAGATCATCGGCATCGAGTGATGCGGTGACGGTGGAGCGGGCGGTGTTGAGCAACGGACGTGTCGGCGGCAAGCGCATAATCACAGGAGATGAAAGGAATCTCGAGCTTGAACGGTCCAACTTGAACACTGCATACTCCTCACCGGCATATAATCCGGGCAACTGACCGGGAAGGAAAGTCATATCGGCAAGCGGCATATAGATTGAATCGCCGACCTGAGTGGCAAAGCTGGCATCGGTATAACTCGTGAGATGCTGAATGGGTGGCTGTGCAAGCGATGTGACCAAAGCATGACGCGCCGGTGTAGCTATCTTCAGTTTTGAAAGCATGTCGATAAAGTAAACAGACATTGCCCGCGGACTAAACGTGCGATCTTCATTTTCAATCACATAAAGCAGCGACATCCATGCGGCGTCAATATACTCACGCTGCGTGGCATCAGGATGAGCCTTACGCCAGTTACGGGCAATCTTCAAAGCCTTGTTGAGAGGCACCTCGGGCAGAGAGGTGTCAAGGAGCGCATGACCGGCATCTGTCATAATCTGAGCCATGACAGGCATATTGATTCCACCTACACGCGCCGATTTAGGATGATATACGGCAGGCGAGGTGTTGTTCTGAATATAGATGTTCAGATAGGGAAGCTGACGGCGCGGTTTTGAATAAGGTAAGTCCATGTCTATGGCCGAAAGATTATTCACGCTGAAACCGACGTGGTTCACCTCTTTGTTATATTCCCCCATCATGGAGAGAAGCGGAGCGCCATTGTACGACGCATACTCGAGTGTCAGGACAGGTGACAGCTCACACTCAAACGTGAAGTTTTTAGTAGGCGTGGACGAAAGAAGATATACCTGAAACGGCGGCATACTCACCTCATCGAGAAACATATCCTCATAGTAAAAATACTCCAGCACATCGCCAGGGGCAAGACCGGGAATGGCAAGCTTACGCATGGCCTCCTTGTCCTTTTTTCCTTCTGTGACGGTGAAGGCCTCGCGCACGTCCACATCCCTAACCGTTCCGTCCGGTTTATACACTCTGGCACCGAATGCCGTGTTTGATGAAGCGAGTGTGTAGCCACCTACCTTATCAGAGCTTTTCACATCAATTTCAAACGTGGTGTAATCCTCTACGGCCTTGCCGTCATTTAGCTTTAGCATCACACGGTAAATGTGAGTAGCTTCGGTGACATGAGTAGTGGCGAGACCGGTTGAAACATATTTACCAAGATTGACGCTTGTGTCATACTTAGCCGTACGCAGCGAATAACGCGCGATACAAACAGTCGACGCACCCGCGAATATCGAGTCCGACAGATCGGCATTGGGGTCAAACTGCGGTAGGTCCATCGACCAAACCTTCTCGGCTGCCTTCTTGAAAAACTTCTCGTCATACTTGGCCAGAACCTTTGAAGGGATAGCCACCACCATAAGGATTATTATGGCTGAGATGATTGTCCTTTTCATATTTATTCGATTTTTGATAGTTGAATCTGATTGGAAACAGCTCGTTGCAGACGTCTTACGTCGGCCACATACCCCTTCACCTCATCAGCGGGGATGAATGGGTCGGTGAGCTTAAGGTTAAACTTCATTTTAATCAGTTGACCGTCATCGTTGCCAACAGGCTCAAGCGTGGCGGTGAACCACCGGTTTGTTACTGTCACCGGGTCAGGCATTGATGTCACGGCATAGCCTTCAGGGATAGCAAACCCTGTGCTGACCGAGGACTCGAACGGACTGGGGAGCATGGCATCAACCGCCGGACGATCTTTTGTGTCAATCATAAGTGCGCCTATGGATATAAAGGGACTTAGGTTGACAAACATGTCATTGCCGAGGTTTTGCACGATATTAGGAATGGTCATTCGTGCTTCTATGACCGAACTGTCTCGGCTGCGATCCACCGTGCTATTCTCCACTCTGCTTCCCTTAACATTCGAAGCCACATAATTTGTCACGACATCGGTGCGTTTTGACTCGATTGTACCGTCGAGCAAGCCGAGTAAAGAGTTGTTATACCTTCCGCGCATCATCTCTCGGTAATCGGCCGTTACAGCAGTATTATCAGCAGGCGAAGGAGCCATTTTTACTTCCACCGCATAGCTGTCGGCATCCACAGTCATTTCGGGGACACGGCCAACGATGCAGGTTTCGTCTGTATCCTCCACAAGGGTCTGGCGTCCTCGGATAAAAGTTGGAATCTTGCCCATGGGGGTATATGTTGCCGTACCGTCAAGATACAAGATTGAATCACCGGTCACGGCTGCCGCAATCATGTGATTGCCCGATGCAAGCACGGGATACTCGGTCCAGTCGGTGGGAATATCTGTTGTCCCTATCCATACAAACCGTCCGTCGATGCCCACACCTCTGAGCATGGCGCGCAGCAGACCGGCGCTACCCTTGCAGTCGCCGAAACGCTTGCGAAGCACTTCCGAAGGCAGGTCAGGCATGTGAGAATAGATTCCGTGTTCCACACCTATGTATCTAATGTTATCATGCACATAGTCATAAATAGTGGCTATCTTAGCCGAATCAGTTGTGCAGTCACGTGTAATCTCGCGGGCAAGATTAACCACCGTCTGGGCGTCAGGGTCCTCATTGCGCCGTGTAAGCGAGTGGACATATCGGTACAGGTCATTATAGTCAGCAAACTCTCCGAGCAGATAGACCGTAGGAACTGAAAGCGATCCCGGCACACGACGCGACACCTTGTCGGGCGAAAGAAGGTTTTTCACATTGTAGGTCACAATGGTTTCCTTACCATTATCCTCAACCGTGCGGGTATATCCTTCCGGCATACGGCGGTCGATGACTTTGAGCCGGCCAACAAGGGAATTAGGGATAATGAATGACACCGTATAGTTTTCTACATCATACTGCTTGGCCAGAGCCGTGCGGCTGAAGTACTTCGGATCCTTAAACGTGCGCTCAAACCGGGCGGTGGCCTTGTCACCGGCCTTCTTCATCGGCAGTTCCATCACGCAGATTTTCGAATCGGAATAAAACACGTCATCATCATCGATCATGCCGTAGACAGCCTTACCTCCTGAAGCCTTGTCGATTGACACGCGGTCGTTATAATAAGCCACAGCAAGAGCGGTTCCGGACGTGCGCCGGGTGCGGTAATCGGTTTTGATAGAATTTTTGATTTCCTTTATTCCGGTGCCGTCCTTATCAGGTATCACACGGTAGACGTCGGTGAGATTTTCTATGACAATATTCTCATTCGACGCTGACAGGCTGACAAAACTCAGCAGAAAAATTATTATGGATATTATTCGAATCATGGCAAAGAAATAAATCTGAAATATTTTTACGAATTTAGGACATAATCCTATAATTTGCAAGTAAAATCACATAAAACCAGGCTTTTTAACAGAAAAAGAACAGAATAGACTCATCTCTTCCTGCTCACAATGCAAAAAGAGAGAGTGCAAGCCTTAGCGGTTGCACTCTCTCGGGGTATTGGTGTAGTGTTGTGTTAGCGCGATTATTCGGCCTTTGCTTCTTCAGCTGCGGGAGCCTCAGCTGCGGGAGCAGCTTCAGCAGCGGCTTTGCCAGAAGAACGACGGCTGCGGCGGGTGCGGGCTGCCTTTTTGGGAGCCTTTTCACCGAGCATGTTTTCGTTGTAGTCAACGAGTTCGATAAAGCACATCTTGGCGTTGTCGCCCAGACGGTTGCCGGTCTTGAGAATACGGGTGTAACCGCCGTTACGCTCGGCGATTTTCTGCGCGATCTCGCGGAAGAGTTCGTTGACGGCCTCCTTATTCTGGAGATAAGAGAAAACTGTGCGGCGGTTGAGCATAGTGTCCTCCTTAGCGCGGTTGATAAGCGGTTCGGCGTAAACGCGAAGTGCTTTAGCCTTAGCCAGAGTTGTGAAGATGCGCTTGCGCATGATGAGTGCGATGGTCATGTTGGCCAGAAGCGCGTCGCGATGAGCCTTTTTGCGGCTGAGGTGATTGAATTTTTTATTGTGTCTCATCGTTGTAATTAATCTTTATCTAATTTGTACTTTGAAATGTCCATGCCGAACGAGAGGTTGAGACTGTCGAGAAGGTCATCAAGCTCGGTGAGCGACTTTTTACCGAAGTTGCGGAATTTGAGGAGGTCGGTTTTGTTAAACACGACGAGTTCTCCAAGAGTTTCGACTTCGGCGCTTTTGAGGCAGTTGAGTGCTCGAACCGAGAGGTCCATATCGACGAGCTTCGATTTGAGGAGCTGGCGCATGTGAAGCACTTCCTCGTCAAATTCCTCTTCGCCGTCAGCTTCGTCTGTTTCAAGAGTGATTTTCTCGTCAGAGAAGAGCATGAAGTGATAGATGAGGATTTTAGCTG
>CAZKNK010000083.1:0-9176 GCA_964554195.1 uncultured Staphylococcus sp.
CGGCGCCGGTGGCCAGAATGTGAACAAGGTGGAGTCGGGCGTACGTCTGCGCTACCAGTTCACTGATCCCTACACCGGCGAGCAAGAGGAAATTCTGATTGAAAACACCGAGACCCGTGACCAGCCTAAGAATAAGGAAAATGCTCTGCGTCAGCTGCGCTCTATTCTGTATGACAAGGAGTTGCAACACCGCCTTCAGGAGCAGGCCAAAGTTGAGGCCGGAAAAATGAAAATCGAGTGGGGTTCGCAGATACGCTCATACGTGTTTGACGACCGCCGTGTCAAGGATCATCGCACCGGTCATCAGACTTCTGACGTCAACGGAGTGATGGACGGTGATCTGGACGGATTCATCAAGAGCTATCTGATGGAATTTGCTGCCGAGGAGGCTCAGGAATAATTCTTACCGTAATTCCGATGAAGCACATAAGGCTTTTGGCCGCTTTGGCGGCATTGATCATGACGGCGGGCGGTGTGATGCCCGCCGTCGCTTCAGAGCCGGCTCCGGCTTTGCGCCGTGACGCTCTGCGTGATTCCATCTCGGCCTGCGTGACCGGGGCAAAGATTCATGACACAAGACTTGTCATAACTGATTTCGGTGCTGTGGCCGACGGCGTGACTGACTGCCGCAAGGCATTTGACGCTGCGATGAAAACTGCCGGCCTGAAGGGCGGGGCGGTGATTGAGGTGCCTGAGGGGGTCTATTATCTCAAAGGTCCTCTGACATTTGTCAGCAATGTGACGGTGAACCTCGCGGATGGTGCCAGACTTCTCTTTTCGCCGGATGCGGCTGACTATCCTTTGGTGGAAACATCATGGGAAGGGACATTCCTTCAAAACTACTCTCCGTTTATCTACGGACGGAATCTGGAAAACGTTGCTATTACAGGTTCGGGAACTATCGACGGCAATGCTCAGGACACATTTGCCCGCTGGCGCGACGATCAGAAGCCGGGTCAGATGCGCTCACGCCGGATGAATCATGACGGAGTGCCGGTGGCCGACCGTATTTTCGGCGACGGCTATCTGTTGCGTCCCCATCTGATTCAGTTCTATGGTTGCCGGGGTGTGACAATCGAAGGGGTTGCTATAGTCAATTCGCCCTTCTGGTGCATACATCTTCTGATGAGCGAAAACATCCTGTGTCGCGGCATCCGCTTCAATACCCGGTTGGTCAACAATGATGGTATTGACCCTGATGGCTCTCACGGAGTGATAATTGAGGATATTGATTTTGACAACGGTGATGACAATATCGCCATAAAGAGCGGTCGGGATAATGACGGGTGGACGCTTTCGCGCCCTTCGTCCGATATTCTTATCCGCAACTGCCGCTTCAAGGGGCTGCATGCCGTGGTGATCGGCAGCGAACTTTCGGGCGGAGTTGAGAACGTAGTGATAGAAAACTGCTCGTTTGGCGGTTACTGCAAGCGCGGAATTTATGTCAAGACAAATGCCGACCGAGGTGCATGGGTGAAAAATATATTTGTCCATAATTGCGAGTTCGGCGATGTGGAGGATCTGTTCTATGTCACTTCGCGCTATGCCTCCGAGGGGGATGGCAACAGCAATTTCACCCGTGTGAGCGATTTGTATGTCGATGGTCTCCGATGCCGCCGAGCATCAGCTGCCGCGCTTGTGCTTCAAGGCGTTCCGTCGCTTAAAGTTAGCGACGTGGTGTTTGACAATGTGGAGGTGGGTGAGGCTGCAATAGGTGTGAGCTTCGAGAATGTGGAGCGCGTGACTGTGGGCGAGTGCCACATAGGTGGTCATGCCGGTACTCCGACCCAGATCACTCCCGCCGATCATATTTTTGACCGTTGACCATCCTGTGGATACACAAAAAAGAGAGGGACTCTCACGAGTGCCTCTCTCTCCATTCATCACATTATGCTTATTTCAGTGCTATTTCCTTAAATGTATCGGCTGGCAACCACGTCCCAGTCAACTATCTGCCACAGAGCTGTCAGTGCGTCGGCGCGACGGTTCTGATAGTCAAGATAGTAGGCGTGTTCCCACACGTCAAACACCAGAAGCGGTGTGAGACCCATCGTGAGCGGGTTGCCTGCATTTGATGTCGGGGTGATGAAGAGCTTTCCGTCCTCATCCTTCGAGAGCCATATCCATCCCGAACCAAATATTCCGGTGCCGGCTTCAACAAATTCCTTCTTGAACTGCTCCACGGAGCCATACTGCTCCTCAATTTTATGGCGCAGGTGTCCGTCAGGCTCATGAGCGCCGTCGGGCGAGAAGGTGAAGAAGTAGAATATGTGATTCCAGGCCTGCGAGGCGTTGTTGAACAGCGGACCCTCGGCAGTCCGGATAATATCTTCGAGAGCCATATCCTCATACTCAGTTCCTTTTATGAGGCGGTTGAGGTTGTCGATATACGCTTTCTCATGCTTTCCGTAGTGGAAATCGATTGTCTCACTCGAGATTGCAGGTGCTAACGCATCTTTTGCGTAGGGGAGTTCAGGCTGTACGTATTTCATAATTTGTCTGTTTCTTTAGTTTGTATTCACTCATATAACATCCGTCACGACGTGATGGTTCACGATTTTGCGCACGACCGGAAACTTTTTTTCACACGGCATCGGATATATGATTCTTTTGACCGGAACCTGATATTTTGTTTTTTTATTTCTAAAATATTATCACTACCTTTGCGAACTGAAAAATTTTATCACATTATATATAATATGAAACTCAGATTTGGTTATGCAGTGGCGCTCGCTTCGGCGCTTGCCCTGACCGGCTGCGGCAAGAAAATGAATCAGTTTGCCGCCGATTATTTCACCGTAAACCCCAATCCGCTCGAAGTTGTTGGCACTCAGGTGCCGGCAGCCGTTACCGGTAGTATCCCGGCCAAGTTCTTTGTCAAGAATGCCGTTGTCACAGTCACTCCGGTCCTTGAATATGCCGGCCGTCAGGATGCCGGTGCATCCATGACATTTCAGGGTGAGAAGGTCAGAGGCAATAATCCCGTTGTTTCATACGATCGCGGAGCCACAATCACTATCCCTGTCAATTATACGTATAACCCCGACATGCTCCGCTCGGAACTCTATCTCGATTTCAACGTTGAGCAGGGTGGAAAGAAGTATGTTCTTCCACGTGTGAAGGTTGCCGACGGTGTCATCGCCACAGCCACTCTGGCCGATGCCGCGACCGTCAATCCGGCCACGGCTCCTGACAAATTCCAGCGTGTGATCAACGAAAAATATACTGCCGACATCCACTTCCTCATCAATCAGGCCAATCTCCGCAAGGATCAGCTTGAAAGCGATCAGGTGCTTCGCTTTAACCGCGACGTGGCTTCGGCAGCAGCCGATACCTCAATGGTGATTGAGGAAATCAACATTTCATCATACGCTTCGCCCGAAGGTGCGCTCGATTTCAACACCAAGCTCGCTCAGCAGCGTGAAACCAACACAACCGATTATCTCAAAGGTCAGCTCAAGAAGGACAAGGTGACCGAGTTTGGCGAACTCACCGCTAACTTCACTCCAGAGGATTGGGAAGGTTTTCAGAAGCTCGTTGCTGCTTCTGATATTCAGGATAAGGAGCTTATCATCAGCGTTCTCTCAATGTATAAGGATCCCGAGGAGCGTGAGCGCGAAATCCGCAAGCTCTCATCGGTGTTTGATCAGCTTGCCGACGAGATTCTTCCGCAGCTCCGCTATTCGCGCATGACCGCCAGCGTCAACATCATCGGCAAGAGCGATGCTCAGATCAACGAGGCTTTTGACCGTGACCCCTCATCACTTACGGTTGACGAACTTCTCTACGCTGCAACCCTGACCGATAATCTCGATCGCCGCAACGCCATCTATACCGCCGCTACAAAACTCTATCCCGAGGACTATCGCGGTTTCAACAATCTCGGTAAAGTGCAGTATCAGCAGAAAGACTATGATGCCGCTATGGCAAGCTTCAAGAAAGCATCACGCATCAATTCGTCGGCTCCCGAGGCGCAGATGAATCAGGGCCTGATCGCTCTTATCAACGATGACTTCAAGGCTGCCAATGCCTCCTTCGGCAAGGCTGCCGGTCTTGAGGATCTTGGTGAGGCTCTCGGTGTGCTTTATCTCCGTCAGGGTGATGCCACGGCAGCTGTCAAGGCTTTCGGAAGCGACAAGTCAAACAATGCCGCTCTGGCTCAGATTCTCACAAAGGACTATACTAAAGCTAAATCTACTCTTGCAGCTATTTCGGAACCCGACGCCACCACCTACTATCTGATGGCTATTCTCGGCGCCCGCACCAACAACAGTCAGATGGTCAGCTCAAATCTCCGTCAGGCCATCAAACTTGATCCTTCGGTTGCCAAAAAGGCCGTAGCCGACCTCGAATTCAAAAATTATAATCTCTCAGGCGTTATCAAATAAGTTTGCCTCTGAGTTAAGTACGTTGCTCTTATCCGGAGTGAAGTCGATGGCAGTCCATCGGGTCACTCCGGTTTTTTATGTTTTATAACATATTTTAAAATTAAGTGTAATTCCGTGGAATTCCGTACTTTTGCGTGATATTATGGAATTGTGAACAATTAATCTTTAACCTAAATAAACCAATTACCTAAAAACATGAAAAAAATCTTTACGTTATTTGCTGCCATAATGTGTGCATTCGCCACTTATGCGGCAGATGTTCATCAATGGTATGTTAATAATACTACTGAGGTGAACGATCCTGAAAATTTTGTCACTCACCCTGCTGAGGGCAAATGGAATCTTAATACCAACTACAAAAATGCCACATATGTACTTCCTGACGGCACTGCTGTCACCTGTAACAAGGGTCTGAAGATGGAAGGTTCTACAGATGCAACATTTACCACTGCAACAAATTCTACGGTTATTGTGGTGCAGTGTACCTCTAAGAATCCTACTGTAACAATTAAATTTGATGGTGCTGAATTGACCGACGGCGTAGAAAATCCTACGGGTTGTTCAGGTGTGAAAGTTTTCACCGTTGACAACGTGGCAGCAGGCGAGCATCATGTGACAAGAGGTAACGGTGAATCCGGTATCATGTATATCGGTGCTATCCTCGAGGAAGCTAAAGGTGAGCAACTTGCTACTCCTGAAATTTCGTTCAATGAAACTACCGGTGAAGTAACAATCGCTCCCGTAGCAAATGCTACTAAAGTAGTTTACACTACCGACGGATCATATCCCACCGAAGAATCAACAGTTTATACCGCTCCCTTTACCGTGGCTGACGGAACAACTGTAAAAGCTATGGCTA
Source organism: uncultured Staphylococcus sp. (assembly GCA_964554195.1). Taxonomy (GTDB): domain Bacteria; phylum Bacteroidota; class Bacteroidia; order Bacteroidales; family Muribaculaceae; genus Duncaniella. The sequence continues at coordinate 5,248 of CAZKNK010000083.1, forward strand.
TTGGCGATGGTGAGAACTACTCTAATTCTTCTGTTGCCGAGGTTGAGGTATTCCTGGCCGGTTTCACTTGTGAAGCTCCTGTGATCAACCAGTTCAATGGCACTTTCGCCCTCACCACCACAACTGCACTTGCTTCTTGTGAATATTCTCTTGACGGAACTACTTGGGTTGCTTATACTCACCCTGTAACCTTCTTTGAGAATACGACCGTGAAAGCTCGCACTGTCCGCGCTAACTGGACAACTTCTGATGTGGTTGAGGCTGAAATCGTGGCTCTTCCGCTCCATAAAGGTACCAAAACCGTCTATCTCGGCGCAGGTGCATTTGAAATTGTAAAAGAAACTGCTGATAAGGGCGGTGTTCTCAAGGGTCTGGAAGATGGTGTGGCTGCCGGCTACTCTATCGAGATCAATGTTGCCAACAAGGGTTGGGGCAAAGGTAGTAAGGTCACTGTAGCCGAAGGAGTGGAATACACCACCTATTATGGCTCAAACGGCGCACAAAATGTGATTACTCTCCCTGAAGGCATTAAGGTTTACCGTGTCACCTTCTATAGCTATATGCCCGCTCTCGGTCGAGTTTCAGGTTGGAACGAGGTTAATGGTGAAACTCTTAACCAGTATAAAGATATTCCTCTGCTTTCACAGGATCCGGCTAACCCCGATGTCCGCGTATTCAATCTTGACGGTGTGACAGGAAGCTTCACTTTCGCTCAGACCGGTGAACGTCCCAACTTCATGATGGCTCTTGAAGTAGTGGAAGGCGAAGAAGAGCCTGAACCTGAATTCGGTGACGCTGAGCTTGCTGCTCCCGCTTCGGTTTATCCTTTCAATAACAGCAAGATGCTTAACCTCGCCGGTGCTATCACTCTCACTTTTGATGCTGAGGTTCAGACAGCCGGTAAGGCCACTCTCAACGACAAGGAAGCTGAACTCGTTGCTAACGGCAATGAGGTTTACGTGACCTACGCAGGCCTTGAACCCCTCACCGAGTACACTCTCACCATCCCTGCCGGGGCGATCGGTAACGCTGAGGCTCAGAACAAGGAAGCTCTCACCTACACCTTCACCACCCGCATGGCAGATGTTCTCTACTATGCTGACTTCAACTGCTATCCCGAAGGTCTCTACAACAAGTATGGTTATATCACCTCGAATACCGACATAATAGCAAAAGGTTCTACTGATGTGACAGTTGAAGTAGGCGGAATGACCTTCTTCTCCGGTACTAAGGGACGTGTAGTAGCAATGACTGGCGTTTGCAGCACTAATCCTGAAGCCGATTATGGTCCTTACACTGAAGAAGATACAGGCGCTACCACTAATGCAGTCCAATTAATTGACGGTGGCAGCAAACTCTACGTTGAGTTCCCCGAAATGGAAGGCCCGGTTGACGTGACTTTCTGGCTCGGTAATCCCGGAACCTCGGCCTTCACCGTGAAACTTTGTGATGAAAACGGCGACACTGACAATCCTCTCACTACATTTGAACTCCCCGCAGCCAAGAAGGTTAAGAAATTCACTTACACCTATCCTTATAAAGGCGCTGTTAAATTACGCCTCTACAACATGGGTAAGAAGGTCGACATCAACGACGCTCTCTTTATCAAGGGCGAGGGCGAAGGAATCGACAAGCCTGACTACTCCGACACCGAGGCTCCTGTCCTCACCTACAGCTGGCCCTCTGCCGCTCCCTATTCTCCCGTTGAAGGCAACATCGTTCTTGTCTACAATGAGGATATCGTTGCAACCGCTACTCCGAGTGCTAAGCTCAACGATACTGAACTCGCAGGTGTGATCAACGGCAAGACCGTCACTTTCGCTTACTCCGGTCTCGAAAAGGGTAAGACCTACACTGTGGAGATCCCCGCTGTGGCTGACGAAGCAGGCAACGCTACCCAGCCTTTCACCATGACTCTCGCTACCGAGGCTGAAAACGTTCTCTACTACACTGACTACAACTACTTCCCCTACAGCTACTGGGATGCATTCCACATCTATCCTATTGCTGACGGTGCTGACAATGGTGACATCCTTGCCAAGAATTCTACAAACAAAACAGTTGAATTCGGTGGTATCACCTATTCGGTAGGTGCTACAGCAGGTCGTGTTGTTGCTATGGGTAAGTCAAACCTCATCGGTACAGGTGATGAAACTCTCGGTGCTTCACCCCGTTGCGCTCAGTTCAGCGGTGGCGGCAATGACCTTTATGCCGAACTTCCCGCAATGGAAGGTCCCTGCGAAATCACTCTTCTCTTAGGTAACACTAACAATACAGAAAAGGAATTCTCTATTGAACTCCGCAATGCCGCAGCTTCTACAGCTGATGCCATCGCTACGTTCACAATCACAGCTGAGAAGAAGATGTTCAAGTTTGACTACAAGTTCACCTCTACTCAGCCCGTACAGTTCCGTCTCTATAACATGGGCAACCAGTTCAACCTCCATGACATTCTCGTTGTCAAGACAGATGAGGGTGGTCTCGTATCGCTTGACTCTATCGAGGCTGAGCAGGATGTTCCCGCTGTTTACTACAACCTCCAGGGTGTTCGCGTTGAAAATCCCGCAGCCGGTCTCTACATCCGTGTTCGCGGCAACAACGTTGACAAGGTTCTTGTGAAATAAATCTCATTCACATAACTGACAGAAAGAGACTGCGTCCGGTCAATGGGCGCAGTCTCTCGTTGTAATAGGGGGGGATTACAGGTTCAGATATTCTTTAAGGACATCGACATATTCTTCAAAAGCCTTGCGCCCTTGTGGGGTAATCCGGCAAACCGTTCGTGTTTTCTTGCCTGCAAAACCTTTCTCTGTGGAAATATATCCGGCTGAAGAAAGTTTGTCAAGCTGTACGCTCAGATTGCCTGCGGTGGCGTCTGTTTTCTCTTTAAGATAAACGAAATCCGCCTCGTCAACATTCATGAGAATCGACATGACCGCCAGACGTAGTTGCGAATGTAATAGCGGATCAAGTTCTTTCATTGCTTGCTGACTTTATTTTTTCGAGAGACGATAAATGCCGGTATGATAAACATCATGAAGAATGATAGGATATAAAGCGGAAGCACCCATGAGTATTGTAGCGGAATTTGACAGAGAGTGCAGATTATGACTGCAAACCCTGCAAGGATGGAAAACATTCCCCCGAAAATGTAGGAGTTCTCGCGGAGCAGCAGACCGGTAACAGTGGCTCCCGTGCCAACGATAATAAAAGCATAGTATAACATTGCCAGCCATGCTTGCGGATGTCCGAATTGCTGGGCTATGAAGCAGCCGATTGTGAGGCCGATGGCAATGTAGCCGATGGTTTTCCACAATCCTTCGCTCACATTATCAATATAGGTTTTAGCATTTTTCTCTTTGGTTTTAGCAGAGAGAATGATATTGACTGGAATTCCGATAACCGGAATTGCAAACCATACGAAGTTATAAAACGGATTACGGGTTGTTGAAACGAGAACCCATACGGCTACCGCTGTAAAAATCGTAAGCACCGCCCACATAACCGATATTCTTAGGTCGGCCGGAGCTACTCGTTGTTTGGTTTTTTGAATCATGGAAGCAATCAGTTCCATGCTTTCCTGTGGCGTCAGTTTTTTCTCGTTCATTTTAAGATTGTGTTTGGAATTTATAAATCGGTTTATTTTATAAACCATATTTGACTAAAAAAAGAGCGGTCGCGCGTTTCCACTCTGATTTCGGAAGCAAAGTTAATACAGTTTATTTTATAAACCAAATTTTTGGCGGAAATTTTTAGGTTGCGTTCATAAAGTCATTATTTGGAGGGTATTGTTTTTTTGCGATTATGCCTCGGGAGATAAAAAACCACTCTAAATCATTCTGTTTAATAAATTGATTTAGAGTGGTTTATTGCTTGAGCGGTAAACGGGGTTCGAACCCGCGACCCTCAGCTTGGGAAGCTGATGCTCT
>CAZKNK010000084.1:0-9152 GCA_964554195.1 uncultured Staphylococcus sp.
AAGAGTGTCACGTCACGGAGGAGCTTGCGCTCGCTGTCACGGACGGTCTGCTCTATCTGCTCAAATGTGACGGCATTGTCGACAAGCAGTGCCAGATCGCGCTTCACTGCCATTGTCTTGGGCAGCGGGGTGTAGGTTACGGTGTGACCCAGTGCCATGTCAACGAGTGAGTTCCAGTCAAGTTCGGCATAAACCACCGGGGCTTTGATGTCCATGGCTTTCAGGATTGCAGCCGATACTATTCCCATCGAACCGAGGGGTTTGCCCGAGCGGGTGAGGATTTCAAGTGAGGCAGAATAGAGATCGCTGTCTCCCTTCCGATACTTCACCTCTCCGGCAGCCACTCCGAGGCGGTCAAGGACATTGCCTACGGCGGCCTTGAGGTCATAGAACGTGGCTTCCACTGCGGGGCGAAGCCAGTTGGCTGCTGTCATTGCTCCGGTCATCCAAAGGGCCAGTCGGGAATATTCGCGGTAAGGCACAAGTGGCGCTTCAGCTGTGGGTTCAGCTGCGGGGTTGTATGTGTAAACGTTTCCGAACTCATACATCATCAGGTCAGCCGACTTACGGTTGATGTTATGAGCGAGTGATTCAAGTCCGCCGAACAGCAGGGTCTGACGCATCACATTCAGATCATTGCTGAGCGGATTGAGAAGCTTGACACAGTTGGCTGCGGGATAGCTCGTCAGGTCGGCATAGTAGGCCTCGGCTGTCAGCGAGTTATTCAGAATCTCATTGAATCCGCGGGCTGTGAGCTGCTCCGACACGAGGTTGCGCAGCGTGTTGCTCTCATCCTCACGGGTTTTGTAGGACAGTGATGAGTGGAGCGTGGAGGATATTTCCACATTATTGTATCCGTAGATGCGAAGCAGCTCTTCCACCACGTCACACGGACGGGTCACGTCGACACGATAGGTAGGCACATCCACTGTCATACTCTTGTCATCGCGCGCTATAATCTCCATCTCAAGGGAGCGGAGAATCTGCTCCACGGTGTCAGGCTCGATTTTCTTGCCGATCAGCGAGTCGATATAATCAAATGTCAGCTCCACGCGGGCCGGCTTGGTCACCTCGGGATAGCAGTCGCTGACGGGTCCGGTGATGGTGCCTCCGGCAAGCTCCTTGACCATAAGGGCAGCGAGCTTCAGCACATACATGCAGCCGTTAGGGTCAACGCCGCGCTCGAAACGGAATGATGCATCGGTGTTGAGTCCGTGGCGACGCGCCGTCTTGCGCACGGAGGTGGGGTTGAAGCATGCACTCTCGAGAAACACTGAGGTGGCGCTCTCGGTGACTCCCGAGTCAAGTCCGCCGAACACACCGGCAATACACATAGGCTCGTCGGCATTGCAGATCATAAGGTCGGCACTGTCAAGCGTATGCTCCACACCGTCAAGGGTAACGAATTTGCGCCCTTGCTCGGCGTTGCGAACCACTACCTCTCCCCCTTTGATCTTGGCCGTGTCAAAACAGTGAAGCGGCTGACCGGTGGCGTGAAGAAGATAATTGGTGATGTCTACTATATTGTTGATGGGACGCAGTCCGATAGTGGTCAGCAGCGTCTTTAACCAGTCTGGCGATTCCTTGACGGTGACTCCCTCAACTGTGACACCGCAATAGCGGGGACAGGCCGCGGTGTTCTCCACACGCACCTTGACACCCCCTTCGGGCTTCTCCACGCTGAAATCTTCCACTCCGGGTCTGTGAAGTCCCGGCTTATAACCGTGACGTTCCATCCATGCGGCCAGGTCACGTGCCACTCCGTAGTGCGAAGCGGCATCGATACGGTTAGGTGTGAGGTCAACCTCAAGCACATAGTCGGAGGTCAGTCCGAAATACTCGGCAGCCGGAGTGCCTGGCTTCACGTCGGCGTCAATCACTATGATGCCGTCATGTGACTGCCCTACTCCTATCTCATCCTCCGCACAGATCATTCCGAATGATTCCGTGCCGCGGATTTTTGATTTCTTTATGGCAAACTCCTTGTCACCGTCATAGAGAGTGGTCCCTACGGTGGCCACAACCACAGTCTGTCCGGCGGCCACGTTGGGGGCGCCGCATACAATCTGAGTGGCCTCACCGTCACCTAAGTCTACGGTGGTTATGTGAAGGTGATCACTGTTGGGATGCTCCTCGCAGGTCAGCACCTTTCCGATTACAATTCCTTTCAGGCCACCGCGAATTGACTCCACTTCCTCCACCGAACCGGTCTCCAGTCCGATTGAGGTCAACGCCTCGGCCACCTCTTCAGGACCGAACGGAATGTCAATATATTGCTTCAGCCAGTTATAAGATATATTCATTGGATTGTGGTTTTATTTTCAATGTGCAAATTTACAAAAAGTTGCACTATCTTTCATAATCCTGACTCAAAAAATCTGCGGCTCACGAGCCGAAATTCGCTTTTGTCTCCCCGGCTGGCAACATATTTTTAATCAAAACCCGCTCTTTTCGTTATTATTTTCTTCGTATTGAAACATAATTGTTACAATTTATAAATATTTTCAATCAAAATGTTTGGTTTTTTAATTTATATTATTACTTTTGCCCACAGATATAAGTCAATACACAATTTTAACAGTAAAAACCTGCTACTTAAAAACCCGAAGGATACTGACAATCAGTACGCCCTACTCTACTCATCGGTGTCCCGATCCGGCCAACAGACAACTTGTGAAATCGGCTGTCGGTCGGAGGATACCGAAAAAATCGGAAGAATTGCAGAATTACAGACTGAGTCCGCCGAGGATCAAAGCTGTAGGCTATCGGCTCATAACCGACTCATTCTCTTATCTCCCTCCATAGAGGCGATAGCAGAAAACGGACAGGACACCGCGTCACCACACACGACACGGTCTCTTGTCCATTTCTTATATTTTTAAACCGAATCAGCGTCCGGTGAGGAGCTGGCGGATGGAGTGAAGTTTGTTGAGAGCCGCCATCGGGGTGAGATTGTCAATATCAAGACCGAGAATTTCATCACGGAGCGATGATAGGAGCGGGTCATCAAGCTGGAAGAACGACAGCTGCACACCTTCCTCCAGACCATCCATCTGACTGAGATTTCCCTTTACGTCGCCGTCACTCTCTCGGTTGACCTTCTCAAGATGACGAAGCACCGCATCGGCGCGCTCCACTATGGAGCGTGGCATGCCGGCAAGTTTGGCCACATGAATACCGAAACTGTGTTCCGACCCTCCGCGGGCAAGCTTGCGCAAGAACACCACCTTGCCGTCTATTTCCTTTACCGAGACATTGAAATTGACCACCCGGCTGAATTTGCTCTCCATCTCATTGAGTTCATGGTAGTGGGTTGCAAAGAGGGTCTTTGGATGCAGATTGCCATGCTCGTGGATATGCTCTACGATGGCCCATGCTATTGAAATGCCATCATAAGTGGATGTGCCTCGGCCAAGTTCGTCAAATAGAATCAGCGACCTCGCACTCATATTGTTGAGAATGGAAGCGGCCTCATTCATCTCAACCATAAAGGTAGATTCGCCGAGCGAAATGTTGTCGGAGGCACCCACGCGGGTAAATATCTTATCCACCACCCCGATGCGGGCGCTATCAGCAGCCACGAAACTACCCATCTGGGCCATAAGCACATTGAGGGCGGTCTGACGCAGGAGTGCCGATTTACCCGACATGTTAGGGCCGGTGATCATCATTATCTGGGTGGAGGAATTTGACAGCGAAACAGAGTTGGTGATATAAGGTTCGCCGGGCGGAAGCTCCTTCTCGATTACGGGATGCCGCGCCTCGGTGAGTTCGATGTCAAACGAATCGTCAACCACCGGACGATTATACCGGTTTTCGAGTGCCACCCTTGTGAATGAGTTAAAAACATCAAGCTGGGCGAGCAGCCGGGCATTGAGAAGAAGGGCCGGAATATAGTCGGCCAGAGCATTGATCAGATCGGTAAATATTCTCTGCTCTATTATGGCAATGCGATCCTGCGCGCCGAGTATTTTCTCCTCATACTCTTTCAGTTCGGGTGTGATGTAGCGTTCGGCGTTGACAAGTGTCTGCTTGCGGATCCACTCCTGCGGCACCTTGTCGCGGTGGGTGTTGGTGACTTCGATATAATATCCGAACACATTGTTGAATCCGACTTTCAGCGACGGGATTCCGGTACGCTCACTCTCGCGCTGCTGAATTTTCAGCAGATAATCCTTACCGCTGCGGGCAATGGCGCGGAGGTCATCAAGTTCGGAGTCAACTCCCGGGGCAATGACATCGCCGCGGTTCAGGGCAATGGGCGGCTCGGCCACTATCTCGCGGGCTATGCGCTCACGGATGCCGTTGCAGGGATTGAGTTGCTCGCCTGTGGCGTGAAGAGCCTGTTCAGCCGACTGTTCACATATCGACTTTATCGGACCAATCTCTCCGAGAGCGTTCTTGATCTGCACTACCTCACGCGGATTGGCACGACCGGCAGCCACCTTTGACACAAGTCGCTCCAGATCACCGATGCGGGCAAGGCTGTCACGCAGGTCCTCGCGCTCGTCAGGGTGACGGAAAAAGTATTCCACAATGTCAAGGCGCTTGTTTATTTCGGCAGGGTCCTTCAGCGGGAAAAGCATCCACCGCCTCAACATTCTGGCACCCATCGGACTTACCGTGCGGTCAAGGACGTCAAGCAGACTCTTGCCCTCCTCGTTCATCGAAGCGATCAGCTCGAGATTCCGGATTGTGAAGCGGTCAAGACGCACATACTTCTCCTCCTCGATGAGATTTAGGCGGGTGATGTGGCCGGTACGGGTGTGTTGGGTGATGTCGAGATAGTGAAGGATTGCACCTGATGCAATTACAGCCTCAGTCATTCCGTGGATGCCGAATCCTTTCAGCGATGAAGTCTCAAACTGACGGAGCAAGCGGTCACGCGCCGCGTCAAGAGTGAAAATCCAGTCGTCGAGTTCAAAAAACAGATAGTTTTCGGTTGCAGTTGCTTCGGCGTCGGCCTTGTGACCGCGCTCAATCAGCACCTCCTTCGGTGAGAAATTGACAAGTAGTTTCCCGATATAGTCACGTGTCCCCTCCGCAGTCAGAAACTCTCCGGTAGAAATGTCGAGAAAAGCCACTCCGGCCCGATCCTTTCCGAAACTCAGAGCGGCCAGAAAATTGTTTTCGCGGTGGTTAAGCACATTATCATTAATCGACACACCCGGAGTGATAAGTTCGGTTATGCCGCGCTTGACGAGCTTCTTGGTGGTCTTAGGGTCCTCGAGCTGTTCGCAGATGGCCACACGCTTTCCGGCACGGACCAGTTTGGGCAGGTAGGTGTCAAGCGCATGATGTGGAAATCCGGCGAGTTCAACATATTGCGCCGCGCCGTTGGCTCGCCGGGTGAGCGTAATTCCAAGTATTTCCGATGCAGCGATGGCATCGTCGGAAAATGTCTCGTAGAAGTCGCCTACCCTGAATAGAAGTATGGCATCGGGATGCTTCTGCTTCATCACGATGTACTGCTTCATCAGCGGCGTTTCAACAATCTTCTTTGCCAATTTCAGGAAAAGTTTATGACTTTCAGCCCAGATGGGCGTTGATTTTGTTAATTATGGTCATCGGAGCTATGCCGGCCAGACAGTGATAGTCACCGCGGTGACACGGCTTGTCACCGAACACGGAGCATGGACGGCAGGTCATCGAGAGCTGAACTATGTCCGAGTCATCCTGCTTCCACCCTTTGAAGCCGCAGTAGGGATGTGTGGCTCCCCAGATGCTCACCACCGGGGTTCTCACAAGCGAGGCAAGGTGCATGTTGGCGGAGTCCATCGAAACCATAACGTCAAGGTGACTGAGCAGGTCGAGTTCAACCGGGAAACCATAGCGCTTTGCGGCGAGACTCACCACCCGCTCGCTCTTTCCGGCCCAACGTCCGAGAATTTCTTCCTCCTCCGCTCCGGCTCCGAACAGGAAAATCTTCACACTGTCCATCGCCGCAAAATGGTCAACCACTTTCTCCATAAGCTCCACGGGGTAAATCTTGCCTCTGTGTTTGGCAAACGGAGCTATTCCAATCCAATGCTCACCGGGCTGCTTAGGGGGTGTGATAGCGGCAAAGAGGGCCGGATCACCCTTTTGATCGCCATAGAGTGAGGTGAAGCGCGGTTCAACCACCAGTCCGAGCCGATGAAACACCTCGCGGTATCGGGCGCGCTGTGAAATGAGCGGAAGCATAATCTTGTTTGAGCTGCGGGTGAGCTGACGCTTCATGCTGCGCCCCTTGTTGATGCGGGCAACCCGACAACCGGCCATACGTGCCTGCACGTCAAGAATCATGGTGCGCAACACATTGTGCAGATCAGCAACAGCGTCAAAATGATACTCTTCGTGCAGTTCCTTGTAAAGACGCCGCAGTCCGGTGACACCGCCATAGCGGGTGTCGGTCAGATCCACACCCCTAACCTTGACATTTTCAGGAGGATTGATAAACATTCCTGTCATGGAGACGCGCGTCACAAACACAAACTCCACATCGGGGTTAGCCATCCCGACACTATAAAGGACTGGGATAGTCATCGCCACGTCACCCAACGCAGAGAAACGGGTGACGAGAACACAATGGGGTGATTGGTCAGCGCTTCTGTGCGCCATAAAGCACAGGGTTGGTCGACGGGTCGTTATACATCTTCATCTGCCGGTAGACCTTCATAAACTTGCGGCCTGCGGCAATGTCGTCAAGGAGCATATCAATGGCCGAGATGAGGTCACTCCTCTGCTCGAGCAGCACGTCAAGTTTGGCACGGCAGCGGGCAATATGTTCAGGAGAGGCATCCTTGCGCTCCACTTCAGCCAACATGTGATAGATTTTAACGGCCAGAATTGACAGGCGGTCAAGCGCCCAGGCGGGACTCTCGGTGTTGATTGTAGCGTCGGCCTCAGGGCTGACCTCCTTATATTTATCGAGAAAATATGAGTCAATCCGTTCAACCATATCGGTACGCACCTGATTGGAGCGGTCGATGCGACGCTTGAGTTCCAGAGCCTCGACGGGATTGATGTCCGGGTCACGGATTATATCCTCAAGATGCCACTGCACCACATCCACCCAGTTTTTCTCATACAGGGTATGTTCGAGCGACCCTTCGGGATAAGGATTGGGAGCGACGGCATCAACATCATCAGTCAGATGATAAGCCCGTGTAGCCTCGTCAAAGACTTTAAAACAATTACTCGCAAATGACATAGCGTTAAGATTTTTCGTTACAAAACACAAAGATAGTCAACCCGCCCCAAACCTCCAAATAAAAATCCACCGAAAAAAATTACTTTTTGTCAAGTATCGATGTCAGGACAAGGGATGCGAGAGTGAGGCCGAACGTGGCTGTGATGTGCATCATGGCACCGTTTGTGGCCACTTTGCCGTAGGTCATGGCGATGTCTGTCACTCCTTCGGCGGCTTCAGGATGGTTGGGCAGGAGTTCGGGTGAATAGACACATTTGAATTTCCGGCGGGGCATGGTGCCGCTTTTCTTGAAGCGGCGGCGCAGAGCGGCGGCGAGCGGGCAACCGGTCACTTTCCAGAATTCGGCAACAGATATTTTGAGCGGGTCCATCTTCAGGGCTGCTCCCATAGAGCTGAACAGGCGGCAACGTGCAGATGTGGCGTTGAGAATCAGGAGTGCCTTGTCAGACAGGGAGTCAATGGCGTCAATGACATAGTCATAGCTGTCAAGGTCAAAGGATGACGCCGTGGTCTGATTATAGAAATCATGAATCGCCGTGACGCGGGCTTCGGGATTGATGTCGAGCAGCCGGTCACGCATCACGCGGACCTTAGGCATTCCGACAGTTGACACAAGCGCCGGAAGCTGGCGGTTGATGTTTGACGGCGCCACGGTGTCGGCATCAACAAGGGTGATGTCAGCGATACCGGAACGGACCAGACTCTCCGCGGCCCAACTGCCTACACCTCCCACGCCGAAGATGATGACCTTAGCGTCAGATATGCGGTTAAGGCCGTCAGATCCGGTCAGCAGTGCTGTCCGGCTGAAAATTTCAGAGTGAGTCATGAGCCAGCATAGCCATGTGATCGGCCTCATCCTCCATATCCTCACCCATGACGCTCATCTTGATGCGCTCCCAGAGCGAGGGTTTCTCCATCTTGATGTGGATGTTTACATCAGAGTTTCTCTTGTTAAGGAATACGATGGCCGACGGAAGCACTATGGCTATAACCTCTGAAAACTCCAGAATCTCGCAAATCCGGTCAAGAGGAATACAGGCGAACGGCGATGACGGATCGATGGATGTGATGTAAAGGTCATTCTCATCGATTATAATTCCGTGGTTGTCGAAAGCATAGTCGAAGAGCAGAGCCAGATTCAGCTCGTCGGGCGAGGCGGGCTGAGTGTGGTATTTCTTGTAAAGGGTTTCTATAACTTGCTTTGTTACCATGATGGTGTTTCCGAGTAAAAGTGAAAGTTGTCTGTGAATTATTAACTGAGCCGGGGGCGGAAGCATGAGATTTCATGCCGGCCGCTTGATAGGGCTTCGAGTTAAAAACATACGCAGGGTTCATAAAGTTTTCGGGATTTATGTTAAATATCAAAATTAATAATGTTAAAAACAGCTGCTCCCTCGCGCATGAGAGCGGGGAGCAGCTGAATAGATAACCGGAGCCTGACGCGCCGGCATGAATGTCAGGAGAATCAGGCGAGGAAGCCGAGAAGCACACCGGCAGCAACCGCCGAACCTATCACACCGGCCACGTTGGGACCCATAGCGTGCATGAGCAGATAGTTGGAGGGGTCATACTCAAGGCCGAGGTTGTTGGAGATACGAGCCGACATGGGGACAGCCGAAACGCCGGCATTACCGATAAGCGGATTGATCTTCTTGGATTTCGGAAGCACGAGGTTAAAGAGCTTGACGAAAAGAACACCGCTCGACGAGGCAATGATGAAGGCCATGAATCCGAGCAGGAAGATGAAGATGGTTTCCGAGGTGAGGAATTCGGTGGCCTGTGTGGATGCACCGACGGTCATACCCAGGAGAATGGTGACAATATCGGTCAGCGCATTTGAAGCGGTCTTGGCCAGACGGTTTGTCACGCCGCACTCGCGGAGCAGGTTACCGAAGAAGAGCATACCGAGCAGAGGAATGCCTGAGGGAACTACGAAACAGGTGAGAATGAGTCCCACGAT
>CAZKNK010000085.1:0-3169 GCA_964554195.1 uncultured Staphylococcus sp.
GATGGCCACAATCGACGGCTCATCGACCACGATCTTGTCGTTGTGAATTATAATCGTATTGGCCGTGCCGAGGTCAATAGCGATCTCTTTGGTAAATGAAAAAAATCCCATTTCTTGTCTTTAGGGTCTGAATTTTTTTGAAAAGAGTGAAAATGTGTCGGTAGTTGATCCCACCCCCTCCGCCATCAGTGCTTGAAGTGACGGAATCCGGTGGTGACCATAGCCATGCCAAGCTTGTCGCAACACTCCACCGATTCATGGTCGCGGATCGAGCCGCCCGGATGAATCACAGCCTTGACTCCGGCCTTGCCCGCAATCTCCACGCAGTCAGGGAAGGGGAAGAAAGCATCCGAAGCCATCACGGCCCCGTCAAGGCTGAACCCGAACGAGCCGGCCTTCTCGATAGCCTGCTTAAGAGCGTCGACACGCGAGGTCTGACCCACTCCGCTTGCTATGAGTTGACGGTTTTTGGCAAGCACTATGGCATTGCTCTTGGAATGTTTCACGATAAGGTTGGCAAAAAGCAGGTCAGCCGTCTGCTCCTCGGTAGGAGCCACTGCGGTGACCGGCGTGAGATCGGCCGTAGTCTCGGCCTTGAGGTCGCGGTCCTGCACCAGAGCGCCGTTCAGAATCGAGCGGAACTGGCGGGTGGTCTGCAACGGAGCCTTCTGAAGAAGGATAATGCGGTTTTTCTTCGATTTCAATATCTCAAGTGCGTCCACAGAGTAGTCGGGAGCTATGATGACCTCGAAGAAAATTTTGTTGATTTCCTCGGCAGCAGCTTTGTCCACAAGGCGGTTTGTCACCAGCACTCCGCCAAACGCACTCACCGGATCACCGGCCAGAGCATCCTTCCATGCCTCGGCCACAGTGTCGCGGCATGCAAGTCCGCAGGCATTGTTGTGCTTAAGGATGGCAAACGTAGTGGTGTGGAACTCGGAGATTAGGCTCACGGCCGCATCAATGTCAAGGAGATTGTTATACGAGATTTCCTTTCCGTGAATCTGCTCGAAAAGTTCGGAGAAGTCACCGTAGAAAGTACCTTTCTGATGAGGATTTTCACCGTAACGCATCGGCTTTGCCGTGTTGACGGCCACACGCAGGTCGGCCGGAGTTGCATCGTCGAGCGTAGCGAAATAGTTATAGATGGCCGAGTCATAACCCGACGAGACGGCAAAGGCGCGGGTCGCAAACATGCGGCGCTCCTCAAGCGTCGAGTTTGCTCCTCTCACCTCAAGCATGTCGCGGAGCATTCCATACTCTGCCTTGGAGGGGACGATGATTACATCGTTGAAGTTCTTTGCGGCGGCGCGGATAAGCGAGATGCCGCCTATGTCTATTTTTTCTATGATCTCGGCCTGCGATGCACCCGAAGCCACGGTGGCCTCAAAGGGATAGAGATCTACGATCACTAAGTCAATTTCAGGTATGTCATACTGAGCTGTCTGAGAGCGGTCGCCGTCATTTTCGCGGCGGCTCAGGATTCCGCCGAACACTTTGGGATGAAGCGTCTTTACACGGCCACCGAGAATCGACGGATAGCCCGTCAGGTCCTCCACGGCCGCACACTCGTAGCCGAGACCCTCAATAAATGTTCTTGTTCCTCCTGTTGAGAGAAATTTCACTCCCTGTGCGTTAAGTAACCCTAAGATTTCGTCAAGTCCATCCTTATGATAGACTGAAATCAGTGCGGTTTTAATAGGCTTGGTTGCTGACATCTGTGTTGTTTGATTTATCGGATTGCAATTAGGCTGCAAAATTACGAAAAATTAATCACTCTGCCGCGCCCGCTTTCCCGAAATAATGATGATTATTCAAAAAAAATTAAAAAATTTCTCATCACCATCCATCAGCAGACCTCACCCGCGGCTCGGGCAACCCGTCGGCGAGCATTCCGTCATGTTACCCGCAAGCAATTTTTCCGCAAAAAAAATCCGACGTGACCGCTGAACCATCCTGCCCGGCGGAGTGTTTATAAGAAAAATCAACTCTCAAAAAAACTACATCGTTATGAAACTCAAATTCATTGCAGCCTTATTCGCTCTGTTTATCATCGGAGGAACCCTCGTCAGCGACGCATGCTCACGCATACTTTATAAAGGCAACGATAGCCTCATGATCGTAGGTCGCTCACTCGACTGGAAAACCCCAATCCCCACCAACATCTACGTCTACCCCCGCGGCATGGCCAAAGTAGGCCACAATCTGCCCGGAGCCGTATCGTGGGTGTCAAAATACGGCGCTGTCTACGCTGTCGGCTATGACGGCGGCATCACTGAAGGCATGAACGAAAAGGGACTTGTCATCAACGGACTATTCTGCAAAGGTTCAGTATATTCAAACGACACCAACGTTGGACGCGCCCCAATGTCACTCGCAATGTTCGTAGGCTGGCTTCTGGACATGAACGCCACCACCGACGAAGCCGTTGCCGTGTTGCGTGAACACAATTTCACAATCTCAGGCGCAACATTCGACGGCGGAACAGTATCCGCACTCCACTGGGGCATTACCGACGCGACAGGCAAATCTGCCGTGATTGAATTCGTCGACGGTAATATCAACATCTACGAAGGTGACGACATCATCGCCATGACCAACGACCCCACATACCCCCAGATGCAAGCCATCGAAGCATATTGGGCAAAAAAAGGCGGCACACACACCCTCCCCGGCACTGTGTCAAGCCCTGACCGCTTCGTCCGCGGAGTGTTCTTTGACAACAACGTCAGCAAGACATCCGACCCCGACCTCGGCCTGTCGATTATCCGCTCAATCCTGTTCAACGTATCCGTCCCCTATACCTACACCGTTCAAGGCGAAGGAAATGTTTCATCAACACAGTGGCGCTCATTCGCCAACATTCGCGACCTACGCTACTACTTCGACATCGTCACCAACCCAGGCATCTTCTACGTTGACCTCAACCAGATCAACCTCAAGAAAGGCGCCCCCGTCCTGAAAATCGACACATCTAAAACCACCGACTACCTCGGCGACGTCACCAAACGTCTCGTACCCTCCGCCCCATTCACCCCTATGTACTAAACATCTACAAACCCAAACAAAATACACCCCTAACCATCCTAAACCCGTCGCCCCCAAAGCCGACGGGTTTATTCACATTTTACGAAACGATAATAGCGGATGCAACCATTATCAATGCTCA
>CAZKNK010000085.1:3269-9147 GCA_964554195.1 uncultured Staphylococcus sp.
ATGCACAATGCTCAATGCACAATGCTCAATGCACAATGCTCAATGCACAATGCTCAATGCACAATGCTCGATGCTCGATGCACAATTATTTGTTTGAAAAGGTCGATTTTACTATAGACGTCAAAATTCGTAGGAGTTCTCTACAATCTGACAGCATACTTTCAGCCTGATCTATGGCGATATAACCCGATTCACTTAATAGTTCGAGCCAATATTCGGTTTCATTAGCCTCTTTCAGAGCAATATTCATTTTTGCGCCGAAGTCAGCCTTACTTTGCCCCCTTAAAGCTTCCTTTATATTTGCGCCAATACCCGTTCCAGAGCGCAACATTTGCTTTGATAGCACATATTCACACTTTTCTGAGTACAAATATTTATAAAGTCTTATACAACGCAATGCAAAAGACTTACTTTTCACAGCAATTATATTTTTGTCATCATATCCCATAATTGTGAATTGTGCATTATGAATTGTGCATTATGAATTATGCATTGTGCATTATCTACCAACTACCTTAATACCCCTTGCGGTATTTGTCGGCGGCGTCATCCTCAAGAATGGAGAGATATGACGAGTAGCGCGACTGTGAAATCCGGCTCTCCTCCACTGCCTCACGAACCGCGCAACCCGGTTCATGCGTGTGGGTGCAGTTTCCGTAGCGGCAGTCAGCCGACGCCTTGAATATCTCGGGAAAGAAGTGGCCAACCTCATACTTATCAAATTCGAGTGTGCCGAATCCCTTCACACCCGGAGTGTCAATGATGAAACTCCCCTCTGTCAGCCCCGGCAACCTAAACATCTCTGAGAACGTAGTTGTGTGCATTCCGGTGTCATGTATAGCCGAAATCTCACCCGTGGCGAGATCAAGCCCGGGAATGAGGTCATTGATGATGGTGGATTTACCAACGCCGGAGTTACCCGATAGCAACGTAATTTTTCCGTCGAGATGCTTGCGCAACGTGTCGAGACCCTCACCGGTAGCCGCCGACATCCTCACAACCGGATAACCGATCGACCCGTAGAGATAGGCCACAGAGTCAAGCAGCTCCAGGTCCTCGGCTTCGTTAAGCAGGTCGGTCTTGTTGATGACGAGTATAGCCGGGACGCGATATGCCTCCGCCGTAGCCAGAAAGCGGTCAATGAAGGTGGTAGATGTGACAGGATGGGCGAGTGTCACTATCAGTGCCGCCTGATCCAGATTGGCGGCTATTATATGGGCCTGCTTTGAAAGATTTGAAGCCTTTCGGATGATATAGTTCTTGCGCTCGGCTATGGCGGTGATATATGCCTCACCTCCAGCCGGATCCGTTATGACAACGCGGTCACCGACCGCCACGGGGTTGGTTGTGCGGATTCCTTTGAGACGGAAATTACCCTTGACCTTGCAGGCCACGTTCAGCCCCGTTTCGGTCAGCACAATATATGATGAGCCGGTGTTTTTGATAACCAATCCGTTCATAATCAAGTTTGAGATCAATGTTTACGTTTTTTGTTCGAGTCAATCAGAGCGGCCACCCTTCGGGGGTCCACGCCGAATTCCAATGCCCGACGGGCGTCGGCCTCGGCGTCGTCAGGCCGATAGCGCATTTTGTTGAGGATCGCACGATAGAGATACAGTTCTCCGTCGGCAGGGTCGAGCGCGAGGCCGGAAGCAATATCGTCAGAAGCCTCGGTCAGCCGGTCGGTCATAAGGTAACAGAATGCTCTGGCCGCATAAAATTCAGGCTGCGGGTCAGACTGAAGCACATGCGAATACCTCACGGCTGCCTCCGCAAATTTCCCTGATGTGGTCAGCAATACAGCCATACCCGTCTCCGCCTCACGCGATCCGGGAGCTATGCTGTCTATCGCCGTCATGTCGGCCTCGGCACCGTCAATGTCGGCCAACCTCAGGCGGAGCAGTCCGCGCTTGTAGCGGGCCTCCGTGGCAGCCGGGTCAGCCTCGATGATCGCGTCATAGTCGGCGATCGCCTCCGCTACTCTACCCATCGACGTCAGCACGGTGGCACGGTTGGCCAGTATAGCCGTCGAGCGCGGAGCTATCCGGTGAGCGTCGTCGAGCGTGGCCAGAGCCAGAGAGTCGCGCCCCATATAATAACGAATCATGCCGAGATTCGATAGCAGCATGATGTTGCCGGTATTGGCCGGTTCGGCCTGCATGGCTTCGGTGAGCAGTTGCTCGGCCTGCCACCAGTCTGACTCGCCTATGGCCTTGTCGGCCTGCTCCACCAACTCGAGATACCGGCTTTCGGCGTCCGCGGTCAGCCACATCGCCGTAATGGCAACAAGTATTGTCAAAATCCTTCTCATGACTGCCCGGCTCGGAATTCGCGTGGCGACATCCCGGTTAAATGTTTGAAATATTTTCCGAAAAACGATTGATTTGAGAAATTAAGCGCCGCGCTGATCTCCTGAATCGTCAGCCCCGAGGAGCGCAACATGGTACGCGCCTCAACTATCACACGATAGTCTATCCATTCGCCGGCGGTCTTGCCGCTTATCTCCTTTAGCACCGACGAGAGATGCTTGGATGTCACGCAGAGCTTCTGCGCGTAAAATGACACCGACCTCTCCGTGCGGAAGTGCTGCTCCACTAAATCTATAAACATACCGAGCAGCTCCTCCCGGCGCGAGCGGCGCGAGTCTATCTCTACGGCGTGGCGCGAATAAACTCCGAGAGTGTCATAAAACAGCACCTCCACCACCGCGTTGACCGTCTGCTCGCCAAAGGGGCGGCCACGGCCCGAAAGTTTCGCAAGCAGCAACTCATGAATCATCCGCTGTGACCTGATTTCCTCTTCCGTCAGCGACACCACCGGATTATCCATAAAATAAAGCGAATACGGCACCACATACTGCATCGAAGGAAGCAGCTCATGAAGCTTATCCTCATGAACCACTATGAAAAAACCGTCAAAGTCAGCCGACTCCATGCAAGAGCCTACCGTATGCCCCGGTCTGAGTACCATTATCTGATTCGGCCCGAGTGTGCGTTCCGTCAGGTCAATCTGAGCCGAAATAGTTCCGCTGACACACACCGCGAGCAGCATCCACTGCAACCGGCATGGAAATTTCACGAACGAAATGTCGCGTAACGAGCGGAACACCGATATTCTGTCCTCGATATATGCCGTTTTCATTACATTCTCTCTTTATTGTTTATGCCGCTAAGGCTTTTCACCCGCAAATTTACAAATTTACCCTGAATTATCCGCTCCGTCTGTCGCCCATGATGCGAAATCAGTGAATCCCGCGGCGATTGAGTTCGGCGCGATAGCGGGCTGCGTTGGCTTTATGTGTGGCATAGTCGGTGGCAAAATTGTGATAGCCCGAAAAGTCCTCTTTCGCACACATATAGATAAACGGATGCTCCGGTGCGTTCAGCACTGCGTCAAGTGTCGACGCCTCAGCCACCCGGATTGGTCCAGGGGGCAATCCGCTGACCTGATATGTGTTGTAGGGCGACTTCACTTTCAGATGCGTCTCAGTGATGCGCCGCAGCGAAAAATCTCCCACGGCAAACTTCACCGTCGGGTCGGCCTGCAATCTCATCCCGTCGTGCAACCGGTTCATATAGAGCCGGGCCACCATCGGACGCTCATCCTTCTTGGCCGTCTCCTCCTCCACTATTGATGCCAGTGTGGCCACATCAACCTTCGTCAGTCCCAGACGCTTGGCGGCGGCCAGACGTTCAGGGGTCCAGAAGCGGTTCCGATACTCCAGCAAGCGCTTCACCACCGTTTCGCCTCCCGCCGACCAGAAAAACTCATAACTGTCAGGCAGAAAAGCCGCCGGATACTGTTCGCGCGTAAATCCGCCGTCGGGCAGCACCTTGTCACATGCTTCTAAAAATTCATCCGGCGTGATTTCAAGATTCCGCGTCACCCT
Source organism: uncultured Staphylococcus sp. (assembly GCA_964554195.1). GTDB lineage: Bacteria > Bacteroidota > Bacteroidia > Bacteroidales > Muribaculaceae > Duncaniella. The sequence goes on from CAZKNK010000085.1 coordinate 7,159, forward strand.
CCGGGCAAGATCCTGAAGCGTCCTGACGGATGTGAACGACACTCTAACCGGAGTCTGACGACCGTTCTTGATGCGGCGGGCAATCGACAGAGCGCTCTCTCCCGGCTCAACGCGATATGACCCGTGGGCCGTCCGTTCATGTCCGCCTGACAGCTTCCAGATCATATAAACCCGGGTGCCGTCCGACGAGCCGAGCCGCGTCTTGAGCGAATCGCGTATCTGCGCCTTTGAAGCGTCACGTGGAATATACACCATCGTTTCCGCACCAGAATATGTATTCAGGGCAAAGAAACAGAGATAACTGATCACCGCAACCGGAATCGCCACCGCCGTTACAAGCAGCGCGAGTGTGTGGCGCCTTGCCCACGACTGCTGTTTCTTCCGTGATGAGGAGCGACGCTTGCGTTCCGCTGATTTTTTTTCACTATTTTCTGTCATAACCTTTATAGTCAGCGCAACGTGTGAAGCGAGTCAATGAGTTCGGTCAGCTGCGAGCGCACATAGCGGAGCCTGTCAACAACCTCAAACCTACGCGAGATTCCGTCGCGGTTAACCCGCATCTCCTCTTTGGCTGCATCTATCTTCAGCCCCTTTTCTTTAATCAGATAATGGATGATCCTCACCGTCTCCACATCAGCCGGCGTGTAAAACCGCGTCCCGTGGCTGTTTCGTTGAGGCGAAAGCTGCGGAAACTGGCTCTCCCAAAAACGCAACGCCGAACACGGCACCCCGACTATATCCGAAACTTCCCGGATCTTATAATATTTCTTGTTCAACGAATCATCCATCACGCTTCACGTTTTCATTGATTAATCACTTCTGCAAATTTACGTCATTCCACACTCTTTTCCAAAAATCTGCTATTTTTCAGAAAATTTGTTTATATTTGCAAAACAGACCATCCTCTCTGCCTCCATGAAAAAATCGCACTGATTATCAATCAGCACGAGCGCGAATGAATCCTTTTTGCCACACACCACCCCCATTCTAAAAAATTTCACTATCTTTGCACTTGACCCCCCATTCCAGAATTTGACACTTATCCAACAACCAATATGACCCGAACTCTCTTTTATCTCGTAATAATCCTATTCCCCTTTATTTGCAAAGGAGAATCCAATATTGATAATTATTATCAACGAATGATTAAGGATATTCGCCCGCTTTTTCAGGGAAAAGATACAATTCCTTTAAATTCTATTAAAGGGTATAAAGGTGATTGGAAAACGTTTGTAGATAAGAACTATAAGAATCTGCATAATCTTAGCAACGCAAAAAACCAATATTTCTTTATTTACCTGAGTAAAAGTCTGATGGGAATAAAAGATCAGAGAGTAAATATTCCGGATTCGAGATATCCCGTAGGATTTAGAGAAGAGAAGATTCTGACCGCTCAAGAGTTTGACAAGATTGAAAAGTGGTGGAATGAAAACGCTATTTATCTGACAACAGACTTTTTAGAGGATGCATTTTTCAGCCGAAATGTACTCCCTTACATAGCAAGAACAAAATCAATCAAGAAGCGACTCGATTACAGAAGAAAAATGCTAAAGGAAAATGGGTCTGACAGTTGTCAAATGGAGATGTACGCTTTTTTAGAAAAGAACCGGGAATTGAAAGACGGATTAATTTCATTGCAAAAGACGTTCAACCAATTTTTTGAGTATTTAAACGATGAATATATAATAGAAACAGTTGTCCCAACATTTATAGGTCAGGTATTTATATATAAGATGAAGGCAATTATGTTTGGAGAAACGTATGAACCAAACACTCCTGTAACCAGAGAGGAATTTGATGAAATAAAAGACTGGTTGTTTCTGAACGCGAAGAGTGTCAGGAATAGCCAATTTCCAACTCATTCTTTTACGGTAGGCTTGCTAATTCTAGATAAAGAATATTATGACGACGAATTGCCCGATGAAAGCTATTAGTTTCAATAGCATTTCATTACTCAACATCCACATCCAATCCACACTAAACTTCTGA
>CAZKNK010000086.1:0-8728 GCA_964554195.1 uncultured Staphylococcus sp.
TCGCCATCACTCATGACCGCTACTTCCTTGATCACGTTGCAGGATGGATTCTGGAACTTGACCGTGGCGAGGGTATTCCCTGGAAAGGCAACTACTCATCATGGCTCGATCAGAAAACCAAACGAATGGCACAGGAGGAAAAGCAGGCAAGCAAACGCCGTAAAACCCTTGAGCGCGAACTCGAATGGGTAAGAATGGCACCTAAAGCACGTCAGGCCAAAGGAAAAGCGCGCCTTGCTTCTTATGACCGCATGCTCAATGAGGATCAAAAGGAGCGCGAAGAACGTTTGGAAATTTATATCCCCAACGGTCCGCGTCTGGGTAACAAGGTAATCGAAGTGAAAGGTCTCAGCAAAGCATTTGAACACAAGAGTCTTTTCAATGACCTTTCATTCACACTTCCACAAGGCGGTATCGTAGGCGTGATCGGACCAAACGGAACCGGTAAGACGACTCTGTTCAAACTCATCATGGGCATTGAAAAACCTGATGCAGGTACATTTGATGTGGGTGAAACCGTTAAAATTGCCTACGTTGACCAGACCCACCATGACCTTCTGCCTGAAAAAACTGTTTATGAAGTCATTTCACAGGGAGTGGAATCATTCCGAATGGGTGGACGTGATGTGAATGCCCGTGCATATCTTTCAAGATTCAATTTCACCGGTGCTGACCAGGAGAAAAAAATTGCAGTGCTTTCAGGTGGTGAGCGAAATCGCCTCCATCTCGCTATGGCCCTCAAGGAGGAAGGAAATGTGCTGCTTCTCGACGAACCGACCAATGACATTGATGTCAATACCCTCCGTGCGCTCGAGGAAGGTCTCGAAAACTTTGCCGGATGTGCGGTCGTAGTCAGCCACGACCGATGGTTCCTTGACCGAATCTGCACCCATATTCTATCATTTGAGGGTGATGGAAATGTAGTGTTCTATGAAGGTTCTTATTCTGACTTCGAGGAATTCAAGCGCGCTCATAACGATGGAAAAGAACCCACCCGTCGCCGTTATCGCAAACTCATGGAATAATCCGAAACAAAATCGCAAAAAAGTCCCGAGGCAATAACGCTCCGGGACATTTTTTAAATATGTATTCCGTATTACCAGGCAAACATCGGATATCTTTCCATTGTAGCGTTTACCTTTTCACGGACAGCCTTAATCACGTTTTCATCCTCAGGTGAAGTGAGAACCGTATCAATCATTTCGGCAATCTCACCCATCAGGTCCTCTTTGGCTCCGCGAGTCGTTATAGCGGGAGTTCCGAGTCGGATTCCGGATGTCTGGAAAGGAGAACGTGAATCAAACGGAACCATGTTCTTGTTAGCGGTAATGTCGGCCTGAACAAGTGCCTTTTCAGCCACCTTACCCGTAAGTTCGGGGAATTTGGTGCGAAGGTCGAGAAGAATACAGTGATTGTCTGTTCCACCTGACACAATCTTATAGCCCTTGTCAACAAGAGCGGCTGCAAGCGTGGCAGCATTCTTTTTCACCTGCATCTGATAATCACGGAACGAGGGCTGGAGAGCTTCACCGAAGGCCACAGCCTTAGCAGCAATGACATGTTCAAGCGGTCCGCCCTGAACACCGGGGAATACAGCCGAATCAAGGAGGGAGGACATCATGCGGGTCACACCCTTCGGTGTGGTCTTACCCCACGGATTTTCAAAATCCTTACCCATCATGATCACGCCGCCACGCGGACCGCGAAGGGTCTTGTGGGTAGTTGATGTGACGATATGAGCATAAGGAAGAGGATTCTCAAGCAAACCGGCCGCGATCATTCCGGCAGGATGAGCAATGTCAACCATGAAAATTGCGCCGATTTCATCGGCAATTTTACGCATGCGTGCATAGTCCCACTCGCGTGAATAAGCGCTTGCGCCTCCGATAATCAGTTTCGGACGCTCACGCAGAGCCACTTCCTCCATCTGATCATAATCCACCAGTCCGGTTTCTGCATTGACATTATACTCAAGAGCATTGAAAACGAGCCCCGAGAAGTTTACAGGGCTACCATGTGAAAGGTGACCGCCGTGTGAAAGATTCAGGCCGAGAAATTTATCACCGGGTTTGAGACACGCCATGAAAACCGCCATGTTTGCCTGTGCGCCCGAGTGAGGCTGAACATTGGCATATTCAGCACCGAAAAGTTTACACAGACGCTCAATGGCAACACTCTCAGCCTCGTCCACAACCTCACATCCGCCGTAATAGCGGTGGCCGGGATAGCCCTCGGCATATTTGTTGGTGAGACACGAACCCATTGCCTTCATGACCTCATCACTAACGAAGTTCTCTGATGCAATAAGTTCAATACCTTTTTTCTGACGCTGATGTTCTCGCTCTATAATGTCGAAAATCACTTTGTCCTTCTCCATAAATAAACTTGAATTTGGATATGTTGAATGATTGATTTATTTCTTTTTAACTGACCATCCGAACCGGCCTGCTTCCGGTCCCTGTTCGTAATAATGCCCGTGGGAATAGTTAATCAGCCCCGCCTTTCCGAGGTCAAACGCATCTGTCGACGGATCAATAAGCGAGTCATCCGCCATCACGTTTATCACATCGGCAATAAACATGTCATGGCTTCCGAGGTGCATTACGCTCTTCACCCGACACTCTATGTTAAGCGGCGATTCGGCAATAGCGGGACAGCCCACCATCACACCATCCTGACGTGTAAGTCCGGTTTCCTTCCATTTGTCATAATCATGACCGGACCGAACCCCGGCCCAATCTGTGGCGCGGGCCATGTCTGAAGTTGTAAGATTGATGGTAAATTCCATCGTTTCCATAATCAACTGATGGGAATAGCGTTCGGGACGGACTGAAATGTAGCACATCGGAGGGTTAGTACAGATAGTACCGGTCCATGCTACGGTTAGAAAATTGCTGCGGGCAGACGTACCGCAACTTACCAGAACGGCAGGCAGCGGATAAATCATCGTTCCCGGCTTCCAGCACTTTTTCATACCGTCAGATGATAGTTGCGTCGCAACGCTTCAGTATATGACCGCAATAGTGGCAGCGGAGTGTTTCGCCATCAGAGTCGGCCACATTGAAAATTGTGGGCATCGGCTCGTTGTTAGTAATACATTTCGGGTTATTGCACTTAACTATACCCTTAACTGTATGCGGCAGCTCAACACTATGTTTTTCCACAACCTCGTAATTCCGGATAATGTTCACCACGGCGCGCGGAGCTATGATGGCAATTCGATTGATAATCTCCTCGGGAAAGAAAACATCGGCCACCTTGATAATACCCTTTTTCCCGAGTTTTTGGCTGTCAAGATTATACCCTATCGTGACAGCAGAAGTCATTTTCTCCAGTCCGAGAATCCTTACAGCCTTAAAGAGAGCCTCTGAAGGTATATGATCTATGACCGTACCGTCACGAAGTGCGGCAACAGCTAATTCCTTATTTGACGTTGACATGGGTGTAAAGTTATTGTAAAGGGTGAATTATTCTACGTCGATGCCGAGCAGACGGCAGATTATGGCCTGACGTGCATAAAGACCATTACGGGCCTGATCAAAATAATATGCTTTCGGATTATCGTCCACATCCTGACTGATTTCATTCACACGGGGCAGCGGATGAAGAATCCGGAGATTTTCACGCGAATTATCAAGCATGGAATTATGCAGAGTGTAGAGGTCCTTAACCCTTTCATATTCCAGTATGTCCGTAAATCGTTCGCGCTGCACTCGGGTCATGTAGATAATATCACTTGAGTTGATGACCTCAGGCGAAAAGTCTGTATGCTCGGTAAACTTTATCCCGTTTTCCACACAGAAGTCCTTATATTCCTGAGGCATCTGAAGTTCCTTGCATGCAACGAAATTAAAAGTCGGATTAAAATATCTCATAGCCATAAGCAGCGAGTGAACCGTACGGCCATATTTGAGATCGCCAACCAGAGTGATTGTCAGATTTTCGAGCGTACCCTGCGTTTTGTAAATTGAGTAGAGATCAAGCATAGTCTGCGTCGGATGCTGATTTGCGCCGTCGCCCGCATTTATCACAGGCACTGACGAAACCTCCGAAGCATACCGGGCAGCTCCCTCAAGATAGTGGCGCATCACAATGAGATCAACGTAATTGCTTACCATCTTGATCGTATCCTTGAGGGTTTCACCTTTCGACGAACTTGAGGTTGCCGCATCCGAAAACCCTATCACTCGTCCTCCAAGTCGGTTTACAGCGGTTTCAAAACTCAGGCGCGTACGGGTGGACGGCTCAAAGAAAAGAGTTGCTACCACGCGACCCTCGAGGAGCCGGCGATTGGGATTTTTTTCAAATTTGCTCGCTGTTTCGAGCAAACTCATGATTTCATCACGTCCGATGTCGGATATGGATACAAGGCTCTTTGTTTTCATTGTGTAAGCGTATGTGTTGCAAAATTACTAACAAAATACCAAACTACCAACTCCATCCCTAATATTTCAATGTCATAGGGCCGGATTTGTGTTAATCACAATGAGGGTGTCGGCGTGGTCGATGTATGGGAGGCCGATGGAGTGGAGTTCGTTTTTATAACGTTCTCGCCGTTTTGGATGCAGGTCACTGCTCAGTATAATGTTTTTGCAGACCGACTGTCGGGCAGTTCCGGCGGGGTCTGACGTAAATCCCTTGCATATCACAAGATAATCTATCGTATCAGCAGGCAATGTCACGTCATTGTTTGCTGCAAGACAGAAGGTAACGTCATTGATGCTTATGATTTTATCCGTGCCATCCCTCATGTCGATTGAATCAATGCCTGAATGAATCATAAAAGACCTGTAACGTGACTCACACACATCCTTAAGTGACGCCCGGTCAGGGCGAGGCGCAGTTGTAAAAACAATCATGTTGCGTCCGTCAGCTACAATCAGATTTGTAGAACCGGAAAAATGAGGAAGGTATATTTGTCCCTCCGGTGAAAAATCATTATCATTAAATCTGACTGCCGCAAGCATGGCAAGAATAAGTAGCGAGATGACAAAAGATACCCGGCGCGGTCTATAAAGCCAATAAATCAATGTTCCGAGAAAAACCAGATATAGCACGGCCTCGGTTTCCGACACTACCGCCCCTTCCACTGTTGCCCCCGGGAGTCCGGCAACCCATCGGTTTATTATCTCGATGAGTCGGCATAGAAAATCGAGTGTCGATTCAATCCATCCGACCGGAAAGGAGAGAGCGGCCAGAATGACATAGACCACTCCCCCACCGGCAATCAGCGGCAGAAGTAAAGCAGCCGGTATATTGGCGATAAGGAAATAGAGCGGGAAGATATTAAAATAAAAGGATGCAAGAATGCCGGTAGCAATCATTGCCGAGAATGAGAGGGTCAATATGGAAACCGGATAGTATAAAATCCTGTTTCGTGGTGAAACCGGATTAAGCCGCCCGGCAAGAAGAAGTATTGAAAGCACGGAAAGGAACGACAGCTGAAATCCTATTGAGAATATGGAATATGGATCAAATAGCATGATAACGATGGCGGCGAAACAAAGTGAATTGAGTGGAGCGGGTCTCCGCTCAAGAAATCCGGTGAGAAGCAACATCGTAGCCATCACCACTGCCCTAACGACCGATGGAGCAAGCCCAGTCATCACTGCAAAAATCCATAACACCACAATTACTGTTACGCTGCGCATCCGCCGCATGTTTAAAACCACAAGCGGCCAAAGCATAATCATCACTATCAATGAAATAATAGCTACATGGAGTCCGCTTAAAGCAAGAATATGCGCCACTCCGGCATGAGAGAATATCTCTCTCATATCCGCCGGAAGAATTTCGCGGTCACCGGTCAGAAGCGTGACAAGAAGTTCGCGTGTGAAATCGCTCATTTCCGAATGGATTATCAGCTCTGAAATATCATAGCGGAGCCTGACAATCGAATAACGGATTCCCTTCTCTTTGCTGACGGAAATGATGTCATCGGCTGAAATACTGCACACTCCCGCAATTCCCTTTTTTGAAAGAATATCGGAGTAATCAATCTCATAAGGAAGATCGTTGCTGCTTTCAAGTTGACGTAGTTTTCCTGCAAAAGTAATTCTGTCAGTAACCATTTCCGGCGAAAGGAAATTCCAGCAGTTTACCATCACATCAAATTTTCCGCATGAGTGTCCACCGATCGAGTCAATTCTGACAATGAGATTATGCGAGGTCTCCCCTTCTTTCTCCTCAACTATTACACCGCTCATTACCAATTTCTGACCATACACGCTCCCGGCCGGTTTACCCGGTTGCTGAATCCATGAATCAAGAGAGCCGGCTATAAAAAACATCAATAGCAGAGCAAATGATGATCTTCCCGATATAATGAAAAAAATTGCAAGTGATGCTGCAACCGCACATATCCACCATCCGCCACCCGATAAAAAAGCTATGATTCCCGCTCCAAAGGATATTGCAGCGGGAAACAAAGGAGAATATAGGTTCAGTTCACGAGCGCTGCTCATGACATAAATATCATTGTATCGTGGCCATCACTACGAAGAAGCTTGACACACCTATCACAATCCACAGGGCTATTGCAAGCAGAAGTGGCTTAACACCGACACTCCTTACTGTCTTTAACGACAGTGATGCTCCGATGCAGAAAAGTGTGAGTACAAGACCTTTTTTAGCAATATAAACGAGTGTGCCGGTCAGGGCTTCAGGGAGGGGAAGATATGTGTTGGCCACCATTGCTGCTATAAACATGAAAATGAACCACGGAATGGAAATTTTACCTGTTTTGTCACGAAATACAGCCATCGTTACGAGAGCAAGCGGGATGATCCACAATGCACGGGTAAGTTTGATAAGGGTAGCGATTTTCAGTGCCTCAGGCCCGTATGCCTCTCCCGCTCCAACCACCGACGAGGTGTCATGAATCGCTATAGCAGCCCATGTGCCAAACTGCGTCTGAGTCATTTCAGCCAGTCGTCCGAGGGGTGGGAAAATAAACAGTGCGACAGCGTTCAGAATGAAAATCACACCAAGTGAAACTGCCATTTCATTATCGTCAGCTTTCATCACCGGCCCTACGGCAGCAATGGCACTTCCTCCGCATATAGCCGTACCTGACGAAATCAGATAAGAGGTCTTGCGATTAAGATGAAGTGCATAACCCAAAGTCACACCTATAATCATCACTCCAATCACTGAAACAATAGTGAATGCCATTCCCTCAGAGCCAGACTTAAGCGAATCCACCACATTCATGCCGAATCCAAGACCCACGACCGAAGCCTGTAGCAGATACTTTGATGTCTTTTTGTTAAATTTCGGATACGGACACTCTCCGGTGACAAGGGTGAAGGCAAGGCCGAGAAATAGGGCCAGTGCGGGAGTGACAGATTGCCCCAAACCAATCAGATCAGCCGGAAACACACACATGATCATCAGAATCACATAGATCCACTTCGATGCCTGTTTCATTTCTGTAGAAATAAGCTGTAATTATTAAAGATTCCAGATTCTCCATGACTCAAACGCCTGAAGCAGCAGCATTTCGAGTCCGTTCTTATATGTTGCGCCCATGCTCTTTGCCTTCTTCATAAACAGAGTCATGTCAGGATTATAAAGCAAATCGTAGCATAGAAATTCCGGCGTAAGACACTCATAGGGAATATCCGGACAACTGTCAACATCCGGATACATGCCGAGCGGAGTGGTGTTGACTATTATTTTATGTTCGGCCATAATTTCAGGCGTAATGTCTGCATACGTGATGATTCCCGGACGAGCCGTACGTGACACGAGCTGACTCTCAATTCCAAGAGTTGCAAGCCCATGCACCACCGCTTTGGATGCACCACCTGTGCCAAGAACAAGAGCGCGTTTTCGTGCCGGAGTAATAAGCGGGCGGATCGATTCTCTGAATCCAACTACGTCCGAGTTATATCCTTTCAATTTAAAATCATCACCCTTGCGGATAATCTTTATCACATTGACAGCACCGATTTGGCGGGCCTCATCATCCATGCTGTTCATGTAGGGAATCACCTGCTGCTTATACGGAATCGTAACATTTAGGCCCTCAAGCTCGGGATGCTCTGCAAAAACCTCCATAAGGTCACCTATGTCGGGAATCTCGAAATTTATATACTCTGCATCAATACCTTCGGATTCAAATTTACTGTTGAAATAGACTTTTGAATACGAATGTGTAAGCGGATAGCCTATAAGTCCGTATGTCTTGTGATGTGGTAAAGCCATAAGAGAAATATTTTCCACAAAATTAGTAATTATCAGCCATGAATCAAAAAAATTATTTTCATGAAGGAAAAAGCCCGGGCAGAAAGGCTCTGTCCGGGCTGAGTATTTAAAATTCGAGAATCAATTACTCGTCAACGTTCTTTTCAGCATACTCCTTCAGAAGCTTCTCCTGAACATCAGCAGGTACGGTTTCATAAGAAGCAAACTTCATTGTGAACGATGAGCGACCGCCTGTGATTGAAGAAAGAGCGGTGGAGTAAGCCGACATTTCTTTCAGAGGCACCTTTGCTGTGATGGTGTCAAAGCCGCTTTCGCTCTCCATACCCATCACGACACCACGACGTCCCTGCAAGTCACTCATGACTGAGCCGGTAAAGTCACTCGGAACTATGATTTCCACATCATAAATCGGTTCAAGAATCTTCGGTTTAGCCGAACGGAACGCTTCAGAGAATGCATTACGGGCTGCCAGACGGAACGAAATTTCGTTTGAGTCAACCGGGTGCATCTTGCCGTCATA
>CAZKNK010000087.1:0-8689 GCA_964554195.1 uncultured Staphylococcus sp.
AACTGCAAATACTGGATGGAGGAATATCATTTTGACGGATTCAGATTTGACGGCGTAACATCCATGCTGTATTACAGCCACGGACTCGGACAGGCCTTCGGATCATACGATGACTACTATAACGGCGGACAGGACACAAACGCCATCACATATCTCACACTTGCCAACAAGCTCATCCACGAACTCAACCGCAATGCCATCACTATAGCCGAAGAAATGAGCGGAATGCCCGGACTGGCCGTACCGGTGCGCGACGGCGGAATCGGCTTTGACTACCGAATGGCAATGGGTATCCCCGACTACTGGATAAAGATGCTCAAAGAAAAGAAGGATGAGGACTGGCACCCGACATCAATCTTCTGGGAACTCACCAACCGTCGCTCCGACGAAAAGACAATATCATACGTCGAAAGCCATGATCAGGCCCTTGTCGGAGACAAGACGGTGATTTTCCGCCTGATTGACAAGGAAATGTACTGGCACATGATGAAAGATGACGACAATCTGACCGTGGCCCGCGGCATCGCACTCCACAAGATGATACGCCTTGTGACAGCATCAACCATCAATGGAGGTTATCTTAACTTCATGGGTAATGAATTCGGCCATCCCGAGTGGATCGACTTCCCCCGCGAGGGCAACGGCTGGAGCTACAAATATGCCCGCCGCCAGTGGGATCTCGTTGATCGTAAGGAGCTTAAATATATCTATCTTCAGGACTTCGACAACGCCATGATTCACCTCCTTGCCGGCATCTACAATTTTCAGGCTCTTCCGGTTGTGAAATTGTGGGAAAAGGATGATGATCAGGTGCTTGCATTCATGCGAGGTGACTATGCCTTCGTCTTTAACTTCAATCCGTCGCAGGCATTTACCGATTATGGAATCCTCGCGCCGGCCGGAGAATATGACGTGGTTCTCTCAACCGACAATCCCGCTTTCGGTGGCTACGGCAACATAAGTGAAAACGTATCTCATCTCACTATCACCGACCCGCTCTTTGCTCCAACAGGCCGCGAATGGCTCAAGCTCTACATGCCTCCCCGCTCGGCAATGGTACTCAAACTGCGCCGTCAGGAGCCTAAGCCGGCCAACACCACAAAAAAAACATCATCAAAGAAAGATAAATAATCTGATGGAATCACCCATAGAAATCACCGACGTCTATAATGCGGCGCGTGTACTCCACAACGTAGCGCGCCACACCGAACTGATCGGAGTCAAGAGAATTAATCCTGAATCCGACCTATATATCAAACCGGAATGTCTGCAACACACAGGCTCATTCAAACTCCGCGGCGCATATTATAAAGTGTCGCAACTCACCGACGAGGAAAAACAGCGAGGTGTGATAGCATGTTCGGCCGGAAACCACGCTCAAGGTGTGGCTATGGGAGCGTCGCACAACGGAATCAAATCAATCATCTGCCTCCCGGCCGGCGCTCCGCTATCAAAAGTGGAAGCCACACGCCGTCTGGGTGCAGAGGTCGTACTGGTGCCGGGGGTATATGACGATGCTTATAAGAAAGCACTCGAACTTCGTGACCAACACGGCTATACATTTGTCCATCCGTTTGACGACCCTCAGGTGATTGCCGGTCAAGGCACCATCGCACTGGAAATTCTCGAGGATATGCCCGATGTGGAAGTCGTGATAGTGCCGGTGGGTGGTGGTGGTCTGATTTCAGGTGTGGCCTACACACTTAAAACCCTAAAACCGGATGTTAAAGTTTATGGTGTGCAAGCCAAAGGCGCACCATCTATGGTGGAATCACTTGAAAAAGGTGAGCGAATCTGCCTTCCATCCGTTTCGACCATAGCCGACGGAATATCGGTCAAGGAGCCGGGAGTCAACACCTTTGCAATGTGTGAGAAATATGTGGATGAGATTGTCACCGTAACCGACGACGAAATTGCCGCAGCTATCCTCGCACTCATCGAACAGCAGAAACTCGTAGCCGAGGGCGCCGGAGCCGTTTCGGTTGCAGCAGCCATGTTTAACAAAGTACCCATAAAAGGTAAAAAGACCGTGTGCCTGGTGTCGGGAGGAAACATTGACGTCAACATTCTCAATCGCGTCATCACCCGCGGACTCGTCAAGAGCGGACGCGACTGCACTCTCACCATTGACCTCTCTGACAAGCCTGGCCAACTGTCGGGCGTATGCTCGGTACTTGGCGCAAACGGAGCCAACATCATTTCGGTCATCCATGAACGCAACACTGAATTCGCCGCCATCAATGACTGTATTCTCCGCATCGAGGTCGAAACCCGAAATAATGACCACATAAAGCAGTTGCGCAGCGCCCTCGTCGAAGCCGGTTACACACTGCTCGACTGACCGCTAAATAACAAAAAGAACCATTGATTCTGCCCGTGACGCATGCCTGCGCCGAAGTCACGAGCAGAATATGTGTTAAAATTTCATCCGATGATTTACAATATATTAACCATATAGCCGTTATAGATTAAGACGCAAGTGTGCGCCACAACCTCCTCACACACCGTTAATCTATTGGCTTATAAAACTTTAATTACCCACTCATGAGGATAAAACTACTCATAATATCAGCTCTGTATTTGCTGCTGACGGCTTCATGCTCCTCTCATAAGACCGTCCTTCCATATTTCACTGACATCGCGTCAAATCAGCACGGCGAATTAGCCCAGCTTGACTATCTTCCCACCGTGCAACCTGACGACGAACTGCTAATTTCGGTGTCGTCCGTCAATATGGTAGCCGTCCAGCCATATATGATGCCAATGGGTAATACCGCCGCCCGTGAGGATATTCTCCGCCCCTCATCCCCTCAATATCTCCCGTATATAGTTGACTCAAAGGGTGATATAGACATGCCGGTGCTGGGTCGCATACATGTTGGCGGAAAAAACGTGGAGCAGATCGCTCAGGAAATCACTAATCTCATCAAACGTGACGTCGAGGATCCGGTGGTTCGTGTGGAACTGCTTAATTTCAAAGTCATAGTGGCAGGTGAGGTTGTCCGTCCGAACTCGATTCCCGTTAAAAACAACCGAATCACCATTCTTGAAGCCATCTCTCAAGCCGGTGATCTCACCCCTTATGGCGAACGATCAAACGTGTTGGTTATCCGTGAGGAAAACGGCAAGCGCACCTACGCCCGCGTTGACCTCAACTCGTCTGATCTCCTCAACTCACCATATTATTATCTGAAACAGAATGATTATATATATGTGGAGCCTAACAATATCCGTCAGGCCAACTCAAAATATAACCAGGACAACGCCTTCAAACTTTCGGTGATTTCCACCGTAGTAAGCGCCTCATCAGTAATAGCCTCTCTCATAATCGCACTTGCCGTTAAGTAAATCCACACACACATTTATCAGGAATCATGGCTAAAAAAAATTCTGATTTCATAAATTTCCGCGAAATATTTGCCACATATCTTTCAAAGTGGTATCTCTTTGCCATCTCAGTGGTGGTGTTCGGTGCTTTAGGCTATCTCTACAGCCGCACCAAGAATCCGATCTACGGCGTCAGAGCCAACGTTCTCATCCAGCAGGAATCAAACAGCCTGCTTTCAAATCTGGGAGGACTCGGTGAAATGTTTGGATCAGGGGCGAAAGTGGATGACGAGATTTTCGTACTCACATCCCATACCATTTACCGCGATGTGGCCCGGAATCTTGGAATCAATAAACTCCATATAGTCCGTACGGGATTCCTGAAAAGCGAACTGGCTTACCCGGATTTTCCGGTGGATGTCACTACCTCACCCGAAATTCCCGACACACTTTCAGTTGGTCTCGGCTTCAAGATTAAAGTGAGCAAGCAGGGTACGGCTGACATCAAAGTCAAAGTCAAAGGTGAAACCGTGGCAAAAATGGACAATGCCAAACTGCCCGCAACCGTTTCGACTCCCTACGGTGACTTCATTGTCAACAAAACCAAATTCTATCCTGAAGGAGAAGATGTCAAAACCACAATCGTATTTATGAGCTACAATGCCACGGCTGAACTTCTGGCCGATGACATTTTCAGCGACATCCCTTCGCGTAAAGGCAATGTGATCAGTCTCGGTATTGACACTCAGAATCCGGTATACGGCTCGGCAATCCTTAACGATATTATTGATCTTTATAACGCCAAAGGAATCACCGACAGCAATATTCAGGCTCAAAAGACACTTGATTTCATCACCGAGCGTCTCGGTCTGCTCATCGATGACCTCAATGAATCTGAAGCGGCCATTCAGAAATTCAAGGAAGGAAACAACGTTTTCGCCCTCGAAGTGGAGCTGAAATATCAGACCGAAAAAAGAGGAAAAATTGAAGAATCATTGCTTGAGGCACAGACCAAAGCTGAAATGATCAAGATGACTCTCGATTTCCTCCGCAAACCCGGCAACGAATACAGCCTGATACCTGTGGCTATTGATAACGAAGGCGTGCGTTCGGCCATAGAAGGTTATAACGAAATTATCCTCAAGCGTCTTGATCTTGCCGAGCATACCACCGGCTCAAACGTGCAGCTCAAACAGCTTGAAAAGCAGATTGATGCACTTCGTGCCAACGTCACCTCATCTGTTCAGACAGCCTACAACAATGCCCTTGTGGCTGTTGATGACATCCGTAAGGAGAAAAATTCAACTGACAGCCGCCTCGGCGAACTTCCCACACAGGAGCGTCAGTATATAGACCTGATGCGTGAACGCACCATCAAGCAGCAGCTCTATATCTTCCTGCTCCAGCGCCGTGAAGAAACCTCCATCATGCTCGCCAACGCTCTCCCGAAAGGCGTAATTGTTGACCAGGCCTACACTCTTAGCAAACCCATCAGCCCAAGCAAGATTGTATATCTGCTTGCATTCCTCGTAGTAGGCCTCCTGGTTCCACCTATCTATCTGTATCTTCGCAAGGTAATCCGCAACCGCTTCGACACCCGCGCCGAAGTCGAGAGTCAGATTTCAGCACCGATTCTCGGTGAAATGTGTGCCGACCGCTCAGGCAACTCTCTGGTGGTTACAGCAAAAGGACACTCATCGTCAGCCGAACTCTTCCGTCTTATCCGCAGCAATCTCCTCTTTATGCTCAACAATGCCGAGGATAAGGTTGTGCTTCTGACATCATCCACATCAGGTGAAGGCAAGTCCTTTATATCCATTAACCTTGCTGCCTCACTTGCCATGTTAGGCAAGAAAGTTTTACTCGTCGGCATGGACATCCGCAAACCTAAGATTGCCGACTATCTCAACGTTCACCCCCAGTTCGGGTTGACACAGTATCTGGCTTCCGATAACATTCCTCTTGAGAGTCTTATCTGCCGGATTGAAGATGTGAAGAATCTCGACATTATCACAGCCGGTCCCGTACCGCCTAATCCTGCCGAATTGCTGTCATCGGAGAAAGTTGACCGCATGTTCAGCAAACTTCGTGATCTGTATGACTATGTCATTGTAGATACCGCGCCGGTGGGAATGGTTTCCGACACCTTCACACTCGCCCGCATCAGCGACGCCACCATCTACGTATGCCGTGTCAACTATACACCTCTATCAGACCTACGCTTCATCGAGGACATCTATGAGGAAAAACGTCTCAAGAAGCTCTCGGTTGTGGTCAACGGCACCACATCCAAAAAAGCCTACGGCTACGGTTACGGCAACGAAAACAAAGCATGAACTCTCTGCGTCACTGACTTCCGCACTATCCGATGGTAGAGAAGTATAAGTTATATTCCGGAATATTTTTCGGGGCTTTGTGGGTCCTGATACTGTTTCAGTTTGTATCGCAGGAAATCCTAACTTTCCTGCGCCCTCTCCATTCTTATCTTTTCTTCCTGATTGACGTTATATTCATAGTGATGGGTGTCCTCACGTTGCGCAAGCGCAACGACATCCTTGTGGTTGTCAGCTTTGTCATCATCGTCATTATCTCCTCATTCCTGCTCAATCACGACAACAAGATTCTTGTCATAAACGGAACACGTTCCTATATCGGAATGTTGTTCACCCTTCCAATAGTCCGCTATTTCTCTACAGGTAAAAACGGCGCCCGATTCATGCGGACATTTGACCGCACACTCTACCTGTTTCTGCTGATTCAGGTGCCGTGTGTGGTGTGGCAATATATCAAATACGGACCCGGCGACCGCGTGGGCGGTTCACTCGGTGACTGGCATTCGGGTGAAATTTCAGCATTGATTTATGCTGTTTCATTCTATCTGATTCTTAAGAAATGGGATACGGCCCATTATTTGCGCTCGTTGCGTGAAAACAAGCAGTATCTCTTTCTACTCCTCCCCTCCTTTCTGAATGAAACCAAAGCAAGCTTCATATATCTTGTGCTATATTTCATTCTTCTCTTCAAGGTTGACCGCACTATGCTTCGCCGGGTGCTGATAGCATCACCTTTCGCACTTGTGGTTTTCTCAGGGCTTGGCTTTGTATATCTAAGAGTGACGGGACAGGAGGCTGACGTGGTTCTTTCGATGGAGTTTGTCAACAAGTACTTCATCGGTGAGAATCTTGATCACTCACTTGACGTTGCCATTGCTGTTCAAGACGAGGGGCTGTTGCTTGATGAAAATTATGACGGAATATTCGATATGCCCCGCTTTGCAAAGCTGATTTTTGTCCCTAAAGTGCTTAAGGACAGCCATAGAAGCCTATGGTTCGGAGCCGGTCTCGGTCAGTTTAAAGGTGACCACGTGCTTCAGCGCACACCATTCGCAAAAAAGAATCAGTGGCTTCTGCTCGGATCAAAACCATGGCTGTTTTATGTCTTTGTGGAACTTGGACTGGTAGGAGTGGCATGGATGATCATCACTCTGCTCTACAATTTGGCATTCCGTCGCAACAAGTTTATTTACGGCATGAACATAAAGATTTTCATGGCCGCAACCTTTCTGCTTTATTTCCTATATCTTGAAATATTCACCGACATCACTTTCTGTCTGATTGTCTTTTACATCCTGTTCCGTACTCAAGTCACCCTCCCTGACGAAGCAACCGTTGAGACAGGTGAAAGTAACGCAACTGACAAAGAGGTGAAAACAGATTCAGCGCTTGCCCTTGATACGCCATAGAATCTGGCGGCAACCGTCAGTGGCTTTCTGATACAGGCTGCTCTTCCGGCTCAGCCATGAATGGAGCGCATAACGCAATCCGAAAAGTCTGCGCATGGAGCTGAACCGCAGCAGCCGCTCGGATACTTCATTGTAATGCTCCACCACCTCAACCGGATAACCTGTTTCGATATAGAAACTCAGGTTTTTGGCAAAGAATTTATCATTCTCAAAGTCAAAACGGTCAGTCTGCTTGCTAAGGAAATCATAGCAAATAAAAAGTCCGTCAATCAGAGCCTTGATCCGCTCCACCGAATGACGGCTACGGGTCATGGAGCGATTATTGATGAAATAGTAATACACGATTTTCTCAACCGGCTCCACCTTCACGCCTTCCTGAAGCAGCAGGTGCATCAGCACAATCCGGTCATCGGAGAAACACTGCCCCTGCATACGTGGAAATTCATGATGGTCAAACAGTTCACGCCGGTATAGCGACCCGCACAGTGAATTTGTGACGCCGGTCAGGATGCCCCTCATGTAATCGTCAGGGTCAGACGTAAGCCTCCGGCTTCGGACCATCGGGAGTATGTGGCCGTCTGATTCCCTGAAAAGCGCATAGTCACCTACAGTAATATCAGCACCGCTTGCTTCGGCATGTTCAAGGAGAGCCGTCATAGCTCCGTCAGGGAGAAAATCATCAGCATCGGAGAAGAAAAAGTATTTTCCACGGGCCACCTTAAATCCGGTGTCACGTGCCATATATGAACCCTCGTTCTGCTTTTTGTCTATGACCCTCACCCGGCTGTCAGATGCTGCGTAGGAATTGAGTACATCAATGCTTCGGTCTTTTGACGCATCGTTTACAGCGATAATCTCCATGTTGTCCACCCCCTGCTTCAGCAGCGAGTCAAGGCAACGTTGAAGATACTTTTCGGCATTATAAACCGGTATTATTACGGATATGACGGGATCGTTGACTGGTTTCATAAATGCAAATTTAACAAATTTCATCGGATTTGACCATGCGCCGACTATTTTTTTTGAAGTAATGGCATTACCGCTTGGAAAAGTGTGAGGAATTTCCGACATTTGTGATTGATATGAACCGAACAAATTCATTTATGTCACTGCCGGGTAAAATATTCAGATTTTATCTTGACGGCTTCCGATCCATGACGGTGGGACGGAAACTGTGGCTTATTATCCTTGTGAAGCTATTTATCCTCTTTGCGGTGATGAAACTATTCTTTTTCCCCGACATCCTCAAGCGCGATTATAACACCGATCATGAGCGTGCAGCAGCTGTCAGGACCACATTGATCAATCGTTGAAACCCTTAAAAACTAAAATAAAGACATGGAAGATTTAATGAGTGTTGTCGACTGGTCAAGGGCGCAGTTTGCCCTGACCGCGATGTTCCACTGGCTGTTTGTCCCTCTGACGCTGGGACTTTCGGTCATTGTCGGAATCATGGAAACGATCTACTACCGAACACGAAGCGAGCAATGGCTCAAGATAACCAAATTCTGGATGACACTTTTCGGCGTCAACTTTGCAATAGGTGTGGCCACCGGTATCATATTGGAATTTGAGTTCGGCACAAACTGGTCAAACTACAGTTGGTTTGTAGGCGACATT
>CAZKNK010000088.1:0-8517 GCA_964554195.1 uncultured Staphylococcus sp.
TGTCCGCCTTTGTTATTTTTACGCTTAAGTAAACAGCATTGTATCGCGCCCGTACTGAGTGATAATCAATGCAATGGCTATGGTTTGGGTTGGTGGGATGATGGGGCGGTAGCTAAAAAATCACATTATTCTCATTTTATATACTCGAGTTGGTATGGGTGATGGACCAACATTCCAATCTTCTAATCTGCGAATAATTTGTGAAATGGAGTCCTCGATTCCCGGAGGAGTATAGGGTGATGTCAATTTGACGTCAACATTTGAAATTTGACCTTTTTGGTCAAAGTAAGTTCTGATTATGCATCCAACATGCATATATCCTTCCGGCACCTTCAGATTTTCACAAAAATCTTTAAGAAGTTTAGCACCATTGCCCCCATATACTTGATTATGATTTAACTCAACAGTGTCAGGGTATTCGCAGTTTTGGGCAAACACACAGACGTGGAAGAAAATAAAAATGATGCAAAAAAAGATTTTTTCATCGTTGGAAATATATGGTTTTAATAGTGGCGGATTTATCTAATTTTATTGATCGAAGGCGGTTACATATTTGCGCCGGGTGATAGTCGAAATATTTACTGTAAATTATCATCCGATTTTTTACGGGGGCCGAGTTCACAATAATTATATGCTCTCATGTCAGCATATATATCTTTGATGTATTTATAATGGCCATAAGCCCTCGGGTCATAAAGGTGCTTCTTTGGTGAAAGCTTGGCTAATGCCTGTGGCATACATAAAGGCGAATCGTTCTCTCTAAGTAGTTTTGTTCTTCTCAAAAACCATTCATAAAGATTAGCAGGGTTGGTCGGACCATATTTATATTTATATTTGTGTGAAATGATATTATAAACCGTTCCCATCGCCATGTCCGTGGGATTTATATCGTTAAAATCGCTGACATAAAGCGTCATTTGTCCATAGTCTGAGTATTTCCATGGCTGTCCACATAGATCCCAGCTTAGCTCAGCCATAGGATACAGATGTACTATGGT
The DNA here is from genome assembly GCA_964554195.1 of uncultured Staphylococcus sp. Classification (GTDB taxonomy): domain Bacteria; phylum Bacteroidota; class Bacteroidia; order Bacteroidales; family Muribaculaceae; genus Duncaniella. The sequence goes on from CAZKNK010000088.1 coordinate 999, forward strand.
TTCACCTAAATACACCCCTATCAGATAGATCAGGATTAGCTCATCGTGAGATGGGCCGACATATAATCCATCATCTATTAGAAAGCGAGAATGTGAAGATCCCCGTGAATTCACGGCACGTTCATTATAAAATTGGCCTTTAATGTTTTCATGCAGAATTTCGTTTAATTTCTCAATGGATTCCAATGAAAAATCAGGCTTCCAATCTTCTCCACCTTTCATGGCATTGATGCGCTGTTTAAGCTGAGCAATATTATTGTCGATATTGGCCATAAACCACTTATAGTATTCTTTCAGCTCCTTTTTCTTGAAATACTTTCGTACTTTATTATTTCCAAGAAAATGAAGCGCGTCATCTATGTTAAATTCATGTTCCATATCATAATTGATTTTAGTGGATGAGAGGTTGGGTAAAGTGCAAAGATAGTGAAATTTTTAGAATGGTGTGTGGGGCGGTTACGATTTTGCGGCGCACCATTCGTGGCGTCCGCGGGGAATGGTGCGCGGCAAAATGGATTGGCGCAATTTATCGCACCCGTACGAATTAATTGCCGCATCCGCCGTGAATGGCTGTCGAGGGGATATGGCGGTTGGCGATTAGGGGAATTTTCATTACCTTTGCCAAGACTTAAACGGAATCACCATGAAAAAATGCATAATCCTCACCGCCATCTCAGCGGTGGCTTTCACAGCATCGGCTCAACTTCCCGCTACTGATGACATCATGTCACTCACGGAACTCGTGGCCGACAAATTTATTGCTGACTATCCCGATGTCGGGGCAAAAAGTTATGTGGGAGGCAAGGAGCGTAACAGCAAGATCTGGACTCGAAGCGTTTTTTACGAAGGATTACTCAATGCTTACCGCGAAAATCCACGTGCCGACTGGCTCAAATACTGCACCGACTGGGGCGAATTTCATCGTTGGGTCAGTAGCTCTGACACCGAAGCAAAGGCTCACAACGCCGACTATCAGTGTTGCGGTCAGGCCTACTTGCAGATGTATATGATGAATCCGGAGCAGACGGTCAGAATGGACCACATTAAAATGCGTATCGACGAAACAATCGAAACCGGTCGAAACAACTTCTGGTACTGGGTCGACGCCATTCAGATGAGTATGCCGGTGATGGCAATGCTTGGTGAAATCACGGAAGATGAGAAATACTGGAGCGCCATGAACAGCCTTTATGTTTACACCCGCAACAGTCAGGGTGGCGACAAACGTGGTGGAGGCAAACCGCTTTTCAATACTCAGACCGGGCTCTGGTATCGTGACTACAAGTTTGATCCGCCCTACCGTGACCTGGTGGAGCGCGACAAGGACTGCTACTGGAGCCGTGGAAACGGTTGGGTTTACATGGCTTTGGCCCGAGTGATGCAGTTTACTTCTCCAAACGAACCCCACAGGGCAGACTATGAGGATGATTTCATAACAATGAGCGAGGGCCTGAAAGACTGTCAGCGCACAGACGGCTCATGGAATGTCAGCCTGGCAGCACCTTCAAATTTCGGTGCAGCCGGAAGTGAAGGTCCTGAAATGACCGGAACATCACTCTTTGTCGGTGGAATGGCTTGGGGAGTGCGCACGGGACTGCTCGACCCCGACACATATCTACCCGTAATATCCCGCGGATGGGAATCTATGGCAGCCGCGGTGCATCCCGATTCAGGAAAGGTGGGCTATCTTCAAGGCACCGGCTCATCGCCCGAGGACGGCGGTCCGATTACATATAATTCTACCCCTGACTTTGAGGATTTCGGTGTAGGTTGCTGGCTGTGGGGAGCCGCCGAGGTTCACGCCTTAGCCGCGGAGTTAGAGCAGGGACAGAGTGTGATTAACGCTCCCGAAACCGATGCTCCGGAATCTGACTGCAATTATTATGATCTTATGGGGCGTCGTGTTGACCATCCGGTAAAGGGACATATCTATATCCGGGGCCACCGGCTCGTCAGACTGTGAGGATGACCGGACCGAAGTTGCGGGCTGAAGGATGAGTGAGCATGAGTGAGACCGAAGCGGCATCAGTCACCGCAGTGGCGCTCTCCGGGTCCATGACTATGCATGACGCATCGCCGTCAGTATGAGCCGAAGCCGGAGTGGTGATAAGAATCTTTCGGCACTGCGCCGAAACTGCCATCGGGGCATCGGTAATCAGAAAGTCAGGCTTGCCGCATTTCGCGTCCACATCGGCCATCATAGCCTCAACTTTAGTGAAATCCGTCGGATCAGATGGATAACACCGCGCCCCTGTGGCTTGCGCAAGCTGATTTCCGCGGCGCGCATCAGCGTCGGCAAACGACACGTGATGTCCGGCCTGACGCATCACTCTCACCACAGCCTCGCGCGTAGCCGCGTCAGCCACAGCAACTACAATTCCTTGCGGATCAAATTTCAGCGCGCCTGTCTGTATTGTCCGCCGGACTGAGTTCCGGCGTCCCGCCATCATAGTCCGGCGGTGTTCCTCCATTTTATTTTCAAGATAGTTATCAGCCATAACGTGTCAGTGAAAGAATCAGTAGCTCGGGCGTTCGCGTCGGGCGGCATCAATGCGCAGCAATATGAAAAGCAATAGCGTGAATCCCCACAGAGATGAACCGCCATAACTGAAAAACGGCAATGGGATTCCGATAACCGGACAGAGTCCCAAAACCATCCCTATATTGATGGCGAGATGCATTATGAAATATGACGCTACACAGTAGGCATAGACTCGCCCGAAAATTCCGGGCTGCCGCTCAGCTATAGTGATTACTCGCAGAACCAGTGTCAGAAACAGTGCCAGCACCACCGTGGCCCCTATAAATCCTTCCTCCTCACCGATGGTGCAGAAAATGAAGTCAGTGTGCTGTTCAGGAACATATTTGAGTTTTGTCTGTGTGCCGTTGAGAAATCCCTTGCCGGCAAATCCGCCCGACCCGATGGCTATTTTAGACTGATTCACGTTATAACCCACACCTTTCGGGTCCTCGATGATGCCAAGAGCCACCATGATGCGCTCCTGCTGATATGGTTTGAGTCCCTTGTTGAATCCATAGTCAATCGAAAACACAAACATCACGCCAAGAATCGCAGCCACCACTGTCACAAGCAGGTGGCGTGTATAGCCATGAAGCATCAAAAACACGCAATAGAGCAGTCCGCCACCGATCATAACTGAAAACAGCAGATAGCCCGGCACCGTCAGGCCGAAACAAGCCGCAACACCGGTCAGCACCCCCGCGCCACCGTAGGCAATAAGCATATAGCGGGCCTCGCGCGGATGCCGGCAATACACGGCGAGCATTGTAGTCATTATTGCCATTATCATCATGAACACCACGGCCTGGCCGGTCGGGATACCGAGCAGAAGCGAGTCGGAATATTTCAGGATTACCACAAAAAACGTCACCGCACAGATGCCGGCCAACAACACAAGGCCGCTCATCCCTTCGCGGTAAAGAACGAAAAACAGCGACAGATACACAAGCGCTGACCCGGTTTCTTTCTGAAGGATAATAAGCACGAAAGGGGTCAGGATGATGGCGAGTGCCTTGTAGTAGTTGTTGCGTGAAGCGTTAAGTCTGAAATTATAACTGCTGAACAGTTTGGCCAACGCAAGCGCGGTGGCAAATTTACCAAACTCTGCCGGCTGAAGGCTCATAGGTCCCAGCACGAGCCAGGAATGCGACCCCTTGATGTTCGGCGCTATGAATATCGTGACTATCAGCAACAGAACGATACCTATATATATAACATAGGCATAATTCTCGTAAAACCTCACATCTATCAGAAGCACCACCATTCCCAGCGCGACCGACAGCCCGATCCAACGCAGCTGCTTGCCCGAGAACTCGGTGAAGTCCCAGATCGAAGCCTCGTCAAAGTCATAACTTGCAGCGTATATGCTGAACGCACCACACACCACAAGGATGATATAGAGAACAATCGTGAACCAGTCCACGTCCCTGAACACCGAACGCGCTTCGTTATTGCCTGATGTAACGGACATCATAGTTTGTTAATGTTTTTTTGTTCCGGCAAAATGAATTGTACTTGACTGAAGCATCCGTTCTTCGATATACTTACGGTCGTCGGCTATCTTGCCCTTGAGATATTTTTCAATTATCAGTGAGCCTATCGGCACACCGAAGGCCGCGCCGAATCCGGCATTTTCCACATACACGGCCACAGCTATCTTCGGCTCGTGATATGGAGCGAAGCCCATAAACGCGGAGTGGTCACGGCCGTGAGGGTTCTGGGCAGTACCTGTCTTACCACACACTTCAATGTCGGGCAGATTGGCCAGGCGGCACGTTCCGCCGGTGACTGCCATACGCATTCCCTCGGCCACATCATCATAATAGCGGGCGTCAACCGTCGGGAAGCGTGGCGTGACAAACTGCTCCGGAAGCACTGTGTCCTGAATCTCCTTCACCACATGAGGAGTGATAAACCAGCCGCGGTTTGCAATAGTGGCCGATAGGTTTGCGATCTGGAGCGGAGTGGCAAGTATCTCACCCTGCCCGATCGAAACAGAGATGATAGTGTTGGCGCTCCAGTGTCCTTCGCCGTATTTTTGGTTATAAGTCTTGGAGTTAGGGATGTAGGCCCTCGATTCACCCGGGAGGTCCACGCCGAGCTTATAGCCGTAACCCATCGACACAAGATGATTTTTCCACACCTCAAAAGCCTCAGCCGACGAGCCGTAGCGACTCTTACGGTCAATCATAGCTTTGAAGCCCCAACAGAAATAAGCGTTGCAACTGGTCTGGAGGGCCGGTTTAAGCGCAAGGGGGGCGGCGTGGGAGTGACAGCCGAGTTTCAGGCGCCCGGAAATGAAACCGTGACTGCACGGATATGCGGTAGCGGGAGTGATGATTCCCTCTTGAAGCAGAATCAGTCCGTTGGCGGGTTTGAAAGTAGAGCCGGGAGGATAGGCCGCCTGCATTGACCGGTCAAAGAGCGGACGGTCAAGGTCATGCGTCAGCTCCTTATAATTCGCTCCACGCTGACGTCCGACAAGTTTCGATGGCTTGAACGTGGGGGCCGACACCATGCAGAGTATCTCGCCCGTGGAGGGTTCGATGGCAACAACGGCTCCCTTTTTGTTGACCATAAGTGACTCGGCATACTGCTGCAACTCGATGTTTAGGCTCAGCTTGAGATTCTTTCCCGAGATGGCGGCGCGGTCATGGGCGCCATCGTCATATCGACCCTGAATCTTGCCGTAGGCGTCGCGTATCAGCACCTCCGCGCCTTTTTCGCCGCGCAGATAGTTCTCATAGCTCTTTTCAACACCGAGGTCACCGGTATAGTCGCCCCGGGAATAGTAGCTGTCACGTTCAATGTCGGTCGGTGATACCTCACGGATGTTGCCAAGCACATGTGCGGCACAGTCATAGTTATACTGACGCAGAATGCGTTTCTGAATATAGAATCCGGGAAACCGGTAGAGCTTTTCCTGCAACCGGCCATATTCCTCAGCCGAAAGATGCGTGATAAGGGTCTGGGGCGAATATGACGAGTAACCGGGATTGAGCCGGCGGTCCTTCATGTCGGCAAATCGCTTAATCAGCTGCTCGGGTGTGATGTTGATGGTGCGGCAGAAGTCAATGGTGTCAAATTCCTTGACATCACGCGGAATGAGCATGACATCGTAGGCCGGTTGATTATAAACCACCAGCCGTCCGTCGCGGTCATAGATTATGCCGCGTGAGGGGTAAACGGTTTTACGCAGAAAGGCATTGGAATCGGCGTACTCTTTATATTTCGAATCGGCTACCTGTAGATTAAAAAGCCTGATGAGGAATATTATTACCAGTACAACAGCAAATCCGCCTATCACATACTTGCGTTTCTCGAGATTATAGTCTTTTCTCACTTTTGGGAGTTAGCAGGCTGTCTATTCCGACCATTATCACCATTGACAGCAGTGTGCCGCCGACAATCCGGAGCAACAGTCTGAGAGGATTGAAAAATGTAAATGCTTCTATAGTAAAAATCAGTATGCAGTAGAGGAGCGTCATCGTCAGGAGGTATTTCAGATACACCGACGTTCCGAGCGTATACATAGTCGGCTCGGGGCGTGGCAGATCCTCCTCCCGGCTGACATAGAGCCGCAGGATCGGGCGCCGCAGAGCGGCAAGAATCGTGCATGAGAGGGCATTCATTCCATACGTGTCCGAGAAAATGTCCACCGTCAGCCCGAGAAAGAAGCCTATTGTCATCATCCAGTTAACCGACAGCGTCACCGGGAGCCTTACTATCACGTAGATGAAAACCATAGGCACCGCCGTGTTGAACAGGCATATATGGTTAAATACCACCACTTGAGCCAACACAAGCACGATGGCGAGCAGGATGAAGTGCAACGCTGTTTTAGTCATGAATCAGTTTATTGAACGGATTTCAATATCTTTTTCCACCTCCCTGATCTCATCACCGAGCCGGTCCACGATTATTCTGACCGTTGACAGGGTGGTGAAGTCGGTAAAGAGTCTGATGCGCAGGGCAAAGAAGTTGTCATCATGCCCGCGATGTCCTTCTATCACAGTGCCTACGGGAACCCCCTCGGGAAACATTGATGAGTAGCCGGAGGTCACTATAGTGTCGCCGGGGCTGAACTCGGCGTGCGACGGAAGTTCTTCAAGCAGAGCCTCTGCCGGACTTTCGCCGTCCCATGTGAGTGAGCCTACATGCTCCTGTCCCTTAACTTTGCACGATATGCGCTGATAGGGGTTGAGCAGTGACATCAGCCGGGCCGAATGGTCGCCGACAATGTTGACCACTCCCACAATTCCGTTCTGGTCCATCACCCCCATCTCGGGGCGAACTCCGTCGAGTCGCCCCTTGTTGATGGTGATGTAGTTGTTGGCTCGGTTAGTGGAATTGTTAATCACATGAGCAATGATGAAATCATATCGGCTCAGCACGGAGTCAACCGTCATGGTGTCGTGATAGATATGCTCGTCGCGCGAGCGCAATGCCTCTTTGAGCCGGTTGATTTCGAGTTCAAGTTCGCTGTTGCGCCGCTGAAGGTCCTCGTTGATGTCACGGAGCGAGAAGTATGAGGTCACCTCCCCCACGGTTCCGTAGACACTCGATGCCACTGCCGAAGCCGACGACAGATATACATGGTGTTGATACGGATTCCGCGAGAACAGCAACAGGCATCCGGCCGCCACATAGACGGCAAACAGAAGCCATGAGCTGAATTTCCGGATAAACTTCAGCAGTTCGTTCACCTCGGCCCGTGGATATGGTTTGTCAGCGGATCAGGAACGAGAAATGCTCGATATTCTTGAGAGCCACGCCGGTACCTTTGGCCACGGCGAGCAGCGGATCCTCGGCGATGTGAAACTTGATGCCGATCTTGTCGGTCAGTCGCTTGTCAAGACCGCGCAGAAGTGCGCCGCCGCCGGCAAGATATATGCCGTTCATCACGATGTCCGAATAGAGTTCGGGGGGTGTCTCGTCAAGAGCCTGAAGCACTGCGGCCTCTATGCGTGATATTGACTTCTCGATGCAGTGTGATAT
>CAZKNK010000089.1:0-8508 GCA_964554195.1 uncultured Staphylococcus sp.
TTTTTTCGTTGCGCATAGGTCTGTGGGGAGAGATTGGTTAGAGCATTGAAATGAATTCGTCAAACAGAAATTCCGTGTCCTTCGGTCCGGAACTTGCTTCGGGGTGAAACTGAGCCGAGAAGTAGGGTAGGGTCTTGTGGCGGATTCCCTCGTTGGTCCCGTCGTTCATGTTGATGAACAGTGGCTCCCAGTCGGCCGGAAGAGTGTCATTGTCAACTGCGAAGCCGTGGTTTTGCGAGGTAATGAAGCATCGGTCGGTGCCTACGCGGCGCACGGGCTGATTGTGGCTCCGGTGGCCATATTTGAGCTTGTATGTTTTTGCACCGGCAGCCTTTGCCAGAAGTTGGTTACCCATACAGATGCCGCAGATGGGTTTTCCTTTTTTCATGGCCTTTCGGATGTGTTCCACTGTTTTTTCTGCCATGTCGGGGTTGCCCGGACCATTTGAGATGAATAGTCCGTCATAGTCAATGTCGGTGAAGTCATAATCCCAGGGGACACGTATCACCTTGACACCACGTCGGGTGAGGCAGCGGATGATGTTGTGTTTCACTCCGCAGTCCACAAGCACCACGGTCTTGTCGCCGTCGCCGTGGACCTCCACCTCTTTGCACGACACTTTGGCCACGAGGTTCTCGCGGTTTGGGTCATAGAAGTCGATGGAGTTTTCGTCATCACCCTCAATGACGATTTTTCCAAGCATTGAGCCATTGTTGCGCAGGTGTTTGGTCAGCGCGCGGGTGTCTATCCCGTATATGCCGGGTATTTTTTCTTCCTTGAGCCATTGGGCGAGAGAGCGATCGGCCTGCCAGTGGGAGTGTTCAAAAGAATAGTCCTGTGCCACGATTGCCTTGCAGTGGATGTGGTCACTCTCGTAATACTCGCTGACGTCGTTTTTCTCGCGGCGTGGCGGAACGCCGTAGTTTCCTAAAATCGGATAGGTTGTGATGAGGATCTGTCCCTGATAAGAGGGGTCGGTGAGGCTTTCAGGATAGCCGGTCATGGCTGTGTTGAACACAACTTCGCCTGCCGTGGAGCTTTCGTGGCCGAACGACTTGCCTTCCATCCTTGTGCCGTCCTCCAGAATGAGGAAAGCGCGCTTGAATTCTCGCATACTGTGATGGGCTTATGATTGGTGAAATACTCCGCAAAGATAAGCATTTTTTCTCACATCGCCATGCGGCGGCCGATAAACTTGACTCACCCTCTATATATAATAATGTGGCAAGGCAGATTCGGGTATGGATGACGGTTTGTTCTGAATTATAGGCAATTTGTAGGTCTGGAGGCATGAATGACAACTAATTTTGAACTATTTATGCGTTTATGATGTTAATTCGCTACTTTTTTTAATGTGTTTTGTATCTTTTTTAAATTTTTGTTGTACCTTTGCAACTCATTACATCTTTTAGGTGAATCTATGTTAAAAAATAACAATGAGTTTCCCCTGCGTTCGTAAATCTGAAAATTATTAATATAAATATTGTCTAATTATTATTATTGTATGAAAAAGCTGTTTCTATTACTTACGGCGCTTTTCTGTTTCACCGCGATGGTGCAGGCCCGCACTGTCAAGGGTACGGTACTTGATGCCGAGTCCGGTGAACCGCTGATCGGTGCCACCATCACCCCCATTGGCGGTGGTTCAGTTGTGGTGGCTGACTATGATGGTAATTTCACCATTAATGTTCCCGACGCAGTGACCACGGTTAAGGTGACATACGTAGGTTATGCACCCCAGACAGTCAAGATTGAGGATGACATGGTGGTTAAACTCGTTGCCGACAACCGCCTCGAAACCGTAGTCGTGACCGGTTACGGTTCCGGCAAGAAACTTGGTTCGGTGGTTGGTGCCGTTTCAGTCGTAGGCGAGGATGTGTTTGAAAATGTTCCCACCGCTACCTTCCTTGATGCCCTTCAGGGTCAGGTGGCCGGTCTTAACATTGCATCTAACTCCGGTGACCCCTCCGCAAACGAGATGCACATCCGTATGCGTGGTGTCAACTCGCTCTCTACAAGCTCCACCCCTCTGTTTATTCTCGACGGTGCGCCCATCACATCGTCCGTTTTCACTACTCTCAATCCCTCTGACATTGAGTCGATCACCGTTCTTAAGGATGCTGCTTCCGTAGCTATCTACGGTTCTCGTGCTGCCAACGGTGTAATCGTGATTACCTCGAAGAAGGGTAAGTTTAATGAGAAAGCCAATGTGAAACTTCGTGCATCCTACGGCTGGTCACAGATGACCTCCGACAAGGTTGACATGATGAACTCATGGGAATATATCCGTTACCGTGACCTTATCGGCAATCCTGTCAGTGATGAAATCCGCTCTATTGTCGATAACTACGGCATCAGCACCAACTGGCGCGATGAGGTGTTTAACAGCCATGCTCCTACATATCAGCTCGATGCTTCAGTGACCGGCGGTAGCGAAAACTCAAGCTACTACATTTCACTCAACCACTATGATGCCGACGGTATCATGACTCAGTCACACCTCCGTCGCTCTACTCTGCGTGTTAATGTCGCTACACGTGTCACCGACTGGTTCCGTGTAGGTTTCAAGTCAAATCTCGGTTATGAAAAGGGTGAGACTAACTCGCAGAACAACACTGCATACGATGGTGGCGGAACAGCCTACACCTCTAACCCCTCAATGTTTGCCCGTCAGGCTCTTCCTTACGATTCGCCCCGTTACTATACATTCAATAATAAAGGTGAGATCGTTTACGGTGAGCGTGCCGCTTATCTCCGCTACTCTGACTTCGTTCTTCCCGATGCTCTGCTCGCTAACCGTGACCAGTCGCGCAAGAACCTTTCTATCAATGCCTCGCTCGACGAGACCATCATTCCCTGCAAGGGCCTGACTCTCCGCGCTCAGCAGAATGTCGATGCGTTTGACTACCGTTACAGTGGTTATATGTATCCCCGTGCTGCCGAGATTACTCCGATGGGTGACTACAATGACTGGTATAACTCCTTGACCGGTAGTAACCAGCAGTCGTTCCAGCGCTACTATGCATTCACCTATACCAACACCGCAGAGTATCAGAAAACCGTTGCTGACGTGCATGACTTCACTGTCCTTATCGGTCAGGAAGCCATCATCACCAAGAATGAATCGTTTGGTGCGTATGGTACAGGCTACACCGATGACCGATTGATGTTCCTTACAAATGCCATATCACCCCTTACCCCTTCCGGTAATTTTTCACAGCGTATGACCAAGTCTGTGTTCAACTCATTCTTCGGAACATTCAGCTACTCTTACGACAGCAAGTATTTCTTTGACGCAACTTATCGCCGCGACGGTAGCTCCAAGTTTGCTCCCGGTCACCAGTGGGCTAACTTCTTCTCACTTGGCGGTATGTGGCGTATCACTGCCGAAAAGTTCATGGCCCCCTACACTTGGGTCAATGACCTTTCACTCCGTCTGAGCTACGGTACGACCGGTAACGCTTCTATCTCTGACTGGCTCTACACCGGTACACTCGCCGGAGGTAACCCCTACACCGGTGGCCTTACCGGCAACGATGCTCAGTCAATCGGTATTGCTTCAGCTTCTAACAAGGACCTTACTTGGGAAACCGTTCGTGCATGGGACCTCGGCGTAGGCTTCGCATTCATCAACCGCATCCGTGGTGAAGTTGACTTCTACCGCAAGGAAACTGTCGATATGCTCATGTCTATCCCCTATAGCTACACTTCAGGCTTCTCCGCAGGTTACGGTAACATCGGTAACATGACCAACACTGGTGTCGACATCGACCTCAACTTCGATCTGCTCAAGACCCGCGACTGGACATGGACACTTCGCGCCAACTTCAACTATAACTACAACGAAATCACCAAGCTGTTTGACGGTCAGGACACATTCACCGTGCCTAACACCGGCGTTCAGTACAAGGTGGGCCACTCGGCCGGTGAAATGTACACCGTGGCTTATGCCGGTGTAGACCCCCGCGACGGTCAGATGATGTGGTATGACAAGGACGGTAACCTCACAAAGGTGTTCAATGAAGAGCGCGATGCAAAACTTATCGGTAAGAGCCAGTATGCTCCCTATTCAGGTGGCTTCGGTACTGACCTCCGCTGGAAGGGTCTCGGTCTGCGTGTTGACTTCAACTGGGCTACCAAGAAGTATATGATCAACAATGACCGCTACTTCATCGAAAACAATAACTTCGGTGACCAGTCAAACCAGATGACATCTATGCTCAATGTCTGGACATATCCCGGTCAGATCACTGACATTCCCGCTGCCGACGGTCAGACGCTTCAGTTTGACTCTCACCTGATCGAGAATGCTTCATATCTGCGTCTCAAGACCCTCACACTTACCTATCAGCTCCCCCAGAGCCTGCTCAACAAGGTCAAGCTTAACGGCGTCACCTTCCACGCTACCGGACGTAACCTCCTTACCTTCACCGGCTATACCGGCTACGACCCCGAGCCTGAATCAAACGTGGTGGCTTTCTTCTACCCCAACACCCGTCAGTATGAAATCGGCGTTGAAGTTTCGTTCTAATGCTTTTACAAATCTTTTACAGGAATTACTAAAATGAAAAAATTCATATATCCACTTCTGGTTTTGGGCGGACTGCTTGCCACTTCCTGCGACATGAACCTCAAGGAGCCGAACTCCCTTGATGATAACACCGCCATCCGTGACGTGACCGACTGTCTGCACTACCGCAACGGTATCTATAACGGTCTCCGCTCACGCACCACAGGCTCGCTCATATATCTTACCGACCTTCAGATGGACCAGTTTATCGGTCTGGTGATGAACGGTAACCGTAACGGAGCCATCAATAACGGAGACCTTACGTCAGCCACCACAGAAGTTGCTTCCGTATGGTCAAGCTACTACGGAGGTATAGTTTCGGCTAACTTCTTCCTCGAAAAGGCTCAGCCCATTCTCGATGAACTTCCCGCAGTTCAGGCAGGTAACATCGCTGAGATGAAGCGCTATATTGCTGAGGCTCACTTTGCCCGCGCTTTCTATAACTACAAGCTTCTCGAGACTTTCTGCCCCAACTACACTGAGGCTAACAAGGATTCACATGTAGGTGTGCCTTTGCGTACTGACTACAATCCTTCAGCTAACAAGGGAACCTATCCCGGACGTAGCACTCTGGCTGAAACCTACAAGTTTATCGAGGATGAACTTCAGCTTGCCTACGATGGACTGAAATATTATGAGGAAGCTCTTCCCGAAGAGGCCGCCGAGCAGTCGCTTATTCAGGAATCATCTTACCTCAACACTTGGATTGTTAAGGCTCTTCAGGCTCGTGTGGCCTTGCTTAAGGGTGACTGGCAGACCGCTATGACCCGCGCACAGGAAGTAATCGATTCAAAGCTTTATCGTCTTGTCGATGCTTCTTCAACCGGTACTATTCTTAACCGTAACTATCCTTATGTGAAGATGTGGCTCAACGATACCGGTTCAGAGCTTATGTTCCGTCCTTTCTGTGACACTCAGGAACTTTACATTGGTTCAACCGGTGGTGGTTGGCTCCAGAGCGACGATGATAAGGCAGATTTCGTACCCGTAGGTAATGTCATTAACAACTACTACGGCACCGGCGATGTCCGCGCCCGCGCTTTCATCGGTAGCCGCAACCTGTTTAATAATGGTGTCAGCTACAACAACACTTCAGTGTTTAACAAGTGGCCCGGTAACCCCAATCTCCGCACTGTTTCGAGCGTTAATAATCTCGCCAATATGGGTAAGCCGTTCCGTCTTTCGGAAATGTATCTTATCGTAATGGAGGCTCAGTATGAACTTAATCAGCCCGAAAAAGCTCTTGCCACACTTAATCTTTTCCGCAAATATCGCATCGAAAAATATACCGATGTCTCTTACAGCGGAAGCGAACTTCTCGGCCAGATCCGTCAGGAACGCACCAGAGAACTTATCGGTGAAGGTTTCCGTCTGGCTGACTGCCGTCGCTGGAAAGTTGAGTTTACCCGTACAGCCAACCTTCCCAACCTTGCAGGTCTTATCGTGACCGGTGGTGACGGTGTTCACTACTCTTCTGATGACCACCGCTATGTATGGCCTATCCCTGCCGACGAAATGCAGGTTAACCCCAACCTTGCCGGTCAGCAGAACCCCGGTTATTAATCCGTTGTCTTACCGATTAAAACTATAAATCAATTATGAAATTTTTCAAATATATATCAGCACTCGCTGTCGGCGCTATTGCCCTGACATCTTGCTCGAGCGATGATAACGAAGATAAGTCGTTCAACACCGCATCAGGTGTAGGTGTATCGATGGGACAGGCTGAAATGATTGTCAACGAAGCAAAGGGTATTTTTAAAGTGCCTGTCGTTGTCACAGGTGACGCCAACGGATATGTTGCCGTTACTGTCAAGATAACCGGTACAAGTGATCCGAATCAGGATCAGGCTATTGCTGACAGCCATTTCTATCTGACTTCAAACACTATCTATATTCCTAAGGATTCTAAGGAGGGTAACATTGAAATCCGCACTCAGTATCTGCCCGAGCGTGACGATGACCGCTTCTTCAATGTGGTTATTGAAAGCGCTGAGGGTGCAACCGTTGAGCCGCTTAACACCACTACAATCTGTATTCAGGACCGCATGAGTTCGCCGATCTATCAGCTTGTAGGTCCCTGGACACTTTCTTACAATGACACCGGTGACCCCACCACTGTCAAGAATGTTCAGTTTAATGTGATTAATGAAGAAACCGGCGAATGTGAGTTTGTTGCTTTCGCTCCCGGTCTCTACTCAGGAATGAATCTTCCGGTTGTTTACCGTGCTGACCCTGTAAGCGGTGAATGGAAGATGTCAATTCTGCTCGGTGAAACTATTGCTACTCTCAACTTTACCGGTCTTGGAGAATGTGATGTGCGTGTGACAGACAATAGCGGTAAAGCAAGTGGTGAACTTCCCGGCGCATGGAACGCAGATCATACTTCCATTGAGTTTACGGATGGTTTCCGTCTGACTGTATATCAGGAAGGTTCAAGCGTAGGTTACTGGGCTGCCTTCTCAGACCTTGTATTCACACCCCAGTTCTGATTATCTGAATTATAATTCCCCTTATATGAGGCTGTGGCATAGTAGATATGTCGCAGCCTTGTTGTTTTAGGAGGTTGAATTTCTCTGCGTTGAGTTCGTGTTTTATGTTGGCGGGATGACTTGAAGTGTGAATTCCGTTATTTGACTTAGTTTACCTTTACGGGATGGCGATAATAAGGGATGTTGCATTATGCTATTACAATGTCATAATCTTTTGCTGTGAATATCCGCTTGACTAACATGCTGCTATTAGCTGCCCATGTGTAAAGAAGGTTGCAGCGATCAAATCGCATTGTTGCGCTGTGAATAAGTCATTCGTGGATTTGTTTCATTTCATTATGACGGTAAAATGATTATGGGATGTCCGGGCGGTCATAATGACGTTAGTCGTTGCGAAGATAATGTATTGTTATGTAATGTTATGTGTGTTATTGCGCTTTATGGATGATTCAAATTGATGGCTATGCGGATGAAAAAAATTTTTCGGTCCGGTTCCCGAGGAATTATGCGGAAACCGGACCGAAATATAAGTGGGATAATAAGGCAGGGACGGGATTGACCGCCTTGAGCCTAATGGGATTATGCTTCAATCTTCTTGTAGCGCGGAACAAGGAGCTTCATGATGCACCAGCCTACGAGATAGGCCACGCCGCAGATACAGAACACAATGAAGTAGCCTGCGGGCTTGCCTGTAAAGCTCATGAATGACATATTAACCTGAGCGGCGTAGTCAAAGAGAATACCTGAACCCTTGTTGATGAGTGCGGATCCGATACCACCGGCCATACCGCCGATACCGATAATGGTTGCGATGGTTGACTTGGGGAACATGTCACCTACTACAGAATAGATGTTGGCGCTCCATGACTGGTGTGCTGCACCGGCAATACCGATAATGATGATGGGGAGCCAGGGTGACAGACCGCTCAGTGGCTGTGCAAGAAGTGCAAGGATGGGGAACAGAGCGAAGATAAACATGGCTTTCATGCGGGCCGAGTAAGGATTAACGTCGATTCCTTTACGGGCCTCACGATCCATGATAATCGAAGGAAGCTTGCCTCCGTAGATGGAGAGCATCGTGATGAGATAGAGGACAAAAATCATCAGCATACCTTCGCCTTCGGAGGTGGAAAGCTTGAACACGTCATTGATGTAGGCGGGAGTCCAGAAGAGGAAGAACCACCACACACCGTCAGTGAGGAATTTACCGAAGAACACAGCCCATGTCTGGGGATATTTGAAGCACTGCCAGAAGGGGATGGTGGCAGTTTCTGAGTCCTCGATTTCAGCTTTTTCACGTGCTGTTTCGTTGGGATCAGTGTTGTCCTGCTCAATGTAAGCAAGTTCAGCTTCGTTGACATGAGGGTTCTGAGCGGGTTCCTTATAGAGGAGCAATTTTTATTCCTCGCATTTGCGTGCCCTTCTTTTGTCCACAATAAGTAATAT
>CAZKNK010000090.1:0-1290 GCA_964554195.1 uncultured Staphylococcus sp.
TTTGCAGCAAGCTCGCGGATCATCTTTGACTCCGTGCGGGCATGGGAAAGCATGTCAATGAAATTGAACACGATGACGTTCAAATCGTTAGCTTCAAGGTTGGAAAATTCACGCAACAGGCGTTCAGCCGCAGAGGAATCGTTAATCTTGGTGTAGGAAAAACGGAATTTCCGGCGAAATCGTTCGATCTGCGTGGCAATCAGAGGAGACTCGTTCAGATTCTTACCCTCGGGAGAATCCTCATCGACCCACAGTTCAGGGAACATCTTCTCGATGTCAAGTGGCATCAGACCGGAAAAAATAGCATTGCGGGCATATTGGGTTGCGGTGGGGAGAATCGAACAATAAAGCTGCTCGTCAACATTGAAATATTCCGTGAGCAACCCTTTGACCGACAGCCACTGGTCAAGACGGAAATTATCAATCAGGATAAAGAAAATCTTCTCGCCGCGGTCAAGTGCCGGAAACACACGGGTGCGAAAGAGGTCGGGACTCATCTCGGGGCGTCCCGGGTCAGAAAAATCGGAACGGACCCACTGCTCATAGTTCTTACGGACAAACTTGCAAAATTCGCTGTTGGCCTCGTTGCGCTGCATTCCGAGCAGCTCGTCCATATTAGTTTCCGTAGCGGCCAGTTCCATTTCCCAAAACACAAGTTTACGGTAAAGCGACATCCAGTCAGACAGCGAATAGGAATCATTGATCTGCGACGAGATTTCCTGAAACTCGCGGCGATAGTCATCGGTGGCCTTCTGTGAGACAAGAGCCTCGGAGTGAAGATTCTTCTTGATTGACAACAGAATCTGATTGGGATTAACCGGCTTGATGAGATAATCGGCAATCTTGTTACCGACCGCCTGATCCATAATATTTTCCTCTTCACTCTTGGTTATCATTATGACCGGAGTCTGCGGGGCAATGTGCTTGATGCGCTGAAGAGTTTCAAGGCCGGTCAGACCGGGCATATTCTCGTCGAGAATAATCAGATCGGGGTGGATTGAGCCTACGAGTTCGAGGGCATCACGGCCATTATTGACAGTCTCCACATCGTAGCCTTTAGATCGGAGAAACATTATGTGGGGCTTAAGGAGATCTATCTCATCATCGGCCCATAGGATTTTCGGATTCATAATATAGCGGAAAACCGGTTATTTAAAAATCATCATCATCGCCTTCACTGCCAATCGGGTAATCAGGCACAGCAGGGGTTGGAGCAGGCGCGGGAACTGCCGGAGCAACGGGAGCAACCGGTTCCGGAGTAGCCGGAGTAACCGGGGCAGCCGGGGCAGC
>CAZKNK010000090.1:1390-8452 GCA_964554195.1 uncultured Staphylococcus sp.
GATTCAGTCACTTCAGATTCGATGAACTCAGGTTCAGGTTCCGGTTCGGATGCTTCGGGTGGATAAGTGGCCTCAATTTCGGGATACATCTCGTCGGCAGGAGGATATTCGTCCGGAGGGAGAACCGATTCATGTGTGGTGCGGTCGGTTTCCTCACCGATGAACCGGAAATAATCGTCAAACGAACCTGTGCCTGACAAAAGTTTGTCGAAATTTGAACGGCTTATGGGGACAGGACGCACCTGAGCAGGCAGGGTCAGTCCGCCGGCACCCTCAAACATCTTGCGGTAATAGTTTAACTCCGCCTCATTGTCAAACCCCTTGATGACGAGCAGACCGAGGCGACCGAAATTCATCAGCTCAAGGTCGAAATCGCGCACCATGAAGGTGTTGAAGTTATGGCGGGCAACTTCATATAGCAGAGTGTTGGGCGAAATGGTGTCAGTGGGGAACATCAGGACGAGCAGTTGAGGCTCCTCGGGCGCGAGAGTGAATTCAATGTCGGCGGCATCGGAGAGAAGCGCAGTAGAGTCGTTGGTCAGGCGTATGTCCCAAAGCATCGAGCGTGAGTTTGATGCACTCGAGCGGAGTTCGCGGCCTGACTGAATACCTTTGAGCCAAGCGCCGGCAACCGGCGTCAGGTCAGTGTTTGGATACCGCTCGAGCAACTCGCGGAGGGTTGCGGCAAAATCGTCGTGACGCTTCTCGGTGACGAATGCCAGAGCATGAATGAACATGAACTTGGGCATCAGCTTGCTGAGAGGAAACTCCTCGTTGACACGTCGGTAAGCCTCGTGAACGGCACGGTTGTCATTGTTAAGGTAAGCCGAGTATGCCTGATCATACATCTGCTCCTGAAGGGCATCCATGCGACGGATATTATCGAAATAGTCCGGATCACGTAAAGCGGCGGCATACTTCGAGTCAGGGAACTCTTCGATGAGCAAACGGCGATATTTTTCGGCCTCAGCCTCGTTGCCACGGCGCATGTTCATCAGAAACAGGTTATAGTAAACCTCCAGCCGATAAACATTTTCAGGATAACGTGACATTAGAGTGGAAAATTCCTTGTCGGCGGCATCAAAATCCTCGAGCTTGTCCTTGAGGATGATACCCATGTTATAGATACCCTCCTGAATCACCTCTCCGGCGGTGGCCCGCTCGGCATCGGTTGAGGGAATCTGCTTGAGATAATATTCAGGGTAATGAGGGTCAGACTCACGCTCGGCAGCCTTCTCCTTTTCGGCAGAGTCGGCAGATTCAGAATCCTCGTCGGACTCGGCAGATTCAGAATCAGAATCCTCATCGCCGAAGTCGTCAAGCGAATAAGTGGTTTTGTTACGCCGGCGCCAGTTATCCTCGAGTTTACGGCTACCCCATCGCTTCTGAAACTCCGTGCGTCCGGCATTGCGAGTGGACGTATTGTAGAAATACCATGAGCGGTCATTGTTCATCGTGAACGATGATGGAGCATTGTTGCCCTGAAGCGAATTGCCCTGAGCAGCCTGTTCGGCAAGATACTCCTCGCGGCGCGCCTCATCCTCCATCTCCTTTTCCTTCTTTTTGAGTTCGTCGATGATACGGTTGACCACCTTGAGCTGCTCCTCGGGCGACATGGCCGAAAGGCGGAGCAACGAGTCATTCAGAGTGACGTTCTGCGAATATACGGCAAGTTCATCGAGGACATCGGAGCGGCGGCGGAGATTGCGATAGTCGG
Organism: uncultured Staphylococcus sp.; assembly: GCA_964554195.1. Taxonomy (GTDB): domain Bacteria; phylum Bacteroidota; class Bacteroidia; order Bacteroidales; family Muribaculaceae; genus Duncaniella. Next base: position 3,108 of record CAZKNK010000090.1, read on the forward strand.
GAAATGACTCCGGCAGCTGCGGAATGGCTTCGGAATAGCAAGGCTGAGCCAGATCATAACGTCCGCGGTCATAGTAAAGTCCGCCGAGCTTCACCTGAGCGAGAGCCTTCTCGATGCCGTTGCGTGTTGACTTTGCAGTGGCAAGTTCATAATTGGAGATGGCCTGAGCGGTGTCGCCGCGTGAAAGATATAGATTGCCAATAGCGTAATAAATCTGATCGAGATACTCCTTGTTGCGGTCATAGCGCGTCATCCGTCGCAGCGCGTTGACCTCCGGACGGATGTCATCGCCGGTGAATACCTCGCTCTGCTTGATGCGAGCATTGAACTTGGTCCGATATGAAGCCCCTGACGACGAACCGGCACGTGCAAAAGCCTTATAGGCATTATCCATCTGCCCCTCGGCTTCATAAAGCTGACCGAGAAGGAAGTTAAGCCGTGTTTTCTGACTGCCAGAAGCATAACGTATGGCTTCAGTGAGATATGGAATAGCCTCCTTGTTGCGGTCAGAACGGATATAATAGTCGGCGTAGGTGAAATTATACAGCTCGCGGAGTTTCGACGAGGTCAGATCATCCTCCTTCACTCTGACAAGAATGGTCTCCGCCTCAAAAAGCCAACCGAGCGCACAGTAGCTACGCGCCTCCCAAAGCATAGCCTCGGTGACGGTGGCCGGGAGCCACTTGAAGTGCTTGGTAATATACATGAATGTGGATGCCGCACCAAGAAAGTCACCGTTCATGAACTGGCTACGGCCCATCATCATCCATGCATTGTGAAGGAACGGATTATACTCGTCGCGCTTTAGCCACTCCTTGTAGGCGGGATCATTACCCTTGCCGGCCTGACGCTTTGGTCGCTTCTTGATGCTACGGATCTGGATGGCCTTCTGAGCTTTTTCGATGGAGCGGGTGAATGACCCTGACGGCTGAGGAGCCTTCTCGTCGGAACGCGCCTCGGCAGGGTGCATGAACAGGGTGCGTGAATAGTCATCCTCATAGGCGGTCTCCATCTCCTTGAGAGTCTCCTTGTAATGCTCGTCGCCGTTATAGTAGACGTTGTAGCGGGTGATGAAAGCCTGATATTTACGTGACGCGGCAGTGTTCTTTTTGGGAGAACACGACACCATGACACCGGCCATGACCAGCGCAACAATCACAATAAATTTGGCAAACGCGGATTTCATCTAAAAAATAACGTTTTCATCCCCCCGAATATTGCTCACACCACACGGGTCACAGACTCATTTAAGCGTAAACCACAGGAAAATCAACCGGGAAACCACCGGAAACCTCAACGGCGGTGGCGGAGGAATTCGACATTGGTGCGGTATTTGAGGATGACGGCGAGGATGATGAAGGCTAAAAAGAACAGCCCGGCACATCCCCGCAGGATGATCATCATCCGCCACGGAATCTTGTCCATCCAGATGGTGATGACAAACATCAGGGCGAATCCAACGGCAGCCACACCGTAGGTCCAATATTGCAGACGGCGGAACTCAGGACGGGATAGAATCTCCTTCCTGATCCGGCGGTTGTGAAGTATATCCTCAATATTTTTACTCATGCGTTTATAACATAATATGATTCAACCGCAAATATAACAAATTTTCAGGCCAATGCGACGCGAGACATGCTTGATTTTTGGCCATTCGGATAATTTTTCGTAACTTGCGAGGGTTAATATGTCGGCACAAAACCATCACCATCCGGCGAAACCCTTGTCCGTCAAACCATCGACCTCTTAATCCAAGAAATGACTTCTGATAATAATATAGTTTACGACGTCTTTATAAGCTATTCCAGTTTAGACCGGGATACAGCCAAATCCGTATGCGAGTTTCTTGAGAGCAAGGGACTTAAATGCTTCATAGACTACCGCGACATCCCCCACGGCTCGCCCTGGGCATCGGTGCTACCGGCAGCCATCAGAAAGAGCGGAATCATGGTGGCCCTCTGCTCACTCAACTACAACCGCTCGCTACAGGTGGAGCGCGAACTCGCACAGGCCGACAAAAACCATGTGCCGCTGCTTCCTTTCCGCCTGACCGACACCCCCTACGACGGCGCCAAAGCCTTCTATTTCGAGAATCTCAACTGGATCAACGGCTTCCCGTCACCGGAATCGGTTTACGGCAAACTATACTCCGACATCATTGAAATCAAGGAGCAGTATGGCGGATGGACAATAGAGCGACGTCCGGGACATGACAATGTCAGCACCTCGGGCTATATGGGTGCGGAAATGAACGGCGACCCGACCCTTGACACTTCGGACTACGTGGTTGACCACTCGATTGACTTCCGCTATGAGGACAGTTATCAGGATGCCCTTGACGCTCTGCGCAACGTAGAGCCGACCGATGCTGCCGAATATCTGCTTGAACCTGCTTTGGCCAACTACCGCGATTCACAGCTGCGCTTCCGCCTGCTGACCGCCCGCGAGAGTTCGGTGCATATAAGCAGCCGGGTGAGAGACCGATTGCGCCGCGCGGCCGACGACGGCCACGGATGGGCGCAAGCCATGATGTCACGCTTGGCTGATTTCATAGAAAACAATCAGGAGGCGGCCTACGAATACGTGATCCGCTCGGCCCAACAGAAAAACATATTCGGTGAATTTGAACTGGCGCTGATGTATATGTTCGGATTGAATGTGGAGCAGGACAAGGAGCGCGCCCTCGACATGATCAAATCACTTGAACGTAGAAACTTCCCGCCGGCAATGTATCTGCTTGCCCGAGAGTATATCTATGGCTGGAACGGTTCTATAAATCACCGACGAGGAATCAGAATCCTTGAGCGCGGCATGAACTTGGGCGACCCGAGCTGCATAGGTGAAACAGGACTTCAGAAACTTTACGGTGAAGTGATGGAAGAGGACTTTGACGGCGCCGTCAAACTGATGCGCGAGGCCCTCGAAGGGGGAGAACTCAAAATGCTCTCGTCACTTGCAAACGCCTATCTGTTTAACTATAAAACATACGAATTCAACACCGTCGAGAAAACCGGTCGCGTGATGGAGATACTCAACTTCGGCATCAACAGAGGTGACACGGAGTGCATGCAGATGTTAGGTTACATCTACTCAAACGCCGCCGAACAAATCGGCATAAAACCCGACAAGGCACTCGGCATGAAATGGTATCGGCGCGCAGCCGAACTCGGCCACCGTTACAGTATGTATTCCCTCGGCAATTCATACTACAACGGCGACGGAGTGGAACAGAATTATCACACCGCATGGGAATGGTTCACGAAAGCGGCCACCCGACAGGAGGCCAATTCGGAATATATGCGGGGGGAAATGTGTCACCGAAACGTAGCTCCCGCCCCACACACACCTGAAGAAGCCCTTCAATATTATGAAAACGCCCTCTTTCTCGGAGGTTGGGGCGGAATGAGCGCCGCCAAGCAGCTCTACTCGATTTACCGGTCAGACCAATTCGAGCGCAACTTCCCCACCCATCCGCTCAATGCCAACCACATCAAGGGGGTTATGCTCAACGATAATGCCGCCCTCGACGCTCTCCGTCAGGGAGCCTTGTTCGGCGATTCGACCTGCCAATATCTCTACGGATGCGCACTGACCGACCCGAACCGCGCATATTCCAATGAAATTGAGGGACTGAAATATCTTGAAAAAGCCCTCACGGCCGTCTCGCCCTGCTATGACGCGGCTCTGCGCCTGTCACAGCTATACAGGGAGGGAATCGGTGTGGTGCGCGATGAGAAAAAAGCCGACGAATATATCCGGATTGCCCGGGAAAAACTTGGCGACAATGAGGTGGATGCACTTCTGTCAGGAAACAATCCTAAAAAATCCACGCAGGCTCAAACGCAAACGCAGAAACAGACCTCGACCGAAAGTGACCGCCCCGCCGACTTTGAAAATGCCCGGAAAGCCTATAATAAAGGACTTGAATTTGCACGGTCATCTCTGCCACCCGAATATCTACCCCTTGCGCTATACTGGTTTGAAAACGCAGCCTCACTCGGCTACGGAAAAAGAGCCGAACGGCAGAAAGCAGATGTCATCAAACGGATTCACACAGCTTTCCGCACAATCATTGCCGAGCCGGAACCGAATTTCAATCTGCTCGGCATCATGCTCCTCGGCCCGGCTCTGGTTTTCCCGCCAAGCGATGACATTATCGGGAAAGCCTACCGCGAAAAGCGCGGACTCGCTCTGCAAAAAAAGTGGAAAGAACTTAAGGAAGAGGCCATGTTTCTCCAGCTGCTCCGCCTCCCTCCGATAGGGCGAAATCTGCAATTTGCAGCCGGAGCCATGGCAGTGTTGTGGAAAAAAGCTATAGAGCGCTCCGCCAAATCAGTGGATCTTAGTGCGGCCAATCCGTGTGACGACAAATCACTCATTTCATTTGCCGAATCAATCGAAAATCCTGTCTGGCAGAATTTCGTCATTACATTCATTGAAACCAAGTTTGAGCTGCGCGATTTCGTCATGAGCCTAAACTGCAAGTGAAATTTTGAGAAAGCAAAATAAAACACTAATTTTGCACTAAGAAAAGTGAGGCCGCCCGAGCGCGGAAAAAACATTATAAACCATCTGTCTGAAAAAACATGGATAAAAAATATAAACGGACACTCATCACAACCGCCCTACCCTACGCCAACGGCCCGGTGCATATAGGTCACCTTGCCGGTGTTTACGTTCCAGCCGACATCTATGCCCGCTATCTGCGACTCCGCGGAGAGGACGTGATCATGATAGGCGGAAGCGACGAGCATGGTGTACCCATCACCCTGAGAGCGCGTAAGGAAGGAATCACACCGCAGGAAGTGGTGGACCGTTATCACACCATCATCAAGGACTCACTCGCCGACCTGGGAGTGAGCTTCGACATTTATTCACGCACCACATCCGACATCCATCACCGCACGGCATCGGAATTTTTCCGTCATCTGTATGACAAAGGAGAATTCACCGTGATGACCGAGGAGCAGCCCTACGATGAAAAGACGGGCGAATTTCTGGCTGACCGCTACGTGACAGGCACCTGCCCCCGCTGCGGAAATGAAAATGCCTACGGTGATCAGTGTGAGAAGTGCGGCGCCACGCTGAGTGTCAGCGAACTCATCAATCCCCGCTCAGCCATGACCGGCGAGCCGGTGAAACTCAAGCCCACCACCCATTGGTATCTTCCGCTCGACAAGTGGGAGCCGGAGCTTCGCCACTGGATTCTTGACGGACACAAGGAATGGAAAACCAACGTATACGGCCAGTGTAAATCATGGCTTGACGGCGGCCTTCAGCCCCGCGCCGTTAGCCGCGACCTGAATTGGGGCGTGCCCGTGCCCGTGGAGGGCGCCGAGGGCAAG
>CAZKNK010000091.1:0-8299 GCA_964554195.1 uncultured Staphylococcus sp.
GGAAGAAGTGGCGGTTCTGGTCATAATTGTCCACATTGATGGAGAAGTCGGTGGTCTGCACACCTCCTTTGGTGTCGACGGAGCGCGATTCGGAGTTTTGCTGCGAAACTAAAGCCGTGGCCGTCAGTTTGCCGAACTGGAGCTTGGTCTTGATACCGAACAGGGCCGTGCTTCCGCGGATGAGTGATGACCCGGTTGTGAGCGACACATTACCGGCCTCGATGTTTTTCACGATGTCATCCTCATGCCCTTCGTAAGCGAGCTTGAGGTTCTTGGAATCGAAGTCAAAGGTGGCGTCGGTGTTGTAGGTCATGTTGAACTTCAGCCTGTCACCTACGCTTGCTCCGATGGTGGCCTGAATCTTTTGGTCGAAGTCAAAGTAGGTTTTGCGGCGGTTGGTCAGTGAGAGGGCCGGATTGTCGGTCTTGTTTGACTTCACGCCGGTTGAAATCTGTATCGAGCCTTGAGTCTTGAGCTGCACTCCTCCGGGGCCGAAGATTTTTTCAAGCGGACCGAGGGCGAAGTTCATGTCAAGGATGTTAAACGGCTCCTTGTCCTTTTTCTCTATTGCTTCGGTGTTTCGCAACCTGAAATATTCCTGCATGTCGCGCCGGGTTTGCCATGCGTTATACTGGGCGGGCGAGAGGAAGAAGGGTGTGACGATGTCTGATTCTCCCAGGCGGGTGCGTATCACGTATAGACCCGTCACGGGGTCATATTCGGCTGTGGTGGTGATGTTGGAGGGAGTGGAGAGGTCAGCGGCAAATTCTTCGGCCATAAGTTCCTCATAGTTTTGAGGGAAGGCTTGCTGAACGGGAAAGGGGAGCATGATGGAGTCAGCCGGCGGGATTGGCACCGGTTCCATAACGGGCGCAGGCGGAGTGAAGCCGGGGGTCACATACTGCGCCCTCAGACTTATTCCTGCCGACGCCATCACTATAATCAGAGTGAGCGTCAGCCCGACAAGAGATATTTTGAACTTTTTCCTGCTCAAGTGACGATGTGCGGCCCGGGAGAGCGGTGGTTTCCACTCCATACCCGGCGCGCGGGCTAATGACTGGTAATTACAATGTTACATCATGGTAAACGCCTTTTTGATAGCTTTTTCCACCGTAACAAGCGGGTCGGCCTCGAAGATTTTTTTCAAGGCTTTCACCGCCTGTTGCCGGGGGAAGCCGAGCATCACAAGAGCCGCGAGGGCTTCCTGCATGGTCTCGCTTCCGCCATCGCGGGAGTCAACCTGAACTAATAACGTTTCGTCACTCGGTTTTATTTTATCCTTCAGGTCTACAATTATTCTTTGGGCCGTTTTAAGTCCGATTCCTTTCACATCCTTGAGTCGTCCGTGGTCACCGTTGAGTATAGTCAGCTCAAGTTCCTGTGGCCGGAGCGACGACAGAATCATTCTTGCCGTGTTGGCTCCTACGCCCGACACTCCCGTGAGCAGCCTGAACAGGTCGCGCTCGGCGCCGGTGGTGAAGCCGAAGAGTGTCCATGTGTCCTCGCGGATTATTTCCTGCACAAGCAGTTTCACCTCGCTTCCCGCTGGGGTGTTTTCAAGGGAGGCATAGGTGGTGAGTGATATGTTGAGCAGATAGCCCGTGCCATGATTGTCAATCACGGCGGTGGTGGGGGTGAGTTCCTCGAGGGTGCCTTTTATATATTCGTACATGGTTAGTCTGTGGTTTGGTCTGATTTCTTCACAAAGTTACGCCTTTTGGTCGAATTATTACAGGATTCTCCTTAATTTTGCGTCCGTAATATGAAACTGTCACATATAATAATATTATCCCTGCTTGTGGTGGTGGCTGCAACATGTGTGGCCGAATATATTTTCATGCCCTATGGCGGAGATGATTTCGCCTACATGACCACTCTGCGTACCTCCACCGGATTCGACGGTCGCTTTCCGCTGTGGCTCTATCCGAAGTCGGTGGCGCTCCACTGGCTGTTGTCTAACGGACGAATGGCAAATTTTCTTGCGCCGCTTTTTCTCGCTCTTTTCCCGAAATGGCTCAACGGTGTGATTCTGGGCTGCTGCGCGGCTCTGCTTCCGTTGCTGATTCTGAAACTCGGTAGGGTGGGTGAGCGTCCGCTGCTCGGAGTGGCGGTAATTGCCGTGGTGGTGTGGGCGTTCCCCTGGTGGGATTTTATGATGACGGTGGATTTTGCGCTCAACTATTCGGTTTCCACCGTTACGGTGCTTGCCGCCGTGCTTTTATTCAATAATCAGCCCGCTGGCCGGTCGCTTGCCGTCAAGGTGATGCTTTTTGTGGTGGGTGGCATAGCCGGTTCCATGCACGAAGCGTTGACTCTGCCGTTGCTCGTCGGAGCTGGTTTCTATGTGTGGCGCAACCGGCTGTGGGGCGGTTTCCCTGCGGCTACCCGTATGCTTGCTCTCGGCTTTGCAGCGGGAGTTGCAGTGGTCTTTCTGTCGCCCGGAATATGGAGCCGTTTCGGTGGCGATTTCACTCCCGACGATCCGCTTCCGCTCCTGTTGCTCAAGTCAATCCCCGTCACGCTCACCGGACTGCTTCTGCTCATTGTCGCTGCATTGATTCCTTCATCGCGTCGGCGCCTTGTCAGTTTCCTCCGTTCCTCCGCCTCGGTGTGGATCATCGCCTCGCTCATCAGTGCCGGATTCTGTGCTTTGGGGGGCATTGTGGGACGTAGCGGATGGTTCTCGCAGACGTTTGCGCTTGTGGCCATCTGCCGTTGGTTTGCGTCTGAGCCGCTAAGCAAACCCTCCCGAAGTGTCCTTGTTGCAGCCATGATGCTGGGAGCTATTGTCGCCCTGCAAAGCGTGGCGTCGGCAGTGGTGCTTTGTAAGGAGGGGCGCAGAATGATTCAGGCTGAGAGGCTTTATGGCGAATCAACCGACGGAGTGGTGTTTCTTGACATTCCCCGCGAGAATGAATTGCCGGTCTGGACTCTCGGTCGCGCCCGGTTTATCGACGCCGATGACCGTTATCAGGCTCACCTGATAATGCTCTATTATCCCTTGCCTCGTCCCGTTTTCCTTCCCTCGGCAGCCCGTAATCTCGACTTTTCCACCCTCCGCCGCGCGCGTTTCAGCAATGGCGATGTCATTACTGACACCTGTCCTCCTGAGGCTATTCTCGATGATTCTTACAACTATCCGGTAGCCTATCGCATTGTCGCCGCTGACGGTTCAATCAGCATCGGCATCCCCTTCACCCGCGCGGGCCGTCAATTCTACCACATCACACCCCGCATCCTCGACCTCGGTGACCGCGAGCATTAATAGCCCATAAGTCAATCCTTCAGACATCCTACCGGAACAATCCAAACCCCGTCGCCCCGCCGGTAGGCGTATGATCCCACAGCCACGAGTATCATCATGAAGGCGGGACGTCCCATCTTCTGCTCGTCGATTTTCGAGGCAAGCTTTGTGAGGGTTTCGGTGGCGTGGGATATGGCATTGTCTCCCCCGAGCTTGATTTCAATCAGTCCGTATGCTCCGTTGCGAAGATGTACCACGGCGTCACATTCCAGTCCGGTTTTGTCGCGGTAATGATACACATTGCCGTCAATAGCTTCGGCATACACGCGCAGGTCTCTTATGCACAGTGTCTCGAATATCAATCCGAATGTCTTTAGGTCGTTGATTAGATCATCCGGACCGATGCCGAGTGATGCTGTGGCTATAGATGGATCGGTGAAGTATCTTGTGTCGGTCGTGCGGATGGCTGTCTTTGATTTCAGATTCGGGTTCCACGACGGCATGTCCTCCGTCACGAATATTTCGCGCAATGCCCGTAGATAGCTGTGAAGAGTGTTGACGGATATGCCGGAGGAACCGGATGATATGTCGTCAAGAATCACGGTGGCAGGGGTTTGCGTTCCCTGAATCCTGGCGTAAGATCGCATTATCTTTTTTGTGGTTTCCGGGTCGGTCAGTTGCCGGTCGGTGCGTTCGAGATCAGCGCGGATAATGGCGTCATAGTAATTGCTTGACACCCGCAGGGCTGCGCGCTCACTGAGTGAAAGCGATGCCGGCCACCCGCCACGGCATACCAGATAGGCAATATCCTCAAGTGTGCGGTTGTTTGTGCCACTCATATCAGTTTTCCCTTCAAACAGACCCTTAAGACTGATTTCGCCAGTGGAGTCACCGGATTCCCACAGTGACATTGTTCGCATGGTGAGCCACGCGAATCTTCCGGCTCCACTGTGGAAAATTTCTTCTTTGGAGGGTGGAACAGCCGAACCCGTAAGAATAAATTGTCCCACATCCTTCCGACGGTCTATTTCAGAACGTATTGAGTCCTGGATTTGGGGTGCTATCTGCCATTCGTCAATCAGTCGGGGTGATTCGCCTCTAAGTATTATCCCGGGGTTAATCTGGAGCATATCGAGATATTGCTGTCGGGTGAATGGGTCGGAGAGATAGATCACACTCCGGGCTTTCTGCTCCGCCGTTGTGGTCTTTCCACACCATTTTGGGCCTTCTATGATTACGGCTCCCATCTCTTCAAGCCGATATTCAAGCTGCTTGTCTACTATTCTTTTTAGGTATTCTGACATATATGGATTGTTATGCTCGCAAAGTTACCACTAAATATTTGAAAATGCAAGTATTGTGAAGATAATTGTGAGAGTTGGACGTGTTTCGTTGTGAGAGTTGGACGCATTTCATTGTGAGAGTTGGACGCATTTTGTTGTGAGAGTTGGCCGTGTTTCATTGTTAATACTGAATGAGATTCCCCGGGGCCGGTGACAAATTTGCACACCTAAGCATTTATTATTAATTTTGTTTGATTTATGCTATCAAGATTGAAACTATTATGGAAGTAATCTACGAAGATAATCACATCATTGTTGTTAACAAAGCGCCGGGCGAGATTGTGCAGGGTGACAAGACGGGCGACGAGCCGCTCGTAGAATCGCTCAAGCGTTGGCTCAAGGAAAAATATGCCAAACCGGGCAACGTGTTTCTCGGCGTGGTTCATCGTCTTGACCGCCCCGTAGGGGGGCTGGTGGTTTTTGCCAAGACATCAAAAGCCCTTGCCCGAATGAACGAGATGTTTCGCAACGGCGAGGTTTCAAAGACCTACTGGGCGCTGACCCGTAACTGTCCCGAACCGGCTGAAGGCCGACTTGAACACTTCATTACCTCCACCGAGCGTAACAACAAGTCCTATGCTTCGCTTTCGCCACGCCCTGATGCCAAACGGGCTGCGCTGTCCTATCGTCTGCTCGCTCAGAGTGACCACTACAACCTCCTTGAAATCAACCTCGAAACAGGCCGAAAACATCAGATTAGGGTGCAGCTTGCAGCTATCGGTTGTCCTATCAGGGGCGACCTGAAGTATGGCGACAAACGCTCGAATCCCGACGGGAGCATTTCACTTATGGCACGCCGTATCCGCTTCATCCACCCCGTTTCAGGAAAAGAAATCGATCTGACCGCTCCGCTGCCGGCCGACAATCTCTGGCAGAGTTTCGCTTCAGTCAACGGTTGATGCTGATTAATGAAAACATTTCATAACGGAGAGGTGTTAATATTTCATAGAAATAGTATTATTTGATAAATTGTTTTTAATTTTGCTATACATTTGCAGAAAAAAACAGATTCATCCATCATGTATAGGAAAGGAAAACTCTATTTCAAATACGGTACTATGGGTTCGGCCAAAACGGCATTGCTTCTCACCCAGGCCTATAACTTCGAGGAACGTAAAATGAAGTATATATGTCTGAAACCGGTGATTGACACCCGTGAGACATCCAACGTCATCAGGTCGAGAATCGGCATCGAGAGAGAATGCCGGTGGATTTATCACGATACTGACTTGTATGCGTTTTTCAAGGAACTCTTCACTGAATCAGGCGAGGTCATCAACTGGATTCTCGTCGATGAGTCGCAGTTCCTCACCGCTGAACAGGTTGATCAGCTCGCCCTCGTTGTCGATGAGTTCGGATGCAATGTGATGTGCTACGGGCTCCGCACCGACTTCCGGAGCAATCTCTTTGAAGGCTCGCGCCGGTTGTTTGAGATAGCTGACTCCATTGAGGAAATAAAATCGACCTGCACATGCGGACGTAAGACCATCATCAACGCCCGAATTGACTCAAACGGCGACTTTGTTCAGGAGGGTGCGCAGGTGGAGATTGGTGGTGATGAGCGCTACATCGCTGTATGCCGAAACTGCTGGCGCAATAAGCGTATCCGACAGTCATATCGTGGAATGTTGCCGTTCCGGGAGTTGGATTGAGTCCATTATCGGTCACATCATCCGGGCTACGGACACTTGAAAGTGAAATAGTTTAATCCGCCTGCGGATTTAACGGCCTTCCTTGCCGCCCCGTCAGGCCTCATAATTTGAAGTATGAAAAAATTTTACTTGTTTCTCGTTTCTCTGTTTGCCGGGGCTATGGCTTCGGTAACAATGGCCCAGAGCGCCTCGGTGGTGTCACTTGTCGACGAATCGCTTAACTATGACGTTTACTATAAGTGGGGCTTCATCAACAAGATTGCCGGTCATGCGACAATGAGCCTTGTCAATGACGGAGACCTCTATCTCGCTTCTGTCACAGCCCGCAATGCCGAGTGGGCCAACAGCATTTTCATGCTCCGTGACACACTCTACTCCACCATGACCCGGCCCAATCTATATCCGGTAGATTATATATATATTGCCCACGAAAACGGAAAATACCGAAAGGATGTGGTGAAGTTCACCCGTGAAGGCAACACATTTTTCGGTGACTGCACCCGCACCCGCAGGCTTAAATCTGACGGCCCCCTCACCACTACTTCCATGCAGCTTGAAGCTAACGGAATGACAGTCGACATGCTCAGCACATTCTTCTATCTCCGCACACTTGACTATGCGAATATGCAGCCGGGCCAGTCTGTGGCTGTCAACATCTTCTCGGCATCAAAAAAGGAAATCCTTACACTTACCTATCAGGGCCGGCAGACCATCAACTTCAACTCACAGAGCTATGACACTTACCTTGTAAACTTCACTTTCACCCGCAACGGCGTGGAGAGTTCGGCACCGATTGTAGGCTGGATTTCTGCTGATGACCGACGCATCCCTCTCAAAATCGAAGGACAGCTCCCGGTCGGAAAGGTTCGTGCATTTTTCACCGGTGAAACTCCCGTGGAGTGAACGCCAACCGATCCAAAGACATATTTCGATTAAATTTCTATTAATTCATCCGTAAAAATCTCAAAAAATGAACGTTGATTTCATTCAGGCGATTAACCTCTATTTCACTGAGGGATTTAAATTTAAAGGCCGCTCTACCCGTGCGGAGTTCTGGTATGCCCAACTATTCTTGTTTATTGTTGCGTTTATTTTTGCTTTGTTTAGAAATCCCATTGTTTCTACTGTAAGCATGATATTCAATCTCATCTGTATTGTCCCTACAATGGCGCTGATTACCCGTCGGTTTCACGATTCCGGTCGAAGCGGATGGTGGACTGTGGGTTACTATGTGATTAGCATTGTAATATCCATTTGGGCCTTTATATCCATGGGACATGACTTGATAATTTTCATGACCACACCAGAATCTTTAAGCATAGATCAGATAATGCAAATTATAAGAAGCATGGTGCTTCCCGGATTATGCGTCTTTGTACTCATGATAGTCTATTTGATATTTATGTGCCAACCGAGCGGACCCGACAACGTCTATGGTCCCGACCCTTATAAGAACTTATCGCCCGGTGCCGACAACTGATTTTAGTTTTGACATTTCCAACTAAAATTTTTAATTTTGCACACTGAAACGATTAACATCCAAAACTGAAATGAGAAAAAATATCGTAGCAGGTAACTGGAAAATGAACACCACCTTACCTGAAGGCATTAAACTTGCCGAAGATGTGAACAAGGCCCTTGAGGCCACCGACGCCAAGTGTGACGTCATCATCTGCGTTCCTTTCACTCACCTCGCTTCTATCGACAAGGTGATCAATAAGGAAAAACTCGGTCTCGGTGCCGAAAACTGCGCCGACCATCGCAGCGGTGCCTACACCGGTGAGGTTTCTGCGCCTATGGTCGCTTCAACCGGTGCAACATACGTTATCCTCGGCCACTCAGAGCGCCGTCAGTATTATGGCGAAACTTCAGAAACTCTGAAGGAGAAGGTTGCTCTCGCTCTTGAAAACGGTCTGACTCCGATTTTCTGTATCGGCGAAGTGCTTGAGCAGCGCGAAAACGGCACATATCTCGACGTTGTGAAGGCTCAGATCGAGGACGCTCTCTTCAATCTGTCGGCCGATGACTTCTCTAAGCTCATCCTCGCCTACGAACCCGTT
>CAZKNK010000092.1:0-8211 GCA_964554195.1 uncultured Staphylococcus sp.
CACAGAGAAAAAATGAACTCATCTGATTTTTGTCATAGCCGGTGCAGTCGCAAATAGCGTTGCGGAGGTCAAGGAAAGTGGCATCCGAATCAATCTGGATTTCACGCTTAAAGTTATCGACCTCGTCAGATACAAGACGGAAATTATATATCATAATTATATGTTAATATTATCGGTTTAGCAGCGGACACCATTACGGCAATCCACACCGCGAAAATAATAACTTTTTTCTAATCCGAAAAATAAAATCGCACCTCTACTGAAAAAAATTTTCAGACCGCCCGAATCCACAGCAACCTTAGTCACAAAAACGGCAAAATTGCCGGCCACTCAACGTGCCAAAACAGAGTCAGAACGCGACAATAGAGGATGTGAAATGGCAAAAACTTGAATTTCCGCCGGGAGGGGTGGGAAATATAAAATTATTTTGTAATTTTGTAGTCTAAATCATTTTAATCACACGGGAAACAGACCATGCGCCGACTTCTGATGATACTTGCTCTGACAGCCGCGATATTCGCGGCAGACGCTGCATCGCCCAAATGGGAAGAGGTCAGTTCTGTTCCGACCGTGGTTCAGACTCAGCTGAATGAATCGGAACAGGTGCAGACGGCTGTCAAGGACGGATATATCTACATTGTGTCAAGTCAACCGGTGACAGTGAAGCTCTTTACGATTCTCGGTCAGCTCATCTCCCAGGAAACAATTCCGGCCGGAACACATCGCTTCAAAATGACCACCCGGGGAATATATATCCTTAAAGCCGGAGGTCTGACCCGAAGGGTGACAATTTGATCACATCTCCCCGCACATTAATCACCGAATATCCTGCAAGCAATCACCGTGAAAGCGCTCCTGATAATCAACCCGATATCCGGCACCCATAAAAAGGATGGGCTGGATGAGTATGTCAGGGAACGGCTCGAACCGTCGGGATGGAAAATCGACGCGGAAATAACCAAATGTCACGGCGATGCTACCCGACTTGCTACCGAGGCAGTGACGATGAACTATGACGCTGTGCTTGCGGCAGGTGGCGACGGGACAATCAACGAAACGGCAGCCGCTCTACGCGATACACAGACGGCATTGGGCATAATCCCGTGTGGGTCAGGCAACGGACTGGCCCGTCATGTTGGAATAAAAATCGGTATTCGTGAGGGTATTGACGTAATTGAGGAAAAAAACGTTATAGCCGCCGACTATATGACCGTCAACGGGCGACCCTGTTTCTGCACTTTCGGTGTGGGTTTTGATGCAGCAGTCAGTGAGGCGTTTGCCAAGAAAAAGACCCGTGGCAAACTGACTTACATCCAAAGCACTTTTGAAACGTATAAGAAATATGAGCCGGAACTATATACGATTGAGGTGAACGGCGAGGTGATGAATGAAAAAGCTTTTCTGGTGGCTGTGTGTAACGCATCGCAGTATGGCAACAACGCCTATATTGCTCCGAAAGCCTCAATCACTGACGGATTACTCGACGTGACCCTTGTCCATGCCGGCAATCCGCTCACGACAGCCCTTGTGGGTGTGGATCTTCTTACAGGTCTGCTCGACAAGAATGCCCTAATCACCACTATCCGTACAGCCGGACTACGAATTTCACGCCGGTTTCCCGGACCTGCTCACATTGACGGCGAACCCGTTACCCTCGACCGAGAAATCAGAATCAAATGTCATCCCGGACGACTCAAAATTTTCATGCCGAAAAATCAGCCGGAGTTCACCCCTATCATCACTCCACTTCAGGCCATGATTTCAGACATCAAGGTGAGTCTGAACAATCTCATTAATCCCGTCGGCGGCTGACACCACTCCCCTTTCAAGCGAAATCAGAAAGCTCTTGGCTTCGAGACCACCGGCGTAGCCGGTGAGCCGTCCGTCGCTACCAATGACCCTGTGGCATGGGATCAGTACTGACATAATGTTTGCTCCGACAGCCGATGCAACGGCTCTGACAGCTTCAGGTCGACCCAGCCGTTTGGCAAGGCAGAGATAGGACACCAATTCCCCGTAACGGAGTTGCATCAATCCGTCAATCACCGCTGACTGAAACGGAGTTGCATGTAACGACAACGGCACTGAAAACGCAATTAATTTCCTCTCAAAATATAAATCAAGCTGACGGCAAGCTTCGGCCACAAACCGGCTTCCGACAGATGATGCTGTCACTCCGGAGCGAATCAACGACCTGCGCTCCCTGACCGGATTGCCCATCCAGTCACAAAGAGCTACCCCTGAAGAGTCGGCTCCGATACAAAGCATTCCACACGGCGACTGATATTCGGCAATCATTTCTTATGTCGCAAAAGATAGCGTGAAATGGCGAGAGCCACGGTAGGTAGACCATAAGGGAGATCCTTATCAATACGCTCATAGAGCTTTTCGGGGTCATCCTCGTAGAGCTTCATGACATGGAGATACTGATTCCGGGTTATCACACGCGAGAAGTCTGTGAAACGGTCAGCATCAATCAGTTCAACGATATGATGGTAGACCGAACTGACCTTGATTCCTTTGATTTCAGCAATCTCCGCCGGTTGGAAATCACGTGAAAGCAACAGAGCAGTCTCAGCCGCACTCACACCGCGGGACGCAACCTTTTTCTTGCCGAGAAAGACGAGAATTTCATTAACAAACCGGCGCCAGTACTTAATGACACGACGCTCGCCGATACCTTCCACATCCGCAAACTCCTCCATAGACTGCGGTTTAAGTCTGACAAGCTCCTCGAGAATCCTATCATTCAGCACAAGATATGAAGGAATTCCCTCAGAGGACGCAATGTTTTCACGCAGAGCCTTCAGGAGAATCATTAGCCGCTCATCGTCAGTCATGGTCACATCCTCCTTCATGCGGCGACGCACCTTGCCTGACTTGCCGGTGATTATCTGTGAATACTTGGCGAGCGAAACCTCCACCTCACCGCGAAGCACCGCACGTCCGTAATCAGTGACCGTCAGATGATTGTGGCGGTCGTAGGCAATCTCAAACATTCCGAGCTGAATGAGCTGGGCTATGTAGTGATTCCATTGACCGAAACTCATGTCACGTCCGGCTCCATAGGTCTTTATCAGGTGATAGCCTTTAGAGATAAGTTCAGCGTTTGACATGCCGCGCAGAATGTCGATAAGCATAGTGATACCGACGGATTCACCCGTTCTCACCACCGCACTCAACGCTTTCTGGGCGATAATCTTACCATCAAACCGCTGCGGAGGATTACGGCATACGTCACAGTTGCCGCAGTCATGGTCAAGAATCTCATTGAAATAGCTCAAAAGCACACGCCGGCGGCAGACACTTGCCTCAGCATAAGCCTTGATGCGTTCAAGTTTCTCCATGTTGACCGACCGCTGACCGCTTTCATCGACAAACGACTGAAGTGTGGCAATGTCGGCATAAGAATAAAACATCACCGTCTCGGCAGCCGATCCGTCACGCCCCGCGCGACCGATTTCCTGGTAATACGACTCGATGTTTTTCGGAAGATTATAGTGGATAACCCAACGGATATTACTTTTGTCGATTCCCATTCCGAAAGCCACCGTGGCACAGATAACCTGATACTCACCGTTAATGAACTTCTCCTGCGTATCGTTACGCAATTCGGCTGACAGTCCGGCATGATAGGGGGCCGACCTGAATCCCCGCTGCGAAAGTTCGGCACTCACGTTCTCTGCAATTTTCCGGCTCATGCAGTAGACTATGCCTGAATCATATCTGTAACGGTTGATCATAGAGCATATCATGTTATAGCGATCGGCTTTTCCGGGATTAAGCATCACTTTCAGTGAAAGATTCGGACGGTCAAACGAGCCGACAAACAGCTTCGGGTCCTGGAGCCGTAGCTGAAGGGCGATGTCATCGCGGGTAAGACGGTCGGCCGTGGCTGTCAGAGCCATGATGGGGACGTCGGGCATCAGTTCCTTGATTCGGCTCAGCCGGGTATAGTCAGGACGAAAGTCATGCCCCCACTGCGAGATGCAATGAGCCTCATCAATAGCGATGAGATCAACCGGCAGGTCAGAAGACCACCGATCCATTTCCATCAGCAGTCGCTCCGGTGAAATGTAAAGAATCTTGATCTTGCCAGTGATAAGCTGCTCGAGAATCCGATGATTCTCCTCATCACTCTGAAGGGAATTGACCGAAGCGGCCGGAATACCGTTGGCCAACAGAGCCGAAACCTGATCCTTCATAAGCGAAAGGAGCGGTGAAACCACAATGGCGAAACCATTGCCTAACAGTGCCGGAATCTGGAAGCAAACTGATTTTCCGCCCCCTGTAGGCATGAGAACGGTTACGTCATGCCCCTGCATTACAGCCGTGATAATCTCAAGCTGATGTGGCCGGAATGATGAGTAGCCATAAAACCGACGGAGCAAAGCCGTGGCTTTGTCACGTATTTCCGAGTCGGTCATTCTCGTATCAGAACGCATTTTCTTCACCTCCGAGAGCGTTGATCACCGTTCGGATCATGATTTTAATATCAAGGAAGAATGACCAGTGTTCAATGTACCAAATATCATGCTCGACACGCTTTTCCATCTGCCATAGTTCCTCGGTCACACCTCGGTAGCCCTTGACTTGCGCCCAACCTGTAATGCCGGGTTTGACAATATGACGTACCATATATTTCTCAATGAGTTTGGAATAGTCCTCGGTGTGCTTGAGCATGTGAGGGCGAGGTCCAACAACCGACATATCGCCGAGAAAAACATTGATGAACTGCGGCAATTCGTCGATGCTCGTCTTGCGGAGAAAATCGCCGACTTTTGTCTTACGCGGGTCATGACGGGTGGCCT
Organism: uncultured Staphylococcus sp.; assembly: GCA_964554195.1. Lineage (GTDB taxonomy): Bacteria > Bacteroidota > Bacteroidia > Bacteroidales > Muribaculaceae > Duncaniella. Next base: position 4,812 of record CAZKNK010000092.1, read on the forward strand.
GAACGGAATCAGCCGCATCGTTGACCCTCATGGTGCGGAACTTCCAGCAGAGAAATTCCTTGCCCTTATAGCCGGTACGCTTCTGCTTGAAGAAAACCGGACCGGGTGAACTCAGTTTAATGGCAATGGCAACCGGAATGAAAATCAGTGGCGAGAAAATCAGGAACGTGCCTGAAACAAAAATGTCCCAAAGTCGCTTCAAGGATGAGTTGACAATGCTGTCGAGAGGATTGTTACGCATCACCATCACAGGCATCTGCCCCATCGGCTCGAGGTGGAACTGACGGCTGAGATAGCGAGGAATCTGAGGGACGAAGCGGAACGAAACCATGTGTCGGTCACACATCGACACCACTTTTCTGACTATATCCTCCAATTCACCTGAAAGCGTGAAATAGACCTCTTCAATCGCATTATCCACCACATAGTCCTCAATTTCGTCAAGACTCCCCTTATACATATCCTTGTACGGGAAGTCGGGCGGACAATAAAGATCAAAAAATCCGCGGAAATTATAGCCGAAACCGGCATCGCTTTTCATCTCCTGATAGAGACGGACAGCTGTGGGACCACATCCCACTATCACAACCGGACAGTAGTTTCGGTCACGACGTCGGTAGCGCTTGATGACATAATGTGAGGCTGTCCACCAAAGCATGAACAGCACGGCAACCAATGAATAAAATTCTGCAAAAATCTGCCAGGGCAGACTGTCAAGCCCCATGCAGTAGAGCAACACAATGAAAAGTGCGGCGTGAAATCCGACGGCCCGCAAAGAATAGACCATAACACGGTCCATCTGAATCGCCCTGACCTTATGAATCTTGCTAAGCCAGAAAGCCGACGGAAAGTATGACACATTCACAAGCAACCACACAACCCTCGAATTCCACTCATGGTTTTCGGGGTTGATGGCGCAAGTGATGACGAATACTATATTCAGGATTACGAAATCAAAGAAAGTCAGGATGTTGTGAAGAAAACGCCCATACTTTCCTTTTTTTTCAGATAAAGCCATTAAATGAATGTCCGGTTTAACAAAAGAAGGAGTTAAAGTCGCGAATCGACAAGTTTGATCTTGTTCTCGAGGTCAGCAATATCGTCCTTGATACGCTGAATTTTGCGCTGCAATTCGCGGAGCATTGAATCGCCGGTCTTTGACTTGGAGTTGAAGAAGAGAAGATTGTTCTCATAGGTGCTGAGTTCGGCTTTACGCTGCTCATAGACGCGGACAAGGCGCTCGCGCTCACGATAGAGACGGTTGCCGTCATTACCTATTTCGGAAATAGATGCCTCAAACGACTCCATTCTGCGGCGGTTTTCACGAGAGCCGAGACCATCATAGAGCCGGTCGACAACAGTGCGGTATTCCTTATAAACCTTATCTTTTTCAGAGAACGGCACATGACCGATCTGCTGCCAGCGTGACTGTAGTTCACGGATAGCCTTGAGCATGGCGGCACGGTCAAGTTGCTGCTGCTCGAGAGCAAGGAGTTCTTCGACCACTGCTTTTTTCAGTTTAAGGTTTTCCTGCTCAGCCTTACGGGTGCCGGATGTGGCTTTCTTTTTCTGCTCAAAGAAGTAGTCACACGCAGCAAGGAAGCGTTTCCACACGGCGTCGCTGTGTTTTTTGGCTACAGCTCCAATCTGCTTCCACTCCCTCTGGAGAGCTGCAAGGCGGTCAGAAGTCTTGCGCCAGTCAGTGCTTTCGCGCAGGGCCTCAGCCTGTTCGCAAAGGGCGATTTTCTTTTCGAGGTTTTCAGCAAGTGACTCTTTCATCTTGCGGAAGAATTCGGCTTTCGCGGCAAAAAACTTGTCACAAGAAGCACGGAATCGGGCAAACAGCGCATTATTGTTTTTGCGTGATGCGAAACCCACCTTCTTCCATTCGTCCTGAAGGGCAATGATCTGCCGGGTCATGTCATCCCATGCGGAATATGTTTGGAGTTCGGAGAAATCAAGAGCCTCAATCTGCTCGCATAAAGCCACTTTGGCATCCTCATTAGCGCGCTCACGAGCCTTGCGTTCCTCAAAAAAAGCCTGATAAGCTTTGTTGATCTGAGCCGATACATCCTTGAATTTGTTCCAGACTTCCTCACGGAGTTCTTTGGTGACAGGACCTATCTCACGCCACTTGTCATGAAGCACCTGAAGGCGGCGGAAAGCAACCACAACGTCAGGCTCATTGAGCAGACGGGTGGCCTCAGCGATGAGAAGTTCCTTTTCTCCGAGATTTTTCTTGAAGTCATAGTCACGAAGCTCCTTGTTTATCTTGAGCTGATCATAGAAATGCTCGCAAGCCTCCTGATATTTCTTCCAGAGGTCACTTGAAACAACGGGCGAAACCTCGCCAATTTCCTTGAACTGCTGCTGAAGGTCACGTGCCTCAGCCACGACACGATTCACATTGTCAGTATCAGCGCTGAGAGCGTTGAGCTTGTCGATTATCTCCGACTTAAGCTCATAGTTGCGTTGCAGACGGGCCTCCTGCTCGGCACGGTGAGCAGCCTTTTTCTCTTTAATAGCAGCAAGAAGAGTCTTGAAGGTCTCCTCGGAGTTGTCAGGCTCGCTGACGGTGAAAGAAGCATCCTCGGCCTCGGCGTCAGCTTCGATATTTTTTGACGCCTCTTCGCTTTTAAGCATATAGAATTGCTGCTTGAGACGTGAAATTTCATCAGAAGATATTTCAGCGGCATCAGATTCTGACAGAACCGTCATCCGGGCCAATATAGCCTCCGTGGTTAGTGGTTCAGCCTCGACCTGATCGGCCGGAAGTTCGGCAGCAACTGATTCGGTTGCCACAGGTTCATCAGTCACAGTCATTTCAACTGTCGCTTCATTGAGGGTTACATCCCCGGCCATTTCAGCCGGCTTCAGGGATGAGTCACGCATTTCCATAGATAAAATATTTCAAATTTAAGTAAATTTCATTGTTTCTATTCCTGATGCCATACCCGCTTGACAGATGTCGCGTCAGGAAAACGGCTTTCCGGAGGTATTAAATTTCAATCCGTAAATTTAAACATACATTTTATATATACCAACCAAATATGCTGAAAATACATTGTATTTAACTTTTGTAAACATTTAATATCTATATTTTAACATCAAAATCAATTCTACTTTCAGCCGTGAAGCAATGCATCAGAAACCCAAATCCGAAGGTGAATCCGGGCAGACTCTCCACTTGAAACAAAAAACGGATTTGCAATCAATCACTTAATAAAAATTTGCTGATAAAACTTCTATTTTTTCAGAATAAACATTATCTTTGCAGAATCTCTTCCGAACCATGACAAATTTACTAATCACTATAATTCAAATTTTTTAACACATCACCGATGAAAAGAGTTTATACTTTTGGAGACGGCAAAGCCGAGGGTAATGCCTCGATGCGCAA
>CAZKNK010000093.1:0-8185 GCA_964554195.1 uncultured Staphylococcus sp.
ATCCATACATTAATGTTGGGAATAATATGCAAATTTACAATTTTTTTTCGTGAGGACTTTTATTCACCTTATGGTTATTAATCAGTATTTTATTTACTTCCGTCGTTGAGGGATTCAACTAGCCAGCAGAGAAGAAGGAATAGAATTAAAAGAATTGTCATAGCGAGGCGGGGATTTGAAGTTAGAAATTATGAGGAGAAATTATGGAATACAAATTTACCCTACAGACGTGCCGGCTTGCTGCACACCTCCATTAAAAAAACTAAAATACCGATTATCTCATAATGACATTCCGGCAGTTTGGAGCCAAACATTCTTCTCCCGAATCTGATTTCGGAACAATTCGCGTGGGAATGAGCTAAATTTTTGCTACCTTTGCATTACTATTTATCACAATCCGAATATTTCATGGAAAAGGCTTTAACCTCCACCTCGTTCAATTTTCCCGGACAAACTGCCGTTTACCACGGTAAGGTCCGCGACGTCTACACCATCAACGACGATATTCTCGTCATGGTTGCCACTGACCGCATCTCCGCCTTCGATGTCATCCTGCCTAAGGGAATTCCCTATAAAGGTCAGGCTCTCAATCAGATCGCGGCAACATTCCTTGATGCTACGGCCGACATTGTTCCTAACTGGAAGCTTGCCGTACCTGATCCTATGGTCACTGTGGGCTACCGCTGCGAGGGCATTAAACTCGAGATGATTATCCGCGGCTATCTTGCCGGCAGTGCATGGCGCGACTATCAGAGCGGTGTCCGTGAAATCTGCGGAATCACACTTCCTGAAGGTCTGAAAGAAAATCAGAAGCTCCCCGAACCGATCATCACGCCCACCACAAAAGCTGACGAAGGGCATGACCTTAACATATCCCGCGAAGATGCCATAGCACAAGGCATCGTGACCGAGGAGCAATTTGACACCATGGCACGCTACACCCGCGCCCTCTTTGAGCGCGGCACCCGGATGGCCGCCGAGAAAGGACTGATTCTCGTCGATACAAAATATGAGTTCGGTCTGCGTGAGGGCAAAGTGATTCTCATTGACGAAATCCATACACCAGACTCCTCACGCTACTTCTATGCAGCCGGCTACGAAGAACGTCTGGCCGCCGGAGAGCCACAGCGTCAGCTATCTAAGGAATTTGTACGCCAGTGGCTGATGGACAACGGTTTCATGGGCAAAGAGGGTCAGAAAGTGCCTGAAATGACCGATGAATTTGTTGAGTCTGTTTCGCAGCGCTACATAGAGCTTTACGAACATATCACGGGAAAGAAGTTCGTCAAGGCCGACGAGAGCGATCTGTTGCGCCGCATTGAGACCAATGTGCTTGACTGCCTCAATACCCTCAACCCCTGACAGTGAACTGCGAGGAAATAAATCCCTACGATGACCGGCGCGATAAAGGCGAACAGGTACGCGAAATGTTCGATTCAATCGCGCCGGCCTATGATTTCATGAACCGGGCCATGACGCTCGGCATTGACCGCATCTGGCGTCGCAAGGCAATAGCTCTTCTCCGCGACTTACCTCATGATTATATCCTTGACATTGCCACCGGAACGGGTGATCTTGCCATAATGATGGCCCGACGCCTTGATCCGCTACAGATCATCGGCGTAGATCTCTCGGAAGCAATGCTTGAGAAGGGTATGGAGAAAGTGCGCGAGGAAAATCTCACCGACACTATCCGGCTTGAGCCGGGCGACTGCCTGAATCTGCCGTTTCCCGACGATAGTTTCGACGTTGTCACATCAGCTTTCGGTGTGAGAAATTTCGAGAATCTGCTTGACGGCTACCGGGAGATGTATCGTGTTATGAAACCGGGAGCAACAGTGTGTGTGCTTGAGCTGTCAACACCTCGCTCGTCATGTATCTACCCGCTATATCGCTTCTATACACGCTGCATCATCCCCACCATAGGCAGAATGGTGTCAAACGACCCCCGCGCCTACTCGTATCTGCCTGAAAGTATTGCCGCCGTCCCGCAGGGCGATGAGATGATCGCACTGATGCACAGGGCCGGCTTCACCGACGGGCGCTTTATTCCGCTCACCTTCGGCGTTTGCACCATCTACCTCGCAAAGAAATAACAATCCCCCCTCTTACTTCCGCACTTGCCATGAACAAAAAAATGGACTGGGACCGGCTTATCAACGACCTCCGCTTCGGTCAGGAGGACTATCACGTCCCCGGCAGCGAAACCCGTTCGGAGTTTCAACGTGACTTTGACCGGCTCGTGTTTTCATCACCCTTCCGCCGACTCCAGAACAAAACTCAGGTATTTCCGCTTCCGGGTAGTATTTTTGTTCATAACCGATTGACCCACAGTATAGAAGTGGCATGCGTAGGCCGATCGCTTGCCGGTGCGGTGGCCGCTCAACTCAAGAAGCGTTACGCATCCACCCCACAGGCTGAAAAGCTCGATGCCGCAGGTGAAATAGTGGCGGCAGCTTGTCTGGCCCATGACCTCGGCAATCCGCCGTTCGGTCATTCTGGTGAAAAAGCTATTTCAACATTTTTCAGCGAAGGTCCCGGTAATATGCTCCGCGACAGTCTCACGCCGGAGCAATGGAACGACTTCACGCATTTCGACGGAAACGCCAACGCATTCCGCCTGCTGACTCATCAGTTTCTCGGTCGGCGACCTGGTGGATTCGCCATGACCTACTCCACTCTTGCATCCATCATCAAATATCCATACGAGTCACTTTTAGCCACCGATTCACATCCGAAATTCGGATTTTTTGATGCCGAGAAAATAAACTATGAGCGAGTGGCCGATATGCTCGGAATCATTCGACTTAGCCGTCCGGATGAACCGTTGCGCTATGCCCGCCATCCGCTTGTCTACATTGTGGAAGCCGCTGACGACATTTGCTATGAAATCATGGACATCGAGGACGCCCACAAGCTTGGAATCCTATCCACTACTGAAGTGAAGGAACTGTTTCTCAACTACTTCGAGCCTGAGCGCCGGAAGCGTGTGGAGCAAACTCTCAGCCGCGTCAATGACCCCAACGAGCAAATAGCTTACCTGCGGGCAAGCATAATCGGTCTGCTCATTGACTGCTGCGCCGAAACATTCATAGAGCATGAACAGAGCATCCTCCGTGGAGAGTTTCAAGGTTCGCTGCTCGACAGCATCAGACAGCGCGAACGCGACTGCTACGCCGAGTGTGAACGCCTGTCATGGGAGCGGATTTATTGCGCACCGGATGTGGTCGACATCGAACTGGCCGGTAACCGCATCATTTCATTCCTCATGGAAAAGGTGATTCACGCCGTGCTTAACCCAAAGCTCAATTATTCCAAACTTCTGTTGGCCAAAGTGCCTAAGCAATATGAGGTAAGTGACCCGACACTCTATGGCAAAATTCTCGCATCGATTGACTATATTTCCGGCATGACCGACGTGTATGCGCTCGAAATGTACCGCAAGCTCAACGGAATGAGTCTGAAAATCAACAACTGATTCTATCATTCAGCAACACTATCTCACTCCCGTTATATTATGGAACATCTTAATAAAACTGTCCGTCTTATCGCTCTCGTCATGCTTTGGTTTGGTGCATCCACGGCTGAGGCTGTGACGGTTGACGAGGTTCAGAACGTCCACATTTCAAACCGACATCGCTTTGTGACCGACGGAGCCGGAGTCCTGTCACCCAAGGCCATCGGTCGCCTCGACGCCGCCATTGACTCCGTGTGGCGCTCAACTTCCGCCGAAATGGTGGTAGTGACTGTCGATGAGGTTGACCCGTCAATGACTCCTGATGAATTCGCCACCGCTCTGTTTGAAAAATGGGGCATCGGAAAGGGGGATAAAGACAACGGTCTGCTGATGCTCATATCCACCGGTGACCGCCGCGCAGTGATTCGCACCGGATATGGTGTCGAAGGCGTCATACCTGACATCACCGCCGGTCGAATAATCCGAAATGACATGGTTCCATATTTCTCAGAAGGTGATTATGAATCAGGAATAACGGCCGGAACAGCTGCTCTTATCGAAAAACTCTCTGACCCAACCGTGGCCGACGAACTGCGATCCTCACTCCCGTCTGACCGGCTCACTCATCCGAAATCCGAGGGCATGAGCGGCGACGAGTTTTTCATGCTTTATCTCAACTTCTCTATATGGGTTGGACTGGCATGTCTGCTGTGGATATTATATACAATCTTATCAACCCGAAAACTCGATGAAGTACTTCGCTATCGCCGTATTGACTCCATCCGACCTGTGCTGATGTTTATTTCATTTCTATCGCTCGGCATGGCACTTCCGGCATTCCTCATCGCGGTATGGAAAGCCCGACGGATTCGCCGACATCCGCGCAACTGCCCCAACTGCGGCACAAGGATGAACCTCGTCGATGAAGAAAACGATAATTCCTACCTCACCGCAGCCCAGGACGCTGAGGAGAAAATAGACTCCGTAGACTATGACGTATGGCTCTGTCCGCAGTGCAACACCACCGAGATTCTCCCTTACGTCAATCTGCGCAACAACTACTCCGTCTGTCCCCGTTGCAATGCCCGGGCCATGACTCTCGTTGACTCTCAGGTCACGGTTCCTCCTACCACACGGACTGAAGGCATAAGGACTGACACCTACGTCTGCAAGGCTTGTGGAAACCGTGAAAACCGCTCACGCAAGATTCCACGCCGGCGCGATGACAGCGGTGCTGCGCTCGCTGCCGGTGCCATTCTCGGCAGTCTGGGCAACCGCGGAGGATTCAGTGGAGGCGGATTCAGCGGCGGAAGTTTCGGAGGTGGTTCCACAGGGGGAGGAGGCGCTTCGGGCGGCTGGTAAATTCACCGGATTAATCCATAAATCTAAATTCATTATAAAATTACCATGAAAAAACTTATCTCACTTCTGGCTCTGCCATTGACATGCTCCCTCTGCATGTTTGCCGCAACCGAAGAAGCAACCGAAGAAGCAACAGTCACCTTACTTCCGTCGGATGAAAGCCCGGTGATAGCAAAAGAAATTTACGGTCAGTTTTCCGAACACCTCGGCACCTGCATATACGGTGGCCTGTGGGTAGGCGAAAGCTCTGCCATCCCTAATACCGGAGGCTACCGCAACGATGTTCTCGATGCCCTCAAACAACTTCATATCCCCGTACTCCGCTGGCCCGGCGGATGCTTCGCCGATGAATATCACTGGATGGACGGCATCGGACCTAAGGAAAACCGTCCGCGAATGGTTAACTCTTCATGGGGTGGAACTGTTGAGGACAATTCGTTCGGTACTCATGAATTCTTCAACCTGTGTGAATTGCTCGGATGCGAACCCTATCTGTGCGGCAATGTGGGAAGCGGAACGGTGGAAGAACTCTCAAAATGGGTGGAATATATCACCGCCGTCGATGGTCCGATGGCCGGTCTGCGTCGCTCCAACGGCAGGGAAAAACCGTGGCATCTGAAATATCTCGGCGTGGGTAATGAAAGCTGGGGATGCGGCGGAAATTTTACACCGGAATATTATGCCGACGTCTATCGCCGCTATCAGACCTTCTGCCGCGACTATGACGGCAATAAACTCTATAGGATTGCTTCCGGAGCAAGTGACTATGACTATAACTGGACTGAGATTCTGATGAAAAAGGCAGCCAGATACATGAACGGCATCTCACTGCATTATTACACGATTCTCGGCTGGAACGGCAGCAAAGGCTCTGCCACCAAGTTTGACACCGACGACTATTACTGGACACTGGGCAAATGTCTTGAAATCCGTAACGTCGTTGACCGTCACTGCCGCATCATGGACAAATATGACCCTGACAAGCGTGTTGGTCTGCTTGTTGACGAATGGGGAACATGGTTTGACGCGGAACCCGGCACCAATCCCGCCCATCTGTTTCAGCAGAACACGCTCCGCGATGCAATGGTTGCCGCGTTGAGCCTGAACGTTTTCCACACATTTGCCGACCGCGTGAAAATGACAAACATCGCCCAAATAGCCAATGTGCTTCAGTCAATGATCTTGACCGACGATGACCGGATGATCCTCACTCCGACCTACTATGTTTTTAAAATGTATGTTCCTCATCAGGATGCGAAACTGATTCCTCTCAACATTTCCACCGGTGAGATTACCGCTCGTGACGGTCGCAAAGTCCCCCTTGTCAGCGCAACGGCATCAACAAAGGACAACTGCACAACTCTATCACTCGTCAACACCGACCTTGACCGGCAGGTGGAAGTGACCGTCAACCTTGCAGGGACTCCATGTCGCAAAATTTCGGGAGAAATCCTGACAGCTGAATCCATCAATGACTTCAATGATTTCGGTCAACCTGAAAAAGTGACCCTGAAAGAATTCGACACCAAGAATTGCCGCACCGTAGCAGGCAAACTCATAGTCACACTTCCGGCGAAAAGCATTGTGACCCTCTCGCTTCGCTGAGAGACATGTCACTCCTCATCGGCGGCATTTGTCAGCACAGGCAAATGCCAGCCGAAACGGAGTGCGCCATAGCGCAGCCCGAAAATAGTGACCGCACACACCGACTGCTGAACTATCGGCTGACATCCGGCCAACGAGGCTATCCAATAGGCCAATCCGCCGCCAAGACAGGCTGTGGCATAAATATCCTTTCGGAAAAACAGCGGCTCCTCATTTATCATTATATCCCTGACCACTCCGCCGAATGAGCCTGTGATGATACCCATCACTATGGCACCCCACATGGCGAAATCAGCAGCAAGGGTTTTCTGAATTCCGATCATGACAAACAGAGCCAAACCGATGGTGTCAAAAATAAACAGCGACCGCGACCCTGATGTCAGTACACGTTTAAATGCAACCACAATGACAAATGCCAGGCCGGTCACGGCAAGATACCACCATGTCTGTAGCCAGAACACCGGCAAACCGAGCATGATGTCGCGCAACGTTCCGCCACCGATAGCGGTGACAAGTCCGACGGTGTAAGCACCAAACCAGTCAAAATGTTTTCGGGCAGCCAGACGGATTCCGCTTATAGCGAACGCAACCGTCCCAAGCACCTCAATGATGAATAGGAATGTATCCTCCATTACGGACAGATAAAGTTATTGGTCCTGCGTTTCTGTATTTTTCTGATAAAACCGGCAATAAGGCCGAAGTCCGCACTCCAGACATTCAGGCCGGCGTGCCTTACACACGTAGCGCCCGTGGAGTATCAGCCAGTGATGAGCTTTAGGCACAATCTCCTCCGGAATATACTTCATGAGAGTTTTTTCGGTCTGAAGCGGATTCTTGCTCCCGGTGGTGAGTCCGATCCTCTCGCTGACACGAAACACATGAGTATCAACTGCCATAGCCGCCTTCTTAAACACTACGGAAAGAATCACATTGGCCGTCTTGCGTCCAACTCCCGGAATTGAAAGCAACTTGTCCATATCCGACGGCACCTCACCTCCGAACTCCTCCACAAGTCGCACAGCCATTCCCTTTAGCGACCGGGCTTTATTATTAGGATATGAAACGGAGCGTATATAACCGTAAATATCCTCAACTGAAGCCGCTGCCATAGCCTCGGGGGTTGGATATGCATCAAAAAGGGGCGGAGTGACCATATTTACCCGCTTGTCGGTACACTGAGCCGAGAGAATAACCGCCGTGAGCAGCTGAAACGGGTTGTCATAATGAAGCTCGGTTTCAGCCACAGGCATTGCCTCGGCAAACCAACCGAGAACCTTGTCATAGCGCTCGCGCTGAGTCATGCCTATCAGTGAGCAGCCTTAAATTCCTCAAGGAACCTTACGTCGTTTTCAGAGAACATTCTGAGGTCCTTGACCTGATACTTCAGGTTGGTGATGCGCTCCACTCCCATTCCGAGTGCGAAGCCGCTATACTTTTTGGAATCTATCCCGCAGGCATCAAGCACATTGGGGTCAACCATTCCGCAGCCGAGGATTTCCACCCATCCGGTGTGCTTGCAGAAGGAGCATCCCTTACCGCCACAAAGGTTACATGAAATATCCATCTCAGCCGAAGGTTCGGTGAAGGGGAAGTAGCTCGGACGCAGACGGATGCGTGTCTCGGGGCCGAACATCTGCTGTGCAAATTCGAGAAGCACTTGCTTCAGGTCGGCAAAGCTGACGTTCTTGTCGATATAGAGACCCTCTACCTGATGGAAGAAGCAGTGGGCACGCGCTGAGATGGCCTCGTTGCGGTATACGC
>CAZKNK010000094.1:0-687 GCA_964554195.1 uncultured Staphylococcus sp.
TTCGTCAGGGTTTCTATAACAAGGATATTCTCTGCAACTCCATGGAGCGCTGCAACATCCTCAAAATCAACGACGAGGAACTTGTAACCGTGAGCCGCATGTTTGGCTATCCCGGAATTGATCTTCAGGACAAGTGCTGGATTCTCTTAGGCAAATACAATCTCAAGATGCTCATTCTCACATGCGGCATCAACGGAAGCTACGTATTCACCCCCGGTAACGTATCGTTCCAGCCCACACCAAAAGTTGAGGTTGCTGACACCGTAGGCGCCGGCGACTCATTCACAGCAGCCTTCATAGCAGCAATTCTCAAAGGCAAAACCGTTCAGGAAGCTCATGCTCTGGCAGTAAGGACTTCGGCTTTTGTCTGCACACATAAGGGTGCCATGCCCATCCTTCCCGCTGAGCTTACGGAGGCCTAACGCACCTCCGGCACAGCTCCGGATGTTTTTCCAATGTAATTGGTTTAGTTTCTAAGGTTATAATTTGATGAGTCAGGATTTCCGCCGAGGAGATTCTGACTCACTTGTTATACCATAAAAATTGCGCCCGAATCTCAGGGGTGATGAGATCCGGGCGACGGGGTGAATTATGAATCGAGCTTTATGCTTTTCTTTCAGTTTCCTTTTCAGCCTTTTATCAACGACTCGCCGGTGGCGCTCACCCAGCTTGCCGAGCTCGGTTTGC
>CAZKNK010000094.1:697-7704 GCA_964554195.1 uncultured Staphylococcus sp.
CGATACCGTACTCGTTAGTCAGAATGTCGGCGACTGCCTGGGCGCGGCGCTCTGAAAGCTTCATGTTATAGTCGGATGAACCAGTGCCTTCGTCAGCATAACCGCATACCACGATTGAAGTGCCTGGATTGGCTTTGAGATATTCAGCCATATTGTAGACATTGACCATTTCTTCAGACGAAACGTAGGCCGAGTTGATTTTGAAGCGTACGGTTGAGAGAAGCGGTGCCTGAACGATAGTGGTAGCTTCGGCAACGGTGACTTCGGGGCAAGGAAGCTGAGCTTCAGCTGCCGCACGGGCTGCCTCGGAGGTGGCAAGAGCCTGACGTAAGTTGTTGACATCATTGTTAAGACTGGCCACATAACCGGCATAGTCACAGGGATTGTAACGGCTCATGCCATTGCCGTCGAAACGGATATTGAAACCACCGATTCCGGATATATTGAAGTCAACGGGGCGACCGTAGGTGACATCGTTATAGTTATCTCCGTAGAATGTTCCGCGGCCTTCAAGGAAGAAGTCGGCATAGCGGCAGAGACGGAAGCGGAGCTGAATACCGGCTGATACCGGGAGGAGCCACTGGTTTGACTTGACTCCATATTTGCCCTCATCGTTGGCCTCGAAGTTATGTTTGTAATCCCATACGAATGTGCCGCCGAGTCCTACGAAAGGAATAACCGAAACCACACGATTGGGATTATATCCGGCAATCGAGTTGCACATATCCCACATGAAATCAAGGTTAAGGTTTGCCTGCTTGGCGCTGGCCATGCGTTCACTGTTCCAGTGCATTGAGCCGTAGAGGGCGCTGAAGCGGAATCCCATATAGGGTGAGAACCAACGGCCTACGCCGAGATTATAAACTGCTGTGATGTGACGGCCATCATCGCCGCCTACTGCGTTATTTTCAACAAACGGGCTGTGAACACCGGCACCTAACTGGAGGAACCATCCGTCACGCCAGCTCTGAGGCGTGTAGCGGTCATGACACTTTACGTTCTGTAACGCAACAATATCTTCTTCCACAACTACGGTGGTTGTTTCTTGAGCATTTACATTCGCTACATAGAGCATTCCGCTCATGGCTGCAAGCACCAACAAATTCTTTTTCATCTCTCACAAATTTTAATGAAACATTATCTCTTTTATAAATTAATTTTGTTTGGTTTTGTCACATCCGGTTAGTTCCGGGCAGGTGACTGATTTTGATTTATAAACATCCTCCCGGCAGATATTGTTCAGCAACCGACTCCTTTTAGCAATCTTTCATGAGAGAAAACGGATTAATCCGCCCTTCAATTCAACCGTCCATCTGACTATGATTCAATATTTTGTCATATCACTGTGGAATTATTTAATTCTACAAATAAATGTGAATCAAATTGTAGACATGAAATGTGAAAAAGATTTAGTAACTTCGTAAATCCATTTCAAAAATCTGACCCATGACACGAAAAGTCCTTCTAATTATAATTCTATATGTGGTGACGGTTGCGGCAAACGCCCAGAACATAACACCCACCACTATTCACTGGCACTCGGAAGCAACCGACACCGTCAAAATCACTGACTTGCTTTCAAAAGCGGCTGCCATAAAGGGCCGAAGCGTTCAGGATCGGGTCGGAGCAATAGCACGTATGTTTGTCGACACACCCTACAAGAGTGCGACTCTCGAAATAGTGCCTGAAGGACTGGTGATCAATCTTGACGAGATGGACTGCACCACTTTTGTTGAAAACGTTGCGGCACTTGCCATAACCGTAGGCGAAGGACGGTCGGCATGGCAGGACTTTCTGCATAATCTGACCTCACTCCGCTATCGGGCGGGAGCGGTAACCGGCTATGCCTCGAGACTGCACTATATTTCTGACTGGATAATCGACAACAGTCACCGTGGAAACATGCGTGAGGTGACAGGTGACTTCCCCGGTGTGGCATATCAGATCAAATCGCTTGATTTCATGACCTCCAACCGCGACAAATATCCGGCCCTCGCCGACGATGAGACATTCAACCGAATCAAAAACACGGAAATAGGTTACCGTAACCATCGGTTTCCCTACATCAAAAGCGGAGCCATCGGAAGCAACCGGGTCACACAGATGCTGCGCGACGGGGATATTGTGGCATTGGTGTGTCGCACTCCGGGCCTTGATGTGAGTCACTTAGGCATAATCACTATTGCCGATGACGGAGCGCCTCATCTGCTTCACGCTTCACTCAAGGAGGGCAAGGTGGTGATTGATTCCCTGCCCCTGACGGAGTATTTAAAGAAAAACCGCAATCTGATAGGGATGCGTGTCATCAGACTGGCCGACCGTTGACTGACTCTGACTCAGCCATCTATGCCATATTCCTTTATCTTTCGGTAAAGAGTGCGCTCAGATATGTTAAGTTCCTGCGCGGTTGCCTTACGCTTGCCGCCGTTTCGTTCCAGAGAGCGCATTATGGTTTCACGCTCGGTTTCTTCAAGGGTCTTTGTGTCATCGCCATCAGGAGATATGTCGATAAGCGATGATGAATATGGAGTGTATTTAACTATCTGAGTCGATACGGGAGCTTCACCTTGTCCCTCAGTAATCGGCACGCACTCGGTCACCACAGGCGTTTCCACTCCACCACGTTCCTGCATGTCAGCTATCTCGCGCTTGAGGGAGTCAATCTCGCGCTGCATCCTGAATATCATGCTGAACAGCGCATCTCGCTCAATGTCATATTTGCCCGACGCACCCGACGAGGCAGATCCGACGGTGGCAGGTGTGTAGATAGTGGATGCTTCGGGAATAAAGGGTTCGAGGGCTTCGGCATCTATTGAGTTGCCGCTATCAAAGAGTGCAAGCTGCTCAATAACATTTTTGAGCTGACGCACATTGCCGGGCCAGCGGTAATGAAGCAACCTGACACGGGCTGAATCATCAAACGTGATTGCCGGCACACGATAACGCTCCGAGAAATCAGCGGCAAACTTACGGGCAAGCAGAATTATGTCATTGCCACGGTCACGCAGCGGGGGAATGGAGATTGAAACAGTCGACAGTCTGTAGTAAAGATCCTCACGAAACCGCCCCTCAGCCACAGCGCGCTTCATATCCACATTAGTGGCTGCAACTATTCTGACGTTACACTTCTGCACTTCCGACGAGCCAACCTTCAGAAATTCTCCCGACTCAAGCACACGTAGCAGTCTGGCCTGTGTAGGCAAAGGGAGTTCACCTACCTCATCAAGAAAAATCGTGCCACCGTCGGCCTCCTCAAAGTAACCCTTCCTGGCCGTCACTGCACCCGTAAACGAGCCTTTTTCATGACCGAACAACTCTGAATCAATCGTACCCTCAGGAATCGCACCGCAGTTGACGGCAATGTATTTTGAATGTTTACGTGGCGACAGCGAATGAATTATGTTAGGAAAAAACTCCTTACCCGTACCGCTTTCACCGGTGATCAGCACACTCAAATCAAACGGAGCCACCTTCACGGCACGTTCAAGAGCGGCTATGAGAGCCGGAGAATTGCCAACGATTCCATAACGCTGCTTCACTCTCATCACCTCCTCGGGGATTTCATTAAACTGCGACATATCGCTCATCCTCCTTTCTCATGTCATTTAAGTTTGCGCAACTCGTAAGTTTTTTGCTTGAGAAATTCTCCGAATTCCTCCACCGAACTGCCGTGAGCCTTCTGCTCATCAACCGTGATGGGATTGCCGATGCTCACGTGTAGTGTCTTTCCACGGGCGCCAAACACCTCGGCCGGAAGGCGGAGGGTTCGCAACTGCCAACTGACGATTCCGAGAAAATTAAACCACCAGCTATTACTTCCGTGAAAGAATATCGGAATCACAGGCACATTCATCTTTTGTATCAACCTCACAACCGAGGGCTGCCACTGACGGTCCTCAAGCTGCAAACGGCGGTTGACCTTTGAAACCGCACCGGCCGGGAAAAAACCGACAGGCTTGCCCCCGCGAATCTGTTCGAGAGCCTCCTTGAGACCTCGTACCGATACGGCACGTTTAGCCGGGTCATCGCTTGCGAGAGCATCGACGGCTATAAAATTGGGTCGCATGGCCGTGATAAGGTTCAGCGTCATATTGACCATAACCTTGAAGTCAGGTCGACGCGAACCGATAAGGTGAATCAATGTAATTCCGTCCATAGCCCCGAACGGATGATTGCTCACGGTGACAAAAGCCCCGTCGGGCAGATGATCGAGCAGCCCGGCATTGTCCACACGAAGCTTCACGTCGAGATATTCCAGCGCGCGGCGGCAAAATTCCGGACCCGGAGTGTCACAGCAAGCCGAATGGAGAGCGTTGACCTTGTCAATCGAAAGCAGGTGCATCAGTCCGCGCACAAGCTTCTCCTTTCCGGCCAAAGCCGGTACCATTTTTATAATATCCTCATAATCAAGCACGGCAGGCCGCACTTCATATTTATCTTTTTCGTTTTCAGTCATTGTCGTAGTGTCAGAAACACAAAATTAATCAATTTCCACTATAAAAACAACCGACAACTAAAAAAGTCACAAAACCCACACAACATGCTTATCCGGATAATGGCGCTATTCGCGCTCAACGATATCAAACACGTTGATCAAATTATACGGGTTAATCGTAACATCTTCCCAGGTTCCAAAATAGGATGTAAGGACATATAGCTTCAACTTCAACTCATCAAGCGCACCAGGAGTGTTAGGTATTGAAAACTTCACGGTAGCACCATCGCCTGACGATTGACCGATTGCCGTCCGGTTTATAGCACACTCAAATGTGGTGTTGGGACTCCACGCGAGCGCACCGCTACTGATGGAGACCTCAAGCGTCGACGCACTTCCCGACGTAGGTGTCCAGTAAAGTTCACTTCTTGAAACAGGGATGGTGAAATGGTCAGATGACACAGCTTTAAATGAATGTGAGTATTCCTCGCCGGATGTCGACTTGCTTTTCACCATGAATTGAAGCTGCCCCTGACATTCAAATTCCGGAGACTGCGAGAACACAATTTGCTGAATATTATCGTCTATGATGATTTCGGCATCCCTGCTATCCTTTTTAATAAGGTTGCCTCGCAGCGAGAAGTTCACACGTCCCCTGATACCGGTGAGAGGAACCCTGAACACAAGTGGCTCACCGGAAAACGGTTTCTCATCCAATTCATATCTTGACATACCGTTATTTGCAAATAAGGATATGCTTCTAAGCACTACTCCCTTAGGAGCAGTCATTTCAACATTTTCCACACTGATTATAAGCTCCTCCGTGACATTAAGCCATGAAGAGTTCGGCGCATCCTTGACAGTCGCGGA
This sequence comes from uncultured Staphylococcus sp., assembly GCA_964554195.1. Classification (GTDB taxonomy): domain Bacteria; phylum Bacteroidota; class Bacteroidia; order Bacteroidales; family Muribaculaceae; genus Duncaniella. The sequence continues at coordinate 6,003 of CAZKNK010000094.1, forward strand.
AATCCTCACCTGTGTCGTATCAATCGGAGCAAGTTGCGGATCATCATGATCCGCGCATGACCAAAGCATCACGCACAACGCCCACACCGGCAGACATTTTAAAAATCTTACAAACATCTTATTCATAGACTGAAAAAATAGTAATTGTTCAACCAAAGCCGTAGGAACTATCTCGCACCTACAAACCATCTGATTATTTTGCAAATTTACACAATTCCACATAATTATCGAAACTTTCCTACAAATCGGATGCGAGGGCGGGTGAAATTACGGGGAAATGTGTGGTGGTTCGGAATAATAGTGTTATCTTTGCAGTTTGAAAAACAAATTTGTTTATTATGGATCTTTTTGACAAAATTTCCGCCGACATCAAGGCAGCGATGCTGGCCCGCGAAAAAGTGCGCCTCGAAACTCTCCGTGGCATAAAGAAGGAGTTTCTTGAGGCAAAGACTGCCAAAGGTGGCGACGGTTCTCTGTCCGACGCCCAAGCAACAAAAATCCTCGCCAAGATGGCTAAACAACGCCGCGAAACAGCGCAGATTTATGAGGAGCAGAACCGAATTGACCTGCGTGACAACGAGTTGGCCGAAGCTGCCGTGATTGAGGAGTATCTTCCCAAACAGCTGTCGGATGAGGAACTCACAGCCGTAGTAGCGCAGATTATAGAGCGCACCGGTGCCTCATCAATCAAGGAGATGGGTAAAGTGATGAGTATCGCATCCAAAGAGTTAGCCGGTAAAGCCGATGGCAAAGCTATCTCGGAAAAGGTCAAGGAACTTCTTAACGCTTAATTTTCATATAGAAATATGCTTACTCTTCAACAGATTAAAGAGAATCCGCAGTTTATTGTGGAGCGTCTGGCCGTCAAAGGATTCGACGGCAAGGAGATTATTGACCAGATTCTGGAACTCGACGTGCAGCGCCGCAGCCTTCAGCATGATAACGACACCCGTGCAGCCGAACTCAAGAAGTATGCTGACTCTATCGGTCGTCTTATGAAAGAGGGCAAACGCGATGAGGCCGACGAGGCTAAAGCAGCCGTAGCCCGCCTGAAAGAAACACAAAAGGAGATTGCCGAACGCCTCGACGAAGTGGAACGCAAGTCACTTGAGTTGCTTCTGACCGTACCAAACATTCCCTGCGCTATGGTTCCCGAAGGAAAGACGGCGGCTGACAATGTGGTGGAAAAGGAAGGTGGTCCGATGCCCGATCTTCCCGCCGACGCTCTATGCCACTGGGATCTTGCCCGTAAATATAACCTCATTGACTTTGACCTTGGTGTGAAAATCACCGGAGCCGGATTCCCCGTCTACATAGGCAAGGGCGCCCGTCTGCAACGCGCACTCATTCAGTTCTTCCTCGACGAAGCCGGTAAGGCCGGTTACCTTGAAATTCAGCCACCCTATGTGGTCAACGAAGCTTCAGGCTACGGCACCGGACAGCTTCCCGACAAGGAAGGTCAGATGTATTTCATCAACGAGGACAAACTCTATCTGATTCCCACAGCCGAGGTCCCTGTCACCAATATTTATCGTGACGTAATTCTGACCGATGACCAGCTTCCGGTGAAAAACTGCGCCTACTCGGCATGCTTCCGCCGCGAAGCCGGCAGCTATGGCAAGGATGTGAGAGGACTTAACCGCCTCCACCAGTTTGACAAGGTGGAAATCGTGCGCATCGAGAAACCGGAGAACTCTTACGC
>CAZKNK010000095.1:0-7511 GCA_964554195.1 uncultured Staphylococcus sp.
TGGCTATAACTTACATGACCAAAGAAGGTTACAAGAAAAAAATGGAAGAAATCGCCTACCTTGAATCAGTGGAGCGGCCCCGAATATCGGCTGCCATTGCTGAGGCTCGTGACAAGGGCGACCTCTCCGAAAACTCTGAATATGACGCCGCTAAGGAGGCTCAGGGTATGCTCGAGATGAAGATTTCGCAGCTCAAGGATCTTGTGGCCAACTCACGCATCATTGACGAAAGCAAACTCAACAATCACGAAGTTCAGATTCTTAACCGAGTGAAAATCAAAAACGTGGCAAACGGAATGGCTATGGAATACACAATCGTGGCCGACTCTGAAGCCAATCTCCGTGAGAAGAAAATCGGCTCATCCACTCCCATTGCCCAGGGACTCCTCGGCCACAAACTCGGCGAAGTTGTGGAAATAAAGGTTCCGGCCGGACTCATGAAATTTGAAATCGTTGAAATTAACTTCTGATATGTCAACAATTTTCAGCAAGATAGCTGCCGGTGAAATACCTTCATACAAGGTAGCCGCCGATGACAAACACTATGCTTTTCTTGACATCAACCCCGTGGCACCGGGCCATGTGCTTGTGATTCCACGCAAGGAGGAAAGCTACATATTTAATCTCGATGAAAAGGACTACACTGACCTGATGACATTTGCCCGCCGCGTAGCCGCCGCTCTTGAAAAGGCGGTTGAATGTAAGCGCATCGGAGTAGCCGTGATCGGTCTTGAAGTTCCACACACCCATATCCATCTCATCCCTCTGAATTCTGAAAAAGACATGGATTTCTCCTCCAAAACCTCACTTCCGGCTGAGGAAATGGAGCGGATTGCCTCACGTATTGCAGCAGAATTTGAAAATGGAAATAATTAAAGATAAGGAATTTGGCGGCGAACGTCCGCTTTTCGGTTCAAGCGATCTGACCCTTGACAATGTCACGATCCATGCCGGTGAATCCGCCCTCAAGCAGTGTCGCAACATACGCGCGGTCAACTGCCGTTTTGAAGGCAAATATCCTTTCTGGCACGTTGATGGCTTTGTGATTGACAAGTGTCTGTTCACTCCCGGCGCACGTGCCGCTCTCTGGTATTCGCGTGACCTGATCATGACCGATACGGTGGTCGAAGCTCCAAAGATGTTCCGTGAGATGCAACACCTTACCCTCCGTAATGTCACTGTTCCCGATGCACAGGAAACCCTCTGGCACTGCCGCGACGTGGAGTTACGTGACGTAAAGGTGGAAAACGCCGATTATCTTTTCATGCACGGTGCCGATATTAATATTGACCGCTACGAACAGCATGGAAACTACTCGTTTCAATACTGCCGCAACGTCGTGATCCGTAACGCCGAGATTCATTCAAAAGATGCTTTCTGGAACACGGAGGATATCACAATTTTTGATTCATCCATTTCAGGCGAATACCTCGGCTGGCACTCACGCCGCCTCCGTCTGGTCAACTGCCACATATCAGGCACCCAGCCGCTCTGCTATTGCCGCGATTTGATTCTTGAAAACTGCACATTTGACCCGGACTGCGATCTCGCCTTTGAAGATTCCATCCTGACAGCCACGGTCCTCTCACCCGTAACAAGCGTCAAAAATCCCCGCTCAGGTTCGATTCATGCCCGCAGCATAGGTGAAATCATCATCGACAGCCACATTCTCATGCCTGCCGACTGTAAAATTACCACCGACGAATGATGGACAGCGAATTGTTCGACCTAATCACACGTCGCCGCGGTTCAGGTTCCTATAAATGGGACACTCCTGACAGCGACGACGTGATTCCTATGTGGGTAGCCGATATGGATTTCCGTGTGCCGGAATGTGTAATTGAGGCTCTGCGTCGACGGGTAGACCATGGAGTGTTCGGCTACACTCTTGTTCCCGACGCTTTTTATTCCGCCCTCATCGGTTGGTTCTCGCGCCGCCACGCATGGTCAATCAACCGCGATGAAGTCATCTACACATCCGGTGTAGTTCCCGCCATCTCAGCCATAATCAAGGCCATCACCCGTCCGGGCGATGCCGTGGCACTCATGACTCCGGCCTATAACTGCTTCTACTCCTCAATCCGCAATAACGGGTGCCGACTCAGTTCGGTGCCGCTGATTATGACAGCCGACGGCTACCGCATTGACTTCGATGCTCTTGACATTGCACTGGCCGATGAGCGTACTCCGCTGCTTATCCTCTGTAACCCCCACAATCCCGGCGGAAGAGTATGGACTGATGCCGAACTCACCCGTGTGGCCGAAACAGCTGCCCGCCATAACGTGTTCGTTATCTCTGACGAAATCCACTGCGAACTGACATTTCCCGGCATATCTTACACCCCCTACGCCTCACTTCCGGCAGCCGCAGCCACCCGTTGGGCCGTCTGCATTTCCCCAAGCAAGGCATTCAACACAGCCGGCTTGCAGATTGCATGCATCGTCACCTCCGACCCTGACACCCGACGCCGTGTTGACCGCGCCATAAACGACAATGAAGTTTGTGACGTCAATCCGTTCGGTGTTGCCGGTCTAATAGCAGCATACAGCGAAGGGGAGGAGTGGCTCGACTCGCTGCGGAACTATCTTCACTCCAATTTTCTCCGGCTCGCGGATTTCATAAACTCAAATCCTTCACTCGGATGGAAACTAACACCGATGGAAGGAACTTATCTTGCATGGATAGATGTCAGTCTGTCAGGACGTGACGGCGAAACTGAGGCCAACCGCCTGCTCCGCGAAGCCCGGGTGATGGTCAGTCCAGGCCCTGACTACGGTCCCGGCGGTGAAAACTTCATCCGCATGAATCTCGCCTGTCCCTCATCAACTCTGTCCGAAGCACTCTCACGCATCAAATCACATTCTGCTTAGTGTGAAAAAAACCGAACAACAGCTGCTCGACAAAATCCGCGACGGAAAACCTATGACTCTCGGCGAGCGTCTCCGCCTGATTGTCATGCTCAGTATTCCGGCAATTCTTGCACAGGTTTCGCTGACGGCTATGTTTTATATCGACGCCTCTATGGTTGGGTCGCTGGGTGCTGAAGCATCAGCATCGGTCGGCCTTGTCACCACTACCACATGGCTTTTTGGCGGACTATGCTCGGCAGGTGCAACTGCATTCTCCGTGCAGGTTGCACATCGTCTTGGAGCAGGTGACAAGGAGGGAGCGCAGTCGGTTATCAGGCAGTCAATGGTTGCAATAGCTATCTACGGATTGATTCTTTCAGCTATCGGACTTGCCATAAGTCCTTTTCTTCCTCATTGGCTCGGAGCAAACTCCGATATTGCAGGTGACGCCTCCCGATATTTTGCCATCTATGCAGCTTTTCTGCCCATCTATGTTCTCGGCACTCTGGCAGGCGGAATTCTGCGCTGTTCCGGCAACATGAGTACACCGAGTGCTGTAAATGTGCTTATGTGTGTGCTTGACGTGGTGTTTAACTTCATACTTATTTTTCCCTCCCGAACCATCACCATTGCAGGATTCACTTTCACCTTTCCGGGCATGGATCTCGGAGTGACAGGAGCTGCCCTCGGCACAGGTTTGGCTGAACTTGTCGCCGCAATAATGATGCAATACGTGATGTGGCGTCGCAGTCCGCAGATAGGGATGACCTTTCAAGGTTCGTTCCGTGTCACGCGCACTACACTTACCCGCGCTTTCAACATCGGCGCTCCTATGGGCTTGCAGTCATGTGTCATGTGCGGAGCGCAGATAATGTCAACGGTGATTGTAGCCCCGCTCGGAACCATAGCCATTGCCGCCAACTCTTTTGCCATCACAGCCGAGAGTCTGTGCTATATGCCCGGTTTCGGAGTAAGCGAAGCCGCCACCACAATAGTGGGACAGTGTGTGGGCGCCCGCAGACGCCGTCTTACCCGCGAACTTGCCAACCTCTGTGTGATACTCGGCATGGGAGTCATGGCTGTAATGGGAGTAGTGATGTATCTCGGTGCTGATCTAATGATAGGTTTCATGTCATCCATTGACTCCATCCGGCAACTCGGTTCATCCATTCTCCGCATCGAAGCCTTTGCCGAACCCATGTTTGCAGCAGCCATTGTATGCTATGGAGTGTTTGTAGGGGCCGGTGATACCCTTATCCCTTCATGTATGAATTTCGGTAGCATCTGGCTGGTCCGACTCACTCTTGCATGGCTTCTTGCCCCTTCCATGGGACTTACCGGTGTGTGGATAGCAATGGCTGTAGAACTCTGTTTCCGAGGTGCCATCTTCCTGCTTCGACTTCGCTCTTCACGTTGGCTTCCTCCTTTAACTGAAAAGTAGCAATTCTCTTTTCCACTAAATTTTATATGATAACCGTTATTGACACCATGTTGATAACGGTTTTATTTTGCTGATACTCAGACTTATCAGATGTTGATAAAATGTAGAATCTTATGTAAGTACCTAATTATTCCTCAAACAGTTCATAGACCTCCAAAACAATGAAATTATCCATTCCTGACAGTGTTTAAACCAATTTTTAAACATAGTGTTTATAAAGTGCTTTTATCGCTGATTTTCAACTAATTTAAGTGTTAATAATCTGTCAGCAACATTGTAAGTATCACTTAGTATGAATTAATGAATTCAATATCCTCATCTACAAATAAAAAAGGAGTAGGGGAGAAGTGTTGAAAACCATGTCAGTAACCGTGTTGATAATTGTTGACAATATTCAGTAGATTATTCTTGCATTTTCTACATCACATAGCGTATATACAAACTCCTCTCACTGCCAAATAAGTTATTCAATAGTTTCTGTCCCACTTTTCATATAGGTTTTTGACATTTCTTACAGTTGAATTAACACGAAATTTATTAACTTTGCACTTTATATACACAGTGTTGATAAACCGGCTAAACTTCTAATTCACAACATCAGGCCATGTTTATAAACTCTTGGTAAATGTTAACCGGAGTTCAATAACCCTGAAATGCAAGAAAAATGCCTGTAACTTATCACCGCTGCTGACATTCATTATTGCTATTGCTTAAAATTATTCTTTAAAATAAAATTTTTCAAATCATAAAAATGAAGGTTGATAATTCCGGTCAGCTTCAGGATGAGATTCTGAAACTGAAAAAAGAAAAGGATGCCGTGATTCTGGGTCATTATTACCAGAAGGGAGAGATTCAGGAGATTGCCGATTTCATCGGCGACTCTTTGGCGCTTGCTCAGATTGCCTCCTCTCTGCCAAACCGAATCATTGTGATGTGCGGTGTGCATTTCATGGGTGAGACGGTGAAGATCCTTTGTCCGGAAAAGAAGGTTCTGGTCCCTGACATGGAGGCCGGTTGCTCGTTGGCCGACAGTTGTCCGGCCGGGGAGTTTGCCGAGTTTATCAACCGTCATCCCGGTCACACGGTGATTTCCTATGTCAACACTTCAGCCGCCGTGAAAGCACTGACAGATATTGTGGTCACTTCAGGAAATGCCATGAAAGTGGTGGAATCACTTCCGGACGACGAGAAAATCATTTTCGGTCCTGACCGTAACCTGGGCAATTACATCAATTCGCAGACCGGACGGCAGATGGTGTTGTGGGACGGTGCATGTCATGTCCATGAGAAGTTTTCACTTGAAAAGATTCTGCAACTGAAAGCTGATCATCCCGATGCAAAGATTCTGGTGCATCCGGAGTGTCCGGCGCCGGTGCGTGAAGTAGCCGATAAGGTTGGTTCAACAGCTGTGTTGCTCAAATTTGCCTGTGACAGTGATGCCACGGAGTTTATTGTGGCTACTGAAAGCGGAATCCTTCACGAGATGAAGCGTAAGTGTCCGGACAAGACTTTCATTCCGGCACCCCCGTCCGACGAGGTGTGCGGATGCAATGAGTGTGCCTATATGAAACTCAACACTCTCGAGAAGTTGCGTGACTGTCTGCTTCATGAGCAGCCTGAAGTGAAGGTTGACGAGGCTATAATTGACCGCGCACGCCTTCCTATAGAGCGTATGCTCGCCCTTAGTTGAATTATTCAGAAAAATGTAAAACAATATTTATCATATATCATACACATGGAATATAATCATAGCGATATAGAAAGCCGCTGGCAGCAGTATTGGCGTGACAATAATGTTTATCGTGCCGAGATTGACCCTTCACGTCCGAAGTTCTATGTTTTGGACATGTTTCCTTATCCTTCGGGAGCCGGACTTCATGTAGGTCACCCGTTAGGCTACATTGCTTCCGACATCTATTCGCGTTACAAACGTCTCAACGGTTTCAACGTACTTCATCCGATGGGATATGATGCTTATGGTCTGCCCGCCGAGCAGTATGCCATCCAGACAGGACAGCATCCTGAAACCACCACCAATGTCAACATTGCGCGCTATCGCAGTCAGCTTGACAAGATTGGTTTCTGCTATGACTGGAGCCGCGAGATCCGCACGTGTGATCCGGAATTTTACAAGTGGACACAGTGGGCGTTCATGAAGATGTTTGAGAGCTATTATGACACTGAAGCCGACAAGGCCAAACCTATAGCTGATCTTGTGGCTCATTTTGAAAATTACGGTACTTCCGGCATCCATGCCGCCTGCGGTGAGGAACTTTCATTTACTGCCGATGAGTGGAAGGCAATGGATGAGAAGCAGAAGAGCGACACTCTCATGAACTATCGGATAGCATATCTCGGCAACACAATGGTGAACTGGTGTGCGCAACTCGGCACTGTGCTGGCCAATGATGAGGTGAGTGAGGGTGTGTCGATTCGCGGTGGTTATCCGGTGGAGCAGAAACTGATGTATCAGTGGTGTCTGCGTGTATCGGCTTATGCCGAGCGTCTGTTGCGCGGTCTTGAGGAGATTGACTGGAGCGAGTCGCTCAAGGAAACTCAGCGTAATTGGATAGGTCGCAGTGAAGGAGCTGAAATGCGCTTCAAGGTTAAGGATTCCGATGTGGAACTTGAAATATTCACCACTCGTGCCGACACGGTTTTCGGTGTGACATTTATGGTCCTTGCTCCCGAAAGCGAATATGTTGACCTCATCACCACTCCTGATCGCCGTGACGAAGTTAAGGCTTATATTGACTCCATCCGCCACAAAACGGAACGCGAGCGAATGATTGACAAGAAGGTGTCGGGAGTATTTACAGGTGCCTATGCCATAAATCCCCTCACAGGTAAGGAAATTCCTGTATGGGTTAGTGACTACGTGCTTGCCGGCTATGGCACAGGAGCCATCATGGCAGTTCCGGCTCATGACAGCCGTGACTATGCCTTTGCCCGCCATTTCTCACTTCCTGTCATTCCTCTCATCGAGGGAGCCGACGTGTCGGAGCAGAGTTTCGATGCCAAGTCGGGCCGTATGATAAATTCATCAAGTGAATTGCTCAATCTTAACGGCATGGAAGTAAAGGATGCCATTGCCGCAACAAAGAAATTCATCTCTGAAAACGGTATTGGTAAGGTGAAAGTAAACTATCGCCTGCGTGATGCCATTTTCAGCCGTCAGCGCTACTGGGGCGAGCCGTTCCCGGTGTACTACAAGGACGGC
>CAZKNK010000096.1:0-7499 GCA_964554195.1 uncultured Staphylococcus sp.
ACCGTATCGACCCCGTAGGCGCATGTGTGGGTGTAAAAGGCTCACGAATCCACGGAATAGTTCGTGAGTTGCGTAACGAGAACATTGACGTGATTAACTACACCTCAAATCCGTCACTCTTTATTCAGCGCGCCCTCAGCCCTGCAAAAATCTCAAGCATCCACATTGATGAAAATGAGAAGAAGGCTGAAGTGTTTCTGCATCCTGATGAAGTTTCGCTTGCCATCGGTAAGGGCGGACTCAACATCAAACTTGCATCGATGCTCACAGGCTATCTCATCGACGTTTACCGCGATACGGCTGACTCGTTTGACGAGGACATCTATCTTGACGAGTTCAAGGATGAAATTGATGCTTGGGTCATCGAAGCACTTAAGGAAATCGGTTGTATCACCGCTAAAAATGTTCTCAACACTCCCCGTCAGGAACTCATCGACAAAGCCGACCTCGAGGAGGACACTGTCGACAATGTCATCAGCATCCTGAAGGCCGAGTTTGAGGACGAAGAAGAGGAATAAAAGTTCACGGTTCTAAGTCGTTCGGCTGGATTCCGGTAACGGAATCGCGTCCGGGGCTTGAAACTGACTCATTTTCCTTAGTTCCCGGCCCGGTTACCCGAATGGCCTTAACTCAAACATTTGAACTATTATCACTATCTTCAGAACTTTGAACTTTTGACATATATGGCGAGAATAAAAATTAGTCAAGCAGCTAAAGAATTTAATATTTCAATATCAACTATCGTCGAGCAGCTCGCGAAAAAGGGCGTAACAATCGACGGTAACAATCCCAACACCCGTCTTGACGAGAGTGCTTACAACATTCTCCTTGAGACATTTCAGCCCGATCGTCCGCGCAAGCGCGCTGAGGCTTCGGCTGCTAATGAAGTGCGTCAGGAGGTCAAGAAACAGGATCTTGACCCGGTGCTTCACACCACTGCACAGGTGCCTAAAGTCGTTGGTAAAATCCAACTTGACGGCAATAACGAACCCGTCCGCCCCAAAGTGGAAGTTATCTCAGAAATTCCTTCAGATTCCGAACCTGTAAAGCCTAAGGAACAGGTCAAACCGGCTGAACCGGTGCAACCAGTTGTTGAGAAAGAGGAAAAGGAGGAAAAAGTGGAGAAAAAGGCACCTCAGACTGAAACTCCTTCTAACCCGGAACCGAAGCAGGTGAAAGCAGAACCGGTTGAGAAAAAACCGGAACCGACTCCTGTCAAGGAGAATTCCACACCAGTCGCTTCGACTCAGGAGGTGAAGGAACCCGTCGAAAAAAAGGAGTCACCCAAGCCTGAACCGGCTCCTGAACCTGTCATCAAGGAGGAGGCAAAGGAGTCGCAGGAACCTGAAGTGTTCACTCTTGACACCACTCCTACGGTGACAGCTCCTAAGGTTGTCGGTAGGATTGACCTCTCTACAATAAATCAGTCAACACGTCCTAAGAAAAAATCGAAGGAAGAACGTCGTAACGAGCGCATCGCTAAAGACCGTCAGTCACAATCCGGTGCTTCTGCAACCGCAGCAGGTCAGGGTGACCGCAAGAAACGACGCAGAATTTCGGGCAAGGAAAAAGTTGACATCGAGAAGGCATCCGGACAGGCCGAACGTTCGCAGGGTGGCTCGCAGAATCATGGTGGAAATTCAGGCGGAAACGGTTCCCGACGTGACGGTGGCGAAAAGCGTTCAAAGGAACGTGCCAAGCGCCCCGTTCACACCGAAGTAAATGAAGTTGACGTTCAGAAGCAGGTTCGTGAAACTCTGGCCCGACTCACACATAAGGACAAGGCCCAGAAGAAAGGAGCTAAGTGGCGTAAGGAAAAGCGCGAGGCATTTGCATCACGAGCCAATGAAGCCGCCGCTCAGGAAGCTGCCGAAAGCAAAGTGCTTAAACTCACTGAATTCGTGACCGCTAATGACCTTGCCGTGATGATGGACGTGCCGGTCAACAATGTAATCGCCACATGTATGAATCTCGGTGTGATGGTTTCAATCAACCAGCGACTCGATGCCGAGACCATCAATATCGTCGCAGAGGAATTCGGATTTAACACTGAATATGTTTCGGCTGAGGTTGTCGAGGCTATTCATCAGGACGAAGATACTGAGGATCAGCTTGTGACACGTCCGCCGATTGTGACCGTCATGGGCCACGTGGACCACGGTAAGACTTCACTGCTTGACTATATCCGAAATGCAAATGTGATTGCAGGCGAGGCCGGCGGTATCACACAGCACATCGGTGCATATAACGTGAAACTGTCTGACGGACGCCGAATCACGTTCCTCGACACCCCGGGCCACGAGGCATTCACCGCAATGCGCGCCCGCGGAGCTAAGGTGACTGACTTGTGTATCATTATTGTTGCGGCTGATGACAATGTCATGCCGCAAACGGTCGAAGCCATCAACCACGCCTCAGCAGCCGGAGTCCCTATAGTGTTTGCTATCAACAAAATTGATAAGCCCGCTGCAAATCCTGACAAAATCAAGGAGGAACTCGCACAGATGAACTATCTTGTAGAGGAGTGGGGCGGAAAATACCAGTCACAGGATATTTCGGCTAAGAAAGGAATCGGAGTTGAAGAACTCATGGAGAAGGTGCTTCTTGAAGCTGAAATGCTTGACCTCAAGGCCAATCCAGCTCGAAATGCTACCGGTTCAATCATTGAATCATCACTTGACAAGGGTCGCGGATATGTTGCAACCGTGCTTGTTCAGAATGGTACGCTTCGGGTCGGTGACATTATTCTTGCAGGAACTCACTTCGGTAAGATTAAAGCTATGTTCAATGAACGCAATCAGCGTATTCAGGAGGCTGGTCCGGCCACTCCGGCACTTATTCTCGGACTTAACGGCGCTCCAACAGCCGGTGATACATTCAATGTCATGGACACCGAGCAGGAAGCGCGTGAGATAGCCAACAAGCGTGAGCAGCTTCAGCGCGAACTCGGTCTGCGGACCAATAAGCGAACTACACTCGAAGAGATCGGACGCCGTCGGGCAATCGGTAATTTCCATGAACTCAACATCATTGTCAAGGGTGACGTTGACGGCTCAATCGAGGCTCTTTCAGATTCTCTCATTAAGCTTTCGACCGAAGAAGTCAAGGTCAACGTGCTTCATAAAGCTGTGGGCGAAATCTCTGAAAGCGATGTGACACTTGCATCCGCATCTGACGCCGTGATAATCGGTTTCCAGGTTCGTCCCTCACAGGCCGCCCGACGCGCAGCAGAGCGTGACGGCGTTGAAATCCGCCTATATTCAGTGATTTATCAGGCTATTGAGGAGGTCAAGGATGCTATGGAAGGTATGCTTGCACCTGACATCAAGGAGGAAGTGATCGGTTCGGCCGAAGTGCTTCAGACATTCCACATCTCCAAAGTAGGCACTATTGCCGGAGCAATCGTGCGTGAAGGTCGCATCAAACGCGGCTGCAAGGTTCGTCTTATACGTGACGGTATTGTCCGCTACACAGGTGAACTCGGTTCGCTCAAGCGCCTCAAGGATGATGTCAAGGAAGTCACTTCGGGCTATGACTGCGGTCTGAGCATCGCCGGATATAACGATGTCCGTGAGAAGGACCTCATTGAGGCCTTTGAAGAAGTGGAAGTCAAGAAATCGCTCTGACGTTAATTATGGCAAAAGCCATAGTCAGCATAGGCTCATGCAAGGGCCACCGACGTTCGGTGATAGAACGGGCGGTGGCCCTTGTTTCAGATTTCGTATCTCCGCAGCCGGTGAAGTGTTCATCGGTCATGGAAACGCCGGCATGGGGATATGAATCAGATTCGATGTATCTTAATGTCTGCATTTCGTTTGAAACAACCATACCTCCGGAGCAACTTCTGGATTCACTCCTCGAGATTCAAAACCGCATTGACTCTTCACCTCACCGCACTCCGTCCGGAGAGTATATCGACCGGGTGATAGATATAGATCTGATAGCTCTCGGAACACGTCGATTCTCATCGCCCAAGCTCCAGCTTCCGCATCCGCGCGCTCATCTGAGAGATTTCGTGACGGTCCCTTTTATGGAAATTGAACCTGAATTGTGCTTCAGAATATGCGCACTTCTTACGGATAATACACCCTGACTGACGTTTAACTCCGATTTTCGTCCAAACCACGAAAATCTGCCGCCATATTGTTGAAATTCATTATCTTTGTAAGAACTAAAACAATGCTTAAACTGAAAATATGACCGGCGAGCTTAAATGTAAAGTTGTAATCGTTGACGATGATCCCCGGGCCATCCAGAGGCTTAAGGATATGCTTTCACCCTACAGTGATCTTGAATTTGTGGCGGGTGCCAGTAATGCTGTGGCTGCACTTGAAGCCGTAGCAACCCATCAGCCGGATCTTCTGTTTATGGACATTGATCTTCCTGACGGAAATGGCCTTGATCTGGTCAACAGCCTTCGGCAATCGGATAATGCTCCATATATCGTGATGTATACGGCGTTCTATGAGCAATACTCTTCAGTCGGGAAACCGTTTACACGCGGTGAACATGACTATCTGCTAAAGCCGATTGACACACTCGAACTTGACAAGACCATACAACGGTTTCGCTATGCCAAAACTCCGGGCCGTCATGAGGCCTCTATGCACACGTTCAAGACTTCTGACAATGAAAGCGAAAACAAAATAGTGGTTGCGCTGACTAAGGTCACGTCAGAAATAAGAGTCCTCCATATATCAGACATCGGTTACTTTTTCTACAATTCCAAGCGCAAGCTGTGGGAGGCTGTCACCCGCGACAACACAATAGTTACACTCAAGAAAACCACTTCAGCCATAGATATTCTGAATTATTCGCCGAAGTTGATTCAGACTCATCAGTCATTTATTGTCAATCTTGATTATGTTATGCTCATAAGCAAGTCAAAAGTGAATCTTTTTGCTCCGTTTCAGGATGCGGAAATCCTTGTGGGTCGCATCTATTTCAAGAATCTTCAGACAAGACTGATGTATCTTTAAAATCTTAAGCCACAAAAAACGCTTTCCTGAATCGTCGGGAAAGCGTTTTTTGTAGCAATTATTGATATAATTAATGATATTCTGTCAGAAAGGCAGATCGTCGTTGGGGCTGGGAGTGAGGTCGGGAACAGGAGGAGGAACAGGCGCACCTGCCTGAGGCTGAGCATATCCGCCGGGCATTTGAGGCGCCGGACCGAAGTTCTGAGCGGGAGCCTGTGATGCACCTTTCTTTTCAGCCTTCCACGGACGAATCTCCACATACCACCGACCGTTATATTCGCGTGAGTCTATATCGAAGCTTAATGTGATTTCATCACCTACAGCGAGGGGATACTGATCGGCACGGTCACCGAAAAAGCTGAAATATACTTTTTTAGGATATGTCTCCTGAGTTTCAAGAACATATTCGCGTTTGCGCCAGGCATTGCCGGCTCGTGAAGTTCCTGAAACTTCGGGGAGAGCAATAATAATTTTTCCTGTAACTTCCATTATTGTTATATGTGATTTTTGATTGATATTCGTGTTTAGAATTTCATGCAAAGTTAACGATTCTCGGCGGACTTTCCAACCTCGTTCCGACAATTTTTTTACATTGTCAATGCTGTTTTGATTTTAGACGGATTATATATAACTTTGCGAATGTATGGAAAAAGCTGATATAGACATAATCATCCCTGTGTATAATCGCGCCGGAATAGTAGGGCGGACCCTCGAAAGTGTAGCCGCTCAGTCAGTAGTTCCGGCATCGGTCATTCTTGTTGACAATAATTCCACTGATAAAACTTACGATGTTCTCCAGCAGTGGGCCGATGAAATGGCCGAAAAGGGATGGTGTGTGAAAGTGCTTCGGGAATCAACACCCGGTGCTGCGGCTGCCCGAAAATGCGGATTTGAGGAGTCAGATGCGGAGTATGTAATGTTTTTTGACTCCGATGACATTATGCTACCCAACCACGTCAGGGATTTCAGTGAAGCGTTAAAGCAAAATCCACGGGCTGATATTGTTGGACGTAACGTGAAAATCCATACACTTGAAGGAGGTGTCAGGCGGGGAATCTTCAGCCGGACCATGCCCGAATTCGTCAATATTTTCTCCGGAATGATGGCACCGCAGAGATATGCCGTCAGGCGCTCACTTGTGAACCGGTCAGGCGGATGGGACCCGGAGATTTACGGATGGGATGATATAGAATTCGGTATGAGGATGCTCTCACTCAAACCGACCATCATCGCCCTCAGCGGCTCTCCGACTGTTGATGTGATTTCATCCGCTGAATCCATAACCGGCACCGGATTTTCAGACTCACCTGAAAAATGGGAACTTCCGTTGAGAAAAATGAGATGTTTTGCTGAAAAAATCGGGCGAAACGATCTGGTGGCATATATTGATGCCAAAGCCGTCATTCTCGCTGCCGACTATGCTCGTGAGTGCAATAAAGCAGATTCACAGCGACTGCTAAAAGCCGTTTTGTCGGCTTCGGGACATCCCCGACGAATGAAAATGATTTTTGACTGGCATCTACGGTTCGGGCGGTTTGCATGGGTGCTGTTTCTTTGCTTGTTTGGATTAAAATAGCTAACTTTGCAGTCGGAATTTTTAAAAGCTAATCATGAGTCTGACTGAAGAAATAAACCGCAGGCGAACATTTGCCATCATATCACATCCTGACGCCGGTAAAACCACACTGACAGAAAAGCTGCTTCTTTTCGGAGGAGCTATCCATATTGCCGGAGCTGTTAAATCGAATAAAATCAAGAAAACGGCAACATCTGACTGGATGGAGATCGAGAAACAGCGCGGAATCTCCGTAGCTACTTCCGTGATGGGATTTAACTACGGTGATTATAAAATCAACATTCTTGACACTCCCGGCCACCAGGATTTTGCTGAAGATACCTACCGCACTCTGACGGCGGTTGACAGTGTCATCATTGTTGTAGATGTGGCCAAAGGTGTGGAGCAGCAGACCAGAAAGCTGATGGAGGTTTGCCGCATGCGGCGCACTCCTGTAATTATTTTCGTCAACAAACTTGACCGTGAGGGACGTGACCCGTTTGAAATTCTCGATGAACTTGAGCAGGAACTTAAAATCAAGGTACGTCCTCTGTCATGGCCAATAAATATCGGTGCAAAATTCAAGGGTGTCTATAATATTTTTGAACATTCGCTCGATCTGTTCACTCCCAATAAGCAAAAGGTGTCGGAGCGAGTTGAGATTGATAACATCAATGACCCGCGCATTGACGAGAGCGTCGGTGAGACAGATGCCGCAAAGCTGCGTGATGACCTTGAACTGATTGAGGGTGTCTATCCGGAATTTTCCGTGGACGACTATCTGTCAGGTGAGGTGGCTCCCGTTTTCTTCGGGTCAGCGCTCAACACTTTCGGTGTCAAGGAACTTCTTGACTGTTTTGTCCAGATAGCCCCATCACCTCGTCCTGTGATGGCCGAGGAGCGTGAAATCAAGCCTGAGGAGGAAACTTTTTCAGGATTTGTGTTCAAGATTCATGCCAATATGG
>CAZKNK010000097.1:0-7301 GCA_964554195.1 uncultured Staphylococcus sp.
GGATCTCGGGAGTCGATACACGCTGTCCGCCGGGATAGCCGGTGTAGCGGAGATATTCGCGGTCAGTCATTTTCTTGCCGGTCATGCGGACTTTGTCGGCATTGATGACGATTACATTGTCGCCACACTCTACGTTGGGCGAATAGCAAGGTTTGTTCTTGCCACGGAGAATCAGCGCGATGGTGGCGCAGAGGCGACCAAGCACCTGGTCAGTGGCGTCGATGACAACCCACTTGTGGTCAACGCTCTCGGCGTTGGGAGTAAGGGTTTTGTAGCTTAAAGTATCCACGTTTTAATGTTAATTAATAGATAGTTACTGGTTGGTTTGGCTGTCGGTCGGCTCGGCCAAAAGCCTTGCGGCACCCGCACCGGGTTTATTAATTGGACATAATCGGACTGCAAAGTTAGTAATTTTCAACCTCTTTCAGAATCGCACGATGGCTTTATTAAGAATTTTTAACTAATCTATCAACTTCTGCCTATTTAGTTATTTGCGATGAAAAGGTTTCCGCTGATTCTCTCTCGCCTATGAGAAAAGGCAGTCTGTGTCGAAACATATTTATTATATGTAGACTCGTTTATTAGTAGACTCGTTTATTATATGTAGACTCAATTATCCATCCGCAGGTGTTATCGCATGGTCCGGAGATGGATTGAATGTAATTTTGCCGGACCATCCATCATTATCATCGTTACATTCATTCACTTAATCCATTAATGAAAAAACACACCATCTTTGAATTTAATCTCAGTAGGCCGGAGCGGATGCGCCGGAATGTCAGGGTAGATGCTGATGACGGACTCCTTGCTCCGGTCGGAAATCTTGCCCGTGTCGGAAGGGCGGGCGAGAAGTTGCTTGCAGTGGCCCGCGGTGCGGCGGGCGACGTGATGATAAGTTCGACAGACACAACAGTTTACGCTACAGCTATGGGCGGCGCGGGAAACGCCCCGGTTGTAGTGGCCGAGTTTGATGCCGTTCCATCCGGGGCGTTTAATGTCGGTGACGGTGTCATGATCACTTTCGGACGCACCGGTCATCAGCCCGAACTGCTGCGTTGCGACGAATCGGCCACCGACATGGCGCCAGTCAAGCGAGTGTCACGTTCCGTGACGCCGCGGGTGTTTCGGGTCGACGACGGGCTGATTACGTCGCTTTTGCCGGCCCGTCAGCTGAAGGGTAGCTACACATCGCGTTCCACGTCGCTCCATCCGGCTGACGCTGCTACTGTCAAGTCTGATTTCACGGAGGCGTATCGGTCAGTGGTGAGTCAGGCCGCATCGCGTCACCGCTTTGTTCAGCCCGTGATGGTGCGCGTCAAGGCCTGCGACTCATCGGGGTGTGCGGTCTATGTTTCGCCGCCGGTCATTCTTGCTCCCGAAGGTGGAGTGCAGTGTCAGACGGTCGAAATACCTCTGTCGGGCGACGGACTGTCGTCAGCCGGTGAGTCTTTGCTTCGGGCTGTCCCGTTCAGCATAGGTGTGGAATTTCCTGCCGGACTCGCTTCGGCGTGGGCAGGAAAGGTCACATCGGTTCAGGTCGAAGTGTCGCCGCAGATTCACGCCGCAGACTTTTCGGGAGAATCGGAAGTGGAATTTAATGCTGCATCAGACCCCACATCAATCACACTCCGCGTCAGTGCGCCCGGAATCCCCCTTACAGAGGGTCAGGTCGCAGCCGACGGCACGGAGTTCCGCCGCAGGGTCGAGGGACTGCTTTCGCACCTTGACTCGGTGATGATCACGGCTTTTACGACCGGAGTGTCGGGCGGTGAGCTTCCTCCCCGCACCACCGGCATATATGCAGCCCTGACAGCCGATGCCCGCACACAGGTGTCGCGTCTTATCGCCACTGTTTCATCTCCGGATGAACGATGCGCGGGTGATGATCTTGTCTTGCTGTCGATGAACTATCCTCACTCATTCAGTGCCGGATGCGGATGCGTGAGCGGTGACACGGTGATATGGGGCAACCTTGCGTCGCGGCTCTTTGACGGCTATCATGCTTCGGAATATGCCACTGCGTTCAGCAGCGAGACTGCGGGAACCACACCGGTCACGGCTGTCGTTACGCTTGATGACGGCAGTCAGCTCGTTGTCTCCGATACCCTTTCGGGGCAGGTGCCGTCGGCATTTTCACCCTTACTGACCTATCCGCACCCGCGCGCACGTCAGCTCTCCGTGATGGTGGGGCGCAAGTCATTCACTATTGCGCTCCGTCCCACGCGCGATGGCCGGATGGCCTATGCTCTGACGGCAGACTGCCGACCGATGGAGGCAGCGGTGATGCTTCCGATGCACATAGTTCCGGCTTCCGACACTGTGATTACGGATTATCCTGACTGTGTGGCTGCCGCCGGGTCAGGCGCTCCACTTGTGTTGCAGTCGCTCAGCCGTTGTGGTCAGGGTGAGGTGAGTGCTGTCACACCGGCACCGCGTGGCAACTCATCACTTGATTTCGCCCGAAGGCGGTTTTATGCGTTTACCACACGCGGCATCTGCTCTCTGGCCGCGGGGTCCGGCTTGTCAACGCTCGTAGCCACGATGATTGACGCTCGCCCCGTTTTCTCGGCTGGGGCGGTCTGCATGATAGAGGGGGCTGTCGCGGCGGTGGCCGGAAATGATCTGGTCACGGTGAAGGGAAACAGTGTCAAGACCGTTATGACTGACTGCCGCTGCAACATGTTGGGATGGAACGTGTCACAGAAGGAGTTGTGGTGTGCCGGCCATACCGAAGGAACGATTGTGGCCAATACCACAACCGACGACTTCTATATCCGCGACGATGTCAGTCCCGTCGGATTGCTCTCCGATTCAGGTCGGCTCTATGTCCTTTCAGCCGACGGCTATGTCAGCGATGCTTCCGATGAGCTTGCCGGCAAAAAGCGGATTACAATGGTGTTTCGTGCATCACTCGCCCGACGGAGCAGTGTCAACGGATTTTGTGTCAGGATGTTTGGCGAATCGGTCGACGGGACTGTGACACTTACAGCCGATAACGGAGTGCATAGTCAGCTGGCCTACCGGCTTGTTGAGTTCCGACTTCTCGGCTCACTCGATCGCCCGCTCGAGAGCCGCGTCTATGCCCATCCGTTCCGTTATGTCACGCTCACAATCAATGCACTCGTTTCAACCGACACCCGGCTTCATCGCGCCCTATTCACGGCTATCTGATGCTGAAGGATGAAAAAGGTCCGGTCTGATTTAAACGCAGACCGGACCTTGCATCTCCCTATGGTGGGAGGAGTTCAGTTAAACAATCATTTTACAGCAACTTTGCTGACCTTGCCTGATGATAGTTTGACAAGATATACGCCTGATGACAGAGCGTCGGCGCTCACCTGACGGCCCGAAAGGTCATAGACGGCTTCCACTTTTGTGCCGCCGTCGGCAATGATGCTTTCGATGCTGCTGCCTGTTCCGGCTGCCTGAGTGAGGGCAAACACCTTCTTGACGCCGGGAGCCTCGACCACGATTTCACCGCTGCGGGCGGTTTCAGTGAATTCAGCTTTCACGGTGAGTTCGGTAGATCCGTAGCGGCCTGTCATTGTCACTTCGGCCCACTCGGGAGCTGTGACAGTCAGATCTTCGGCGGCATAATAGCTGTCCATGCCGGTTATGGTGCCGTTGTTGCTGATTTCGAGTCGGTCAGTGTCAGTGTGCAACCAGGGCAGATATGCTTCGAGATTGATGGCGAAAGAGGTGTAGAGCGGATCGCCGTTCTCGTCGCTCATGGGCGAGTAGGATGAACGGGTTGAGCCGTTGAAGGTGATTTCCTTTTCAACCCATCCGAGAGCCATGGCGGCATCAGCGGGAGTGATTGACTGGAGGGGGCAGAAATAGGTGACGTCGGGATTGTTGAAACCGCTTATGGCAACAACGTAGGCCATGTATGTGTCATCGAGAACAAGAGCCTTACCGAAGTCAAATGTCAGGCAAACCAGGTCAGGCGACTGATCACCGGGGGTTAACACATTAATATCTTTACCCTTTACTGTGGCTGTGCCGAGGGGATGATCAAATTCGGGCATGTAATCATCGTTGAGAGGATAGATTCCGCAGGTGAATTCCACTTCGTCACCGATTCCGTTGGCAAAGGCAAAGAGGTCGGTGGCAGTGACCACCATAGCTGACTCCGAGGAGTAGATGAAGTTCATGATTTTGGTGAGCTTCACGCCCTCGCCTTCTTCGTTCTCTCCGCCGAATGTGTAGTCGGTCCAGAATCCGTCAACCTTGTCATTGTAGCCGAAGATAGGAATTGCGGCTTCACCGAAGTCGGGGGTATAGGTGTAGTAGCCGATGCCTTCAACTGTGCGGTCAAACGGCACGAGTCCCATTTCAAGTTCCTTCGGACCGCTCGCGCTATTGGCGGTGAACACGGGGCGGCCACCCATCTGCATGAATGCGGCAGGGTTCTGATATGTGGACGGAGTGGCATTGTTGGCCGACAGTGTGAGCTTGGGAAGATAATAGAGGTTGGTTTTTGTGGTGAACTCGCTTGTGTAGTCGGTGCCGTAGGATGTGGTGAGTTCGTCGCCGTCGGCGGTGAGCCAGTTGTCGGTGTCGGTGGGATCGTTATACTCCCATGTGTAGGTGGCTCCGTCGGCATCAACGAAGTAATCGTATGACGACCATGTCAGATCGGTGAACACCGGCAGTGCGGCCACACCCATGTTGAGTCCCTCAAAATCGCGGGTGAAGCCCCAATACTGAGTGCAGTAAGGCATCAGATAAACCGGCGGGTCGAGTTTGGGATAACCGATGCGGATATTGTCAACGTAATAAGTCTGGCCGTCAGCTCCGACATACTGGAATGCAATCTGGAATGTCTTGCCTGTGTAGGCCGACAGATTGACCGTGTAGGGCAGGAGTTTCATGTTTTCGTTATAATAAAGCATCTCCATCCCTGACATATCCTTGAACATCTCAGCGAAGTCGAGCAGAGTGGTCCATTCGCCGCCTGTTTCGCGGATATTGACCTTAACGTCAAAAATCACTTCCGGTTCGCCGATGAATTCGTAGGTTTCGAAATCAAAGTTGTCCAGGCTGTAAAACCAAAGCGGATCCACGTTCATGTCAAACGAAAGGCTCATCTCCTCCGTCATTGTGACTTCGGGCGAAATCAGCCATTCATCCTGACTGGCTTCCGAATATACCACGCCGTAATAGTATTTTCCGTCGGAGGGTTCGGGCGTAAACATGCCTACGGCGCTCGGATACCATCTCTGGTAATATTCGTTGGCCGGATCGCCGAACGATTCAACGGTCCATCCGTCAGGAACCCATGTTTCGGTCACGCCGTCCCAGCCCTCGAAGCTCTCAAAGAGGATGTCGGTTGAGGGGAGCCCCTCCTCACGCATGACGGGAGTCTTTTTTACCTTCAGCGGATTTATCCGGCTCGACATTGTCAGACCGGCAGCCGTTTTTTTCATGGCGCGACCTTCGGCGTCCATGAGTTTCATCGCCTTTGTTCCGGCGATTTTCTCGGCCTTGACTGCTGCTGCTGTTGCTGTTGCCTGGCGCTGATTGATAAGGTTCTGACCGTTTACGAGGTTCTGACCCATAGCCGCCACTGTCATTGACAGCCCGGCTGCGACAAGTAAAAGTCTGTTCATTGAAAAAAATGATTTGGAAATTGAAAATATTATACCTGTTGGATTGAGAATCGCTTGCAAAGGTAAGAATATTTTTGTAACCCGCAACCTGTTTATGCCACGGATGAACGATGAAAAGATATATTTCCCGCGAATTAGTAAAGATTTTTTTGCGATTCGTCAAAAAAATTAGTAATTTCGCACCGAGTATATTCATCAAACCACTGATACCGGAAACATATCTAAACCAATATAGATTACATTAACCAATTATGAGCAAAGAAAAAAAATTCTTGACCTGTGATGGTAACCAGGCTGCCGCACATGTTTCATACATGTTCTCGGAAGTTGCTGCGATCTATCCCATCACTCCGTCGTCGACTATGGCTGAATACGTTGACGAGTGGGCTGCCGCAGGACGCAAAAACATCTTCGGCGAAACTGTTCTCGTTCAGGAGATGCAGTCTGAAGGCGGTGCTGCCGGTGCCGTTCACGGTTCTCTTCAGGCCGGTGCGCTGACCACCACCTACACCGCTTCGCAGGGTCTCCTGCTGATGATCCCCAACATGTATAAGATTGCCGGCGAGCTTCTCCCTAGCGTGTTCCACGTTTCGGCCCGTACGCTCGCAAGCCACGCTCTGTCCATTTTCGGTGATCATCAGGATGTGATGTCGGTTCGTCAGACCGGCTTCGCCATGCTTGCCGAAGGCAGTGTGCAGGAAGTTATGGACCTCGCAGGTGTAGCTCACCTTGCTACCATCAAGTCGCGTGTGCCTTTCGTCAACTTCTTCGACGGTTTCCGTACATCTCACGAGATTCAGAAGATCGAAGCTATGGATCAGGACGATCTCGCTCCGCTCATTGACCGTGAAGCCCTCGCTGAATTCCGCGCCCGCGCCCTCAACCCCGAAAAACCGGTGGCCCGCGGTATGGCTGAAAACGGCGACGTTTTCTTCCAGCACCGTGAATCATGCAATCCCTACTACGAGCGCGTTCCCGAAATCGTAGAGGAATACATGAAGGAAATCACCCGCATAACCGGTCGTGAATACGGCCTCTTCAACTATTATGGTGACCCCGAAGCTGAGCGCGTAATCATCGCTATGGGTTCTGTGACCCAGGCCGCTCAGGAAGCCATTGACTACCTTCGCGCAAAAGGCGAGAAGGTTGGTCTCGTTTCTGTTCACCTCTATCGTCCCTTCTCTGCCAAGCACTTCCTCGCAGCTGTTCCCAAGACTGCAAAGCGCATCGCTGTGCTTGACCGCACCAAAGAACCCGGTGCCAACGGCGAACCCCTCTATCTCGACGTCAAGGACTGCTTCTACGGTCAGGCCGATGCTCCCGTTATCGTAGGCGGCCGCTACGGTCTTGCTTCCAAGGACACCACTCCCGCTCAGATTCTCGCCGTGTTCGAGAACCTCGCACTTCCCACCCCGAAGGATCACTTCACTGTAGGTATCGTTGACGATGTCACCTTCACTTCACTCCCCATGAAGGAGGAAATCGCTCTCGGTGGCGAAAGCACTTTCGAAGCCAAGTTCTATGGTCTCGGTGCTGACGGTACGGTTGGTGCCAACAAGAACTCTGTAAAGATTATCGGTGATAACACCAACAAATACTGCCAGGCTTACTTTGCCTATGACTCCAAGAAGTCGGGCGGTTTCACCTGCTCTCACCTCCGCTTCGGCGACGAGCCTATCCGCTCTACCT
>CAZKNK010000098.1:0-6969 GCA_964554195.1 uncultured Staphylococcus sp.
TGGATTTCTGATAGAGGGTGTGGAGCACGGAGCCGTCCTGGATGTTGACGCGGTCACCGATGCGGATGGAATTTACGTCGCCACGGATCACGGTGTTGAACCACACGGAGCAGTCGCGGCCCATCACTGTATCACCGATTATGGTGGCGTTGGGAGCAAGGAAAGTTCCTTCGCCGATTTCAGGAGTGAATCCGCGCACGGGAATTATGAGTGCCATATCTTTCAGAATTCAAGGATTAAAAGTGATTTAGTGGCTTCGGCAAGCCAAGCCTTCTCCTCGTCAGAGAGCATGGGGCTTAGACGGTCATAGACCATGGCGTGGTATGAGTCAACCCAGTCAATTTCCTCCTCGGTCATTTCTTCAATGTCAAAGAGCTTGCGGTCAAACGGGCAGAGCGTGACGGTTTCGAACCGGAAGAAACGGCCGAATTCGGTGTCCATGTCGGGGACGGTCAGAATGAGGTTCTCGCATCGGATTCCGTAGCGTCCGGCCAGATAGAGGCCCGGCTCATTGGAGGTAAGCATTCCGGGGGTGAGGGGGGCCATGGTGTCGTTGAGGCGGATGCTCTGCGGCCCTTCATGGACATTGAGGAAAAATCCTACACCGTGGCCGGTGCCGTGGAGATAGCTCTTTCCTTCCTTCCATAGCGGCATTCGGGCGAATGCGTCGAGTTGGGCGCCGCGTGTGCCTTCGGGGAACACGGCGGTGGCCAGAGCAATGTGGCCTTTCATGACGAGGGTGAAGTCATGAATCATGTCGTCGGTGGGAGTGCCGATTGCTATCGTGCGGGTCAGGTCAGTGGTTCCGTCGAGATAGTTGGCGCCTGAATCAATGAGAAGCAGACTGCCGGGTCGCACCACGGCGGCAGTTTCCTTGCGGGGCGAGTAGTGGACAATCGCGCCGTTAGGTCCGTAGCCGGCAATGGTGTCGAAACTGAGGTCAAAGAAGTATTCACCCTTCTTGCGGTTGCGCAGAAGAATGTCGGCCACATCGGTTTCGGTGAATTTCGCTCCGTCAGCCACGAGTTTTTCAATCTCCATGAGCGAGCGCACCATAGCGACGCCATCGCGCACCATAGCATTATGTATTCCCTTGACCTGAACATCGTTCTTGATGGCTTTGAGCATGGCAACTGGTGATTTGCCTCGGACGGCGCGGCTGCCGAGCCATTCGCCTAACGCGCCTGATGACTGGCTTGTGCTGACAAGCACACGGGCGTCGGTCGGCAGTGTGGCGACAAAGTCATGCAGCGTATCGTATGGCTTGACCTCAATACCGCAACCGGTGAGGGTGGCGGTGACTTCAGGGGTGAGCTTGCGGCCATCTATGAACAGCACCGAACCTTTTGGAGCAAGGTAGAGAAACGAGGTGGCAACCGGATTGCACTCCACATCGGATGAGCGGATGTTGAGTATCCATGCTATCTCGTCGAGCGCCGATATAACGGCGGCTTCGGCTCCCTGTTTGGCTACTTCGGCAAGCACGGCTTTCATCTTGTCGGCGGCTTCGGCTCCGGCAAAACGGACATCGTGAATGAAAACCTTGTC
Organism: uncultured Staphylococcus sp.; assembly: GCA_964554195.1. GTDB lineage: Bacteria > Bacteroidota > Bacteroidia > Bacteroidales > Muribaculaceae > Duncaniella. The sequence goes on from CAZKNK010000098.1 coordinate 1,549, forward strand.
AGCTGGTAGAGCGGGACGGTCGGGCCACACTGCGTCGAGCGGTGTGAATGATGTGTCGAGACGGAGTCCGGCAGCATTGAGCGCATGGCGCAGCTCGTCAGTGGCATCGATGCTCATCAGGCATCCGTCAATGCCAACCGTGTCGCCTTTCTGAAGATTACGGATGAGATATTCCGTGACGGAAGGTGTATCGATCAAGCCCTCTTTCATAAGCTCGATTCCACTGCCTTGAAGCTGGGTTTCAGCCTGAAGGAAATAGCGCGAGTCGGTCCAGAGCAGGGCTGCCGTACGGGTGACCACAAGAGTGGCGGCCGAGCCGGTGAAACCGCTCAGATAGCGCACGGCCTGCCAGTGAGATGATATATATTCGCTCAGATGATAATCCGTGCGAGGGATAATGACGGCTTCCACGCCTGCGGTTTCCATTTCGCGGCGTAGCGCGGCAAGCCTGTCAAGTGAAGGATTTGACATGATTTATAGAGTGATTCTGATGTTCGGTTGGGTTAAACGAGTTCCATTCCCTTGAGGATGGCGTTGCGGTTCATTGGCAGGAGATGATGGTGGCGTTCAGGTAGGGTCTTTTTAAGACCTTTCATGACGGCTTCCACCTCCACGAGTCCGCGGGTCTTGAGCAGTGCGCCGAGAAGCACCATGTTATATGCTTTGGTGCTTTCCATCTCGAGAGTCGCGTCCATTGCGGCGACGGGGACAATGTTGATGTCGGTGCGTGTGGGTGCATGGTGGATGCTGTAGGGGTCATAGATCAATGTTCCGCCCGGCTTGACGCGGCTTTCAAACTTATCGAGACTCTGCTGATTGAGAATCACGGCTGTGTCAAATTTATTTAACACCGGTGAGCTTATGGATTCGTCGCTCAGGATTACGGTCACGTTGGCCGTACCGCCGCGCTGTTCGGGACCGTAGGATGGCATCCATGTCACCTCGAGGTCCTGCATCAGACCGGCATAGGCCAGAATTTTGCCCATCGACAGCACACCCTGTCCGCCGAATCCGGCTATGATGATTTCTTCTTTCATTCTTACACGTTTTTAAGGTCGCCTAAAGGATATTTTTCGGTCATGTGTTTGGCCATCCATTCGTTGGCTTGCGCAGGCGTCATTTTCCATCCGGAGCAGCATGTGGCCACGATCTCAACCACTGAAGTGCCTTTTCCGGCAAGCGCGTTTTCAAATGCCTTGCGGATTGCCTTCTTTGCACTCTTGACGGCAGCAGCGGTGTGAACCGCCTGACGGGTCACATAGCAGGTGCCGTCGAGCATTGCCAGAATGTCGGATATTTTGATGGGATAGCCGTTGAGGTCGGCGCGACGGCCATAGGGGGTGGTGGCTGTTTTCATGCCCTCGAGTGTGGTGGGTGCCATCTGGCCGCCTGTCATGCCGTAAATGGCATTGTTGATGAAGATGATGGCGATGTTTTCGCCTCGGTTTGCGGCATGGATTGACTCGGCGGTTCCGATAGCGGCAAAGTCGCCGTCGCCCTGATAGGTGAACACTAATCGTCCGGGATTGAGTCGGTTGACAGCTGTGGCCACAGCCGGCGCGCGACCGTGGGCAGCTTCAATCCAGTCGATGTCTATGTAATTATAGGCCATGACCGCGCATCCGACCGGAGCGATGCCGATGGCAATGTTTTCGGCTCCCATCTCTTCGATGACCTCAGCCACGAGTTTATGCACCACGCCGTGGGAGCAGCCGGGGCAGTAGTGCATCGTGTTATCGTTAAGCAGCGAAGGGCGCTTTGCGACTATGTTTTCGGCTTTCTTGATTTCTTCTCTTGTCATAGCTCGTCGGAAAAATGATTGTAAAACGAGTCGATAAATTCCTGCGGATCAGGCACGATTCCGCCGGTGCGACCAAAGTGGTAGATGCGTGTGGCACCGAGTGCGGCCAGGCGGACGTCCTCAATCATCTGGCCTGCATTGAGTTCAGCCACGATGATACCTTTGACCTTGTTGGCCAGACGCTTGATGGCGTCGGTGGGGAATGGCCAGAGTGTGATGGGGCGCAGAAGGCCCACTTTGATGCCCTCCTTGCGGAGTTCTTCGATGGCCTTGAGTGCTATTCGGGCCACTGAACCGAAGGCAATGAAGAGATACTCGCAGTCATCAGTGAAATATTCCTGATAGCGTACTTCGTTTTCTTCGATCATTCGGTATTTGGCCTGAAGCTTCTCATTGTGTTTCTCCATGAGTGCCGGGTCAAGTTCGAGTGTGGTCAGCACATTGGGTTTGCGAGAGGCGGGACGTCCGGTGACAGCCCAGGGACACTGACGGGCTATCTCCTCGTCGGTGCGACGCTTGCGGAACGGCGGCAGAATCACCTTCTCCATCATCTGACCCACAACTCCGTCGGCCAGCATCATGACCGGGGTGAGATATTTGAAGGCCAGATCGAAACCGAGTCCTACAAAGTCAGCCATCTCCTGAACGGTGGCCGGTGAGAGGACAATCAGGCGATAGTCACCATGTCCGCCACCCTTTGTGGCCTGAAAATAGTCTGACTGAGAGGGCTGGATGGTGCCGAGGCCGGGACCTCCGCGCATACAGTTGATAATGAGAGCGGGCAGCTGACCTGCTGCGATATATGAAATGCCCTCCATCTTGAGGCTAATGCCGGGCGACGATGATGAGGTCATGACGGCTTTGCCGGTCGAGGCTCCACCGTAGACCATATTGATGGCGGCAACCTCACTCTCGGCCTGAAGCACTACCATGCCGGTTGTTTCCCAGGGCATAAGCTCTTCGAGAGTTTCGAGAATCTCACTCTGCGGAGTGATGGGATAGCCGAAATATCCGTCGACTCCATAGCGGATCGCTGCATGGGCCACGGCTTCGTTGCCTTTCATCAATCGGATTTCTTCTTCCATTGATAAGGTTTTTTAGGGTTACGTTTAGTTTGTTTAAATTTTATTTTTCCACCACACGGTAGACGGTGATACAGCCGTCGGGGCATACAGTGGCACATGCGCCGCATCCGATACATTTTTCGGGTTCGGCATCATACGCGAAATTGTAGCCCCGGTTGTTGACTTCTCTGGCCTGAAGTGCGAGAACACCACACGGACATGCTACCACGCAGAGGTCGCAGCCTTTGCAGCGTTCGCGGTCAACTTCTACAGCACCTAAAACTTTTGCCATAATGAGTTTGAATTAGGGTTTGGCACGGCTCTCTATGAATCGGAGCCGCCGATTGTTGTGAATATTTTCTCAAAAATAGCAATAAATGTCGAAATCCCCTCATTTATCCCGTGTTTTTAAAAAAAATTAAATTTTCTCTGGATGTAAAGTGTTTGAGTAGTGAAGTCAGGTGACGTATATTTTAAGTATGCCCTCGGCAGCCCGGTGTTGCTTAAAAGTTACGCTACAATAAATATTTGGTTAAAAAGTGTTTAATAAAAGCGGATTTAGGGTGTGCATAACCTATAAATATTAAAAAATTGGCTACCTTTGTAGAAATTTGGAAGGAAATGAACGAGGAAACCCTTAAAGCCCGCGTAGACCGGATAAAGGTAAAGGTCCGCCTGATGTTCAGCCGCTTCGAAAAGGAGCGTGAACTGCGACAGAAAGCGGAGGACCGTGTGGCCGAGCTTGAGGCGGAACTCGGCAGGCAGCAGAATCTCAATGCCCGTCTTGCCCGCGAGCTTGAGTCGGTGAAAGTTGCCGGCGTACTGACTCCCGATCACCGTGACGTGGAGTCGACACGGGCGTTTCTTTCCGGATTAGTGCGAGAAATCGACAAGTGCATTACCTTCTTAAGCCACTGATGCAATGAAGGATAAACTTAATATAACGATCCGGATCGCGGACTTGCCTCCGTTTCGGATAGTGATTGCTCCCGAAGAGGAGGAAATCGTCAGGAAAGCGCAGAAGAATGTGAATCTTCTGTGGCAGCGATGGAGCGAGCGCTTCACTGACAACACTTCGAGTCAGATACTCGGAATGGTTGCCTATCGTTTCGCCCAGATGTTTTACACAGCCGAAGCGCAGATTGACGAAATAAACAGTGTGGCCGATGACCTTGAAGCCTCACTCAATCAGTTTTTGCTTGACGCCGGTCCGGAGAACTGACCGTTCATGCCTGAAGCCGGTTAGAGCTTAAATTTTATATGTGACGATTGTTTCGCACGTAGGCCGACCCGATTGCGGGAGGTTCTGAAGCGGGAATTGCCGGCTTTGCCGTGACAACCGCCGCTTGCAGGATTGCCTCACGCTGTCAAGGGAAGCTTCGCGGTGCGAATTTTTTTGTGTGTAAAGTAACTTAAGTCAAATCATTAATAAATCAATTACCAAACCATAATGGCAATATTAATCTATATTTTAGTGGCAGTGGTAGGCGCGGCGATCGGTTGCGTTGTCCTTCTGGCGATACAGCGCTCCACGGCAAGTTCAAAAGCACGTTCGATTATCGACGAGGCCAACCGTGAGGCCGAGGTCATCATGAAGGATAAAATTCTCGAAGCAAAAGAGGAGGGTCTGCGCATCCAGTCGGAAGCCGAGCGCCAGGCCAATCAGCGCTTGCAGCGTGTGCAGAATGAAGAAAACAAAATCAAGCAGCGTCAGCAGCAGCTCAATCAGCAGCAAAGCGAAAACGCCCGCGCCCGAAACGAGATAGATGCCGCCCGTCAGCAGGTGGACAATATGCAGGCTCAGGTTGAGCAGCGCGCTCAGGAGGCCGAGCGTCTGCGTCGTCAGGCCCGCGAAGCGCTGGAGCATATCTCAGGCCTGTCGAGCGAGGAAGCAAAGGAGAAACTTGTGGAGTCGCTCAAGGATGAGGCCAAGACTCAGGCCGCGTCATATATCAATGACATCATGGACGAGGCCAAGCTGACGGCCAACAAGGAGGCCAAGCGTATTGTGGTTCAGTCAATCCAGCGTCTTGCCACTGAAACCGCCATCGAAAACTCTGTCACCGTATTTCATATTGACAGTGATGAGATCAAGGGCCGCATCATAGGCCGCGAGGGACGAAACATCCGCGCTCTCGAGGCTGCCACCGGTATTGAAATCATTGTTGATGACACTCCCGAGGCCATAGTCCTTTCAGGCTTTGACCCGGTTCGCCGTGAGATTGCCCGACTGGCACTCCATCAGCTTGTGGCCGACGGACGTATTCATCCCGCCCGCATCGAGGAGGTTGTGGCCAAAGTGCGTAAGCAGATTGAGGAGGAAATCGTGGAGACCGGCAAGCGCACCGCTATTGACCTCGGTATCCACGGGCTGCATCCCGACCTGATCCGCCTTGTAGGTAAGATGAAATATCGCTCTTCATACGGTCAGAATTTGCTTCAGCACTCACGCGAGACGGCTAATCTCTGCGCCATCATGGCTTCAGAACTCGGATTGAATATATATATGTCTGCACCGAACCGGGCACGCCGTACTCCGGCAGTTCAATCGGCTCG
>CAZKNK010000099.1:0-6207 GCA_964554195.1 uncultured Staphylococcus sp.
AAAGTCCGGCAACGAGCAACTGCTTGATAAAGTTGTTTTTGTTCATCCTTTCCTGACGCATGCCTCCCAAAGATGTGCGGCTCGAGACGGCTGATGCAACATACTTCCATTTCAAGACTGACATTTTCAAGAAGGAAATCACCTACTCGACCGATAAGAACGTTGCGGCAAACCTTGTCACTATCGACGCCCGCCGCGTGTTTGAAATCATTGAGATGAACCGGCGTGGCGAGAAGCCGCTCACACTCCGTCGCGAGGGCGAAGAGGCTCCCGCAAAGAAATCAGAGTTTGTGGAACTTGTCGGTCAGGACAACATCAACCGATTCGATAAGAAGAAAAAGAAAAAGAAGAAATCACAGGCTCGCTCCGAGGAGCGACAGGCCCCGAAGCAGCGCGATGACAAAAACGGTAACGGCGACGCCACGGCAGCCGTACAGCCCCGTCCGGCAGCTGACCGTCAGCAGCCGCCACGTGAACCTAACCAACCCCGGTCAAAGGGAAAACGCCGGCAGTCTGACAAGCAGCGCAAGTCCCGTCAGGACGAGAATCCTGAAAAGCCGGCCCGAAAGGAGGGGGACGAATGAGGGTTGCCCAACTGATTTTTTTCTCCCTGCTTCTGCTTGTCACATCGTGCGGAGGCGGGGAGAAAAGCATTTTCCACAATCTTCCGGATCAGGGTTGGGCCTACACAGATCCGGTCAAGTTTGCGCCTTTGGAAGGCGATGGAGAACTGTATCTCGCCGTGCGTCATGATGCGTCATATCCATACTCCAATCTTTGGCTTGAGGTGTCGGCTCCGCTTCACGGTGGAGCAGAGATGATTGACACGGTCAACATGACGCTGTGTGACAGCTATGGCCGTTGGCTTGGCAAGGGATTCGGCGGGAGTTATCAGATTGAGGTGCCTGTGACTAAGACGGTCAGTCTTGACAGCGGCACCACGGTGTCAGTCCGACATATCATGCGTCTTGACACGCTTCACGGCATAGATCAGCTCGGAGTGCGGCTCTCTCCCCGCTGAAATGGGGCGGCTTTTTCAAACTCACGTTCATATATGTATATATACCAAGCGAGAAGATGTTTCACAACGTCTTCTCGCTTGATAATAAACCAATCATTATCACATTTCTTGCAATGGAAAAAGTAATCTTGCTATGTACTTGTAAAACGTCCGGCACACGTAATGGTTCACCCTGTGGCAAGAATTTTTTAAATAAAATTCCGGTGTTTATCCAAAATGTTATTAATCAGTGATATATGGCGCGGCGAAAATTTGCGTTACATTAACTGGCGGCGGTGTAATCCATACTGAAAAACAATTATTACCTGAATGGATGGAATTTCGGATAAAATCATTAACTTTGTAAATGGTCACAAAGTCCTTGAAATGACATGTGATTATTAAGAATTAAGAAGTTTTGTGACTCTCGGGCCAAATAATGGCCCACATAATGCGTTAACTTTGCAGTATAATCCTACAAAGCAACTTAACTTAGAACAATAAAAACAAATCGAAATATGGAAAAGAAAAAATCAACCGCTTCAAAGCGGATCACCGACAAGGAGCAGGATCTCTCAAAGGTGAAGCTCAACGCTCTCCAGCAGGCACTGGGGCAGATTGAAAAATCGTTTGGCCGCGGCGCCGTGATGAAGCTCGGCGACGAGGTAGTGGAAAATGTCGAGGTTATACCCACCGGTTCCATCGGACTCAATGCCGCGCTCGGCGTAGGAGGTTATCCCAAAGGCCGAATAATCGAGATTATCGGTCCGGAATCATCCGGTAAGACCACCCTTGCCATCCATGCCATTGCCGAAGCGCAGAAGGCGGGTGGAATTGCCGCTATAATTGACGCCGAGCATGCCTTTGACCGCTTCTATGCCGAGCAGCTCGGAGTCGACGTCAACAATCTCCTCATGGCGCAGCCCGACAACGGCGAGCAGGCTCTCGAGATTGCCGAGCAGCTGATCCGCTCATCGGCCATTGACATCCTTGTGGTTGACTCTGTGGCCGCCCTCACCCCGAAAAGTGAAATTGACGGCGAGATGGGCGAACGCAATATGGGACTCCAGGCCCGACTCATGTCACAGGCAATGCGTAAGCTCACCGGCGCTATTTCGCGCACCGGAACCACGTGTATCTTCATAAATCAGCTGCGCGACAAGATCGGCCAGATGTTTGGCCCCTCTGAAACCACCACCGGCGGAAATGCGCTTAAGTTCTACGCATCAGTGCGAATCGACATCCGTCCCTCCACTGCCATCAAGGACGGCGATGAGATTCTCGGCAAACTAACTAAGGTGAAAGTGGTGAAAAACAAGGTTGCACCTCCATTTAAGCGCGCTGAGTTTGACATCATGTTTGGCGAAGGTATTTCGCGCTCGGGCGAGATAATTGACCTCGGTGTGAACCTCGGCATAATCAGCAAGTCAGGCTCATGGTTCAGCTATAACGGCACCAAGATAGCACAGGGCCGCGACTCGGCCAAGCGAGTGATTCAGGATAACCCCGAACTCGCCGACGAAATAGAACAGAAAATCATGGAGGCCCTTAACGAGAAGGCCACTAAGCCGCGTAAGGGTGGAGCTGCTCCTGCTGCCGCAGCTGCTCCTACCAAACCGGTCGCAACGGCTTCCGATGATGATTTTGATGATGACTTTGACTCCGAACTCCCCGACGATTTCGGAATCGAGGAGGACATCTGATTCCGCTTAAAACCAAATCAGGCTCTGCCTGTAAGCCGACAGCCCGGCCTGGACATTATTCCGGGACGAATCTGCACTACACTGCACGATTCGTCCCGTGTTCATATTGTTCTCAATCAAAACATCCCGTACGGTGATAGATGACAGCATGATAAGGGCAAGAAGATCAAAATGATTAGAACCCGATTTGAAATCACCGTTTTGACTATTTGTGTCATGTCGATGTTTACTTATTTAATAATGTGTCACACGGTGTTGACATATATTGGCGGCAGTCGGGAGCTGCTAACCATAACATTAAATATACAAGTCGGCTGAGGTTGGGACGAAATACTGTACTGTCAGCTCCGGAGTAATAATCTTTCCTGAAATTATAATTTAAAGCTATTTTACCATCCTTTATAACGTATAATTCAGAATAGAAAGGATTGTATATCGTGTCATTTAATGGTGAAAGCAGTGGTGAAGCATTTGCTAAGGAATCAAATCCCCATGTGATTGTCTTAATGTTTGACTTAATAAATGATAAAGAATCCGGCAAATCTTCATCGGAATTTTCAAGTTTCTTGCGTGTTGTGCCATTATATAAATAGATGCCTGAAGAATCTGATGCTATTAAAGACCAAACTAATCCATGATGCCCCGTCCAATAGAATATAAAATCCTTATTCATTATTGTTTTTTCGTGGTCATTTATGATGGATTGAATCCATTCTTGTTCTCGGTCAGTAGTGCTGTTGTCAGCAGTTATTGATTCTGCGGAGTATGATAGGAGTAGAGGTATTATGAGAAAAAATAGTAATAAGTGTCTCATGGTTGCGTGGTTTCGGCTTTAATGGCTTGACAGGACAATCTTAAACTGCAAACATGTAAAACTACAGTTAGAATAGAAGCTATGATAAGAGATTTCTTTTATATGAATATTGGTAAAATGAGGGTTGCAGGTTTTTAAGGCGTTACACAACAAGTTATTGTTTATTAGAAGTTACTATATAGATAGAATCGGAAGTATATGCCCTGAAAAATGGCTTAGCAAGCCAATACATTAAGACACATAGAGCGTTAAACTTATCGTTAAAAACGACACTGTCGGGACCAGCGAATGTCACATTTGTTACTTGTTGATAATTATGTAATGAATCAGTTGAAATTACGTTTAGCCAAGCAGAGAAGGGATTATATTCCCCTCTGATTACCTTCATTCTTTGTGCTTCTGAGGGCAAGGAATCGAATCCCCATAAAATCAGTTGTCTGTATTTTGCGAATAGACCAACTGTATCGAACGTATTTGAGTCTGACGGATCAGTAATGGTATAATTTCCGTGAGGGTTCCCTTTACCGCTCATAGCATGAAATCTATCATCGTCCTTAACTATTGCAGACCAAATTTGACTCCTATGACCTTGCACAAATAATATTATAGGTTTATTTTCTGACGAGTCTAATGAGATATTCCTTTGAGAATCCGGATCATAAAGATTCCTGATTTGTAAGTTAGGAATAACATCATACGACATCAGAACATTACAAAATAATACGGTAACAATAATACTCAGGAGTTTTTTCATCGGAATGAAGGTAATGATGTTGGGTTAGATATAGGAATATGCTCGTCGTATGGTTACAAATATAATGTAATTTTCATCGGATTGCAAACATTTGGTAGGTGTTATTCGCCACGTGTCATAAATGATTCTCAATCAAAACATCGCGTACGGTGATAGATGACAGCATGATAAGTGCGAGAAGATCAAAAATGATTAGGACCCGATGTGAAATGTTTGATTTTGCACCACCAAATATTGAAAAGACTCTATATATTGTCAGAATCCTATTCCATGCTAATTGTGAAAATATATCCCGAGGGAATTTTCAGCGGGGGAAGGTATAGGTGGTGACGGGGAGGTTGGAGTTGTTGATATGGAAGTCAACGGCTTCGGTGGCGGGTAGATTCCAGATGGCCGAGATGTCAAATGAAGCGTAGTAGGCTCGGCTGAAACTATTGACGTTCTCCGGCAGTGTGTGATTAAGATAGAGCTGCGGGCGCGGTGTGCCGACGGTGGCGCGGTCGGCGGTGACGGTGAAGATGCGTGGCTCTGTGGAGTAGGGGAGCCGGCAGTAGATGTTGAGGTAAGTGCCGGTACGCCAAACGGTGAGCAGATAGACAGGATCATTGTCCCATCCACCGTCAGGATTGAAGTTTACGGCTTCAACGTCGGCCTGATTGATGCGCGTGACGGCTGAAAGGGTGATCGGGCCGGTGGTGTAGGGGCGGTTGTCGGCAGGGACATAAGCGATATATACACGGTCGCCCGGCTTGATATTGTCAGATTCTACGGCCCGTTGAGCGGTGAGAACTGCTTCAGGGGCATCGTTGCCGGGGCTTACGGTGAATATGGCATGTCCGGCTGAATTTCCTGTGAATGTGGCGATGTCCCATGTAGTGACGTCGACCGGTCCGTCGACCGAATCGGAGCCGGCGCATCCCGACGGTGATAATGCTGTCAGGAGGGCAAATATTTTGAGGATGAATAGAGAGAGCTGTTTCATGAGATGATTTTGCCGTCGGCCATACGGATGATGCGGTCAGAGTCAGCCGCAAGTGATTCGTCGTGAGTAACGATGATGAATGTGGTTCCGGTTTGCTCGCGGAGACTGAAAAATAGGTCGTGGAGCTGCCGGCGGTTACGGGAGTCAAGACTGCCCGATGGTTCATCGGCGAGAATGGCCGATGGTTTGTTGATCAGCGCCCGCGCTACGGCTGCCCGCTGACATTCGCCTCCCGAGAGCTGAGAGGGGCGATGGGTGAGCCGGTCGGCCAGATGGAGTGATTCGAGTAGGGCTGTGGCGCGGAGGGTGGCTTCGGCTGTAGGGATGCCGGCTATCATGGCCGGGAGGGCTACGTTTTCGAGAATTGTGAATTCAGGGAGGAGCTGATGAAACTGAAACACGAAGCCAATGTGGGTGTTGCGGAACCGGGCAAGCTGGGGTTCGCGGAGCGAGGTGACGTCAGTGTCGTCATAGCTGATTTTACCGCTGTCGGGTTTCAGCAGGGTGCCGATGATCTGGAGCAGGGTGGTCTTTCCGGCACCGCTTGGACCGACAACCGACACCACCTCGCCATCATTGATGGCGAGGCTGACGTCGGAAAGGACTTTCAGACCGGCGTAGGATTTCGAAATGTCGGTCAGCTGAATCATCAGATCGAGAGGCGACGCAGAGTCTCGAGCAGTTCGCGGTTGATGGGCTTGTCGTTCTTGATCGCCTTTGAGAAGGGAACGTAGGTGATCTCATCGTTACGGATGCCGATCATCACGTTGCGCTGGTCCTCGATTAGAGCGTCGATGGCCGCTGCACCCATGCGTGATGCGAGGATACGGTCGTGGGCCGTGGGGGAGCCGCCTCGCTGAAGGTGGCCGAGGATAGACACACGCACGTCGTAGCCGGGATATTCGTTTTTCACACGTTCGGCCATGCCCATTGCTCCGCCGGTGACGGGGCTTT
>CAZKNK010000100.1:0-6023 GCA_964554195.1 uncultured Staphylococcus sp.
ACTTCGTCGAGCAAACCTTTCTGATAGAGATACTGGCCGCGGATGAGGTCACGATAGTCGCTGTAAGAGGTATATTTATCCGTCTTGTCCTTAATATCGCCGCGAAGCGTCAGATCATAGTTGATTCCTTCCGGGGTGGTAAAGTTGGAGTTGATGCTGACCGTTCCGTCTGGATTGGTACGCGGATAAAAACGGCTCTCGATTCTGGCCGCATCCTCGTCGAGATAATATTTTGTCTCATCCTGTTCAAGACGTGTCACGACGGCATACAGGCTGCGCTTGACCCCTTCCGAAAACTGGTCGTCACGCATCTGAATCATGCTCTTCAGGTACATAATCTGTACATAAAGCAACCCTGAGAAGGTCAGGGCCATGATGATAGTCAGAAACCAGATGGTTGATTTTTTCATTTTACTTTTTGTTTATAATTCATGAAAACATTTTAACAAAACCGTGTTAAATTATGCTTTCCTATTATGTTAACAATTATAATCGCTAATTGTTGTGAAATTTTCAAAATAGATACTTAGTCAGTTAACATTTTCCGTCAAAATTAACATAAAATTGTGAATTTAACAAATCGCCGGCTCAAAATTATTTCTCCATACGGTTATGCGCATTGCCACCGATGAGGGTATGCTCTGCTTCTCATCCACATCTGACTTTCAATTTGCAGATAATCGAAAATTTCACTAAATTCGCATCCAAATCAATGAAATTATGTCGGAACTGTTTTCACTGAATATTTCAGGAAATCTGATCGAATTCAATCGGCCGGTCGTGATGGGAATAATCAATGTCACGCCTGACTCGTTTTATGCCGCAAGCCGGGTTAAGTCGGAATCCGAATTATCCCGCACCGTCGAGACTATGCTCTCCGACGGAGCCGATTTCATCGACATCGGTGCTTGCTCAACTCGTCCCGGATCCGAATCGGCTGACGCCTCTATGGAGCGTGAGCGCCTCATGCCCGCGCTCAAGGCTGTCAGAAAAATTTCTGATTCAGTTATTGTTTCGGTGGACACTTTCCGATCTGAAATTGCCCGCGAAGCTGTGGAGGTCTACGGAGCAAACATCATAAATGACATTTCAGGTGGCGAACTTGATGGTGAAATGTTTGCCACAGTGGAGCGGCTCAAAGTTCCTTACATCCTGATGCACTCCCGCGGTTGCCCGAATACTATGCAGTCAATGTGTGAATATGACAATGTGGTAGCTGATGTGACCCGTTGGCTTGCCGAGCGCGTCAGGCGTCTGGCTCTTGCCGGTGTTGCTGACGTGATTGTGGATCCCGGCTTCGGTTTTGCCAAAACCCTCTCACAGAACTATTCACTCCTTTCGGCATTACCGGTTATGGCGGAGCAACTTGAGCGACCGGTCCTTGTAGGGCTGTCGCGTAAGTCGATGGTCACCCGCCCGCTTGACATCACTCCTGATCAGGCCCTCGCTCCTACCACGGCTCTCCACCTTGCCGCACTTGAAAGAGGAGCGTCAATCATCCGTACTCACGATGTGAAGGAAGGTGTGATGGCCGTAAAACTTTTTGAAATGCTTAACGGAAATTTCTCACGGTTATGATTCAGATCGGTCTGCGCGACATTCTTGACATCGCAATAGTAGCGTTACTGCTCTTTTATCTTTACAAGATAATGAAGGAGAGCGGCACCATCAACATTTTCTTCGGCGTTTTGTCATTCATCGTCGTTTGGGTGCTGACGTCGCAGATTCTTGAAATGAAACTCATCGGCACCATCCTTGACCAGTTCATGGGTATCGGGCTACTTGTGCTTGTGATTCTTTTTCAGGATCAGATCAAACGGTTTCTTGTGGCGTTAGGTGACCACAAAAGGTGGCGGTTTCTAAAAAAACTGTTTCACCACACCGATGTCAGCGCTACTGACCGCACCCGCCGCAATGTGCTTCCGATTGTCTACGCCTGCATTAATATGGCAAAGTCACACACCGGCGCACTCATAGTCATCGCACAGGAAATGTCGCTCGAATCATTTGAAAAGAGCGGCGACATTATCGACGCCGACATTAACTCACGTCTGATTGAAAACATTTTCTTCAAAAACTCGCCGCTTCATGACGGAGCCATGATTATTGACAAGGGCCGTATAAAGTCGGTTGGCTGTATTCTCCCCGTTAGCCATGACCGCAACGTGCCGCGCTCACTTGGTCTCCGCCACCGCTCGGCTCTCGGTATTGCCCAGGCCACGGATGCCTTCGCCATTGTGGTTTCAGAGGAAACAGGTAATATTTCAGTTGCATTCCGCGGTGAACTTTTCACCCGCATTTCATCAACCGAACTTGAGCAACGCCTGTCACGCGCTCTCGCCGTTGACTTGAACGAATAAGATTAAACTTGGATTAACCGTAATTTTTTCAACAAATTCTTCAACATAGGTAAGAATAAAATTGAACCGGTAAAAGAAATTGCCACAAAGCTGATTGACGAAATCGGAATACCAACAGTTCTTATCAAACTGAATGAACATAAAAAAATCACACTGACCGATAGCAAATTCGGAGGTGTACCTTACTGGGATAAAGCATTAGCATACCCTACTGACAGTCAGGGAAATAAGCTCACCCTTTTAACTCAATTCAATTTGGAGGAAATCAAAGGCGTTGAGCTACTGCCCCAAACCGGTATTTTGCAGTTTTTCCTTTTCTCCGACGTAGAGTGCGGCTGCGATTTCGATGACTACACAAACAATGATCGTTTCAGGGTAATTTACCATCCGACAGTTGACCCTGCGGTGTCCGAACAAGACGTTTTGTCCCTGGAAATATCTACATCGATCAAAAAATATAGCGATGATGATGTAATATCCGGTGAGATAGGCATTGATTTTGAAGTATCTAAAATGGCTGCTCCAAATTATGGTGAATTCAATAAGAAGTTTATTGAATTAGCTGAGAAGCAAGGATGGAATATAGATTATGATGAAAAAAAGACTTTCATTTTCTGATAGATGATGACATTGATGATGAGATCACTGATATATGCGATTTATCTGACAATCTTATGCTTGGCTATCCTTTCTTCATTCAGATGTTCGATCCGCGTGAGGACGAAGAAAGATATGAAAAATATGACACTTTGCTGTTCCAGATGTCAAGTTTTGATTCTGATTACTACCCGGAGTATTCCGCCATTTGGGGTGATTTAGGAATGGCTTACTTTTTCATAAATCATAATGATTTAATCAATCTCAATTTTAATGATGTAATGTATTACTGGGAGTGAGTGCAGTTAATCCCTAACATCACGAATCCGAACAACACAGAAATGAATGAAGGTGTGCCATGAATTGACACACCTTCATTCATTTCTGTGCTATCAGGTCCACCGGTTTTAATATCTCGGTCACTGACAATGGAATCAGAGTCCGCGTCCGTGGCAGTTCTTGTACTTCTTGCCTGAACCGCAGGGACATGGGTCATTTCGGTTGATCTTCGGACCCGCCTTGACAGGTTGCACACGCTGTGGCTGATTCTGCGGCGCAGATGCGGCAGCGCGCTGAGCTGCTTCGCCGGGAAGATTCTCACGTGAAGCCTGATATTTGGAGTAGTCGTTGGGACGCTCGGGCATGGCACGCTCTACCTTCGGAGCGGCAGGTGCAACCGGTTCGTCAGGCTGAACACGGGGTTCAGGGATGTAGATGTGACCGCGCATGAGTGTGGCCATAGTTTTCTCATTGAGGGCATTAAGCATTTTCTCAAACAAATGGAACGACTCCACTTTATAGATCACCAGCGGGTCTTTCTGCTCGTAAGATGCGTTCTGCACACTCTGACGCAACTGGTCAAGCTCGCGGAGATGTTCTTTCCACAATTCGTCGATCGAAACGAGCAGCACGGCCTTGTGCCATTCCTTCACTATGGTCTTGCAACCGGAATCGTAGGCTTCCTTCAGGTCGACAACAAGATTGAAGTATCGCTTGCCATCAGTCATCGGGACGGCGATTCGGCCCTCCATGTTGCGGTTTTCAACGCAATCCTTGATTACAGGGACAGCAACGTCAATAATAGCCTGCGACTTGCGGTCAAATGCCTTGATAGTGGCCTCATGGATTTTCTCAATGGCATCCTCCTTGCTCATTGATCGATATTCATCGGCAGTAAAAGGCACTTCAATGGTCAGGGTCTTGTAGAGTTCCATAGCGAGATCATCGTAAGCGGTGGGGTCATACACATTAACGAGATTCTCAATCAGATCCCACATCATATTGGCGATGTCGATTCCGATGCGTTCACCGTTCAGAGCATGGTTGCGGCGGTTATATATATATGTGCGCTGCTTGTTCATCACATCGTCATACTCAAGCAGACGCTTGCGGATACCGAAGTTGTTTTCCTCGACACGCACCTGCGCGCTTCCGATGGCCTTGTTCATCAGGCTGCTGTCAATGCGCTCACCCTCCTCAAGTCCCATGCTGTCAAGAATTTTCTTGATGCGGTCAGCGGCAAAGAGACGCATGAGTTGATCCTCAAACGATACGTAGAACACCGACGAACCCGGGTCACCCTGACGACCGGCACGTCCGCGAAGCTGATTGTCGACACGGCGCGATTCATGACGCTCCGTACCGATGATGGCCAGACCTCCGGCTTCCTTGACTTCAGGAGTGAGCTTGATGTCCGTACCACGACCGGCCATGTTGGTTGCGATGGTGACCATGCCTTTCTTTCCGGCCTGAGCCACAACCTCGGCCTCCTTCTGGTGAAGCTTGGCGTTAAGGACATTATGAGGAATATGACGCAGGTCAAGCATGCGGCTCAACAACTGAGAGATTTCAACCGAGGTCGTACCGACAAGCACGGGGCGTCCCTGCTTAACCATTTCCTCGATTTCTTCGATTACAGCCGCATATTTCTCTTTTTTTGTCTTATAGACGCGATCCGAGAGGTCATGGCGGGCTATCGGCTTGTTGGTCGGAATGGTGACCACATCAAGTTTATAGATATCCCAGAATTCACCCGCTTCTGTTTCAGCCGTACCGGTCATACCGGCGAGCTTGTGATACATACGGAAGTAGTTCTGAAGCGTGATGGTGGCAAATGTCTGCGTGGCGGCTTCAACCTTCACACCCTCCTTTGCCTCGATGGCCTGATGGAGTCCGTCGCTGTAACGGCGTCCTTCCATGATACGTCCGGTCTGCTCGTCGACGATTTTGATTTTTCCTTCATCAATAACATATTCCACATCCTTTTCAAAAAGTGTGTAGGCTTTGAGAAGCTGTGTCACAGTGTGGACGCGCTCGGCCTTGATGGCATAATCCTGCATGAGACGGTCCTTCTCAGCCTGACGTTCGGCAAGGTCGGTTATTGATTCGGTAGCCGAGAGAAGTGATGCGATGTCGGGAAGCACGAAGAAGTTCGGATCGTCACTCTTACCTGTAAGTTCATCAATTCCTTTATCGGTGAGTTCAACACTGCGGTTTTTCTCGTCGATTACAAAATAGAGCGGATCAGTCACCACAGGCATCTCGCGGTTATTGTCCTGCATATAGTAAGCTTCCGTTTCGAGCAGCACACTCTTCATACCCTCCTGTGAAAGCATCTTGATGAGCGCTCCGTTTTTCGGAAAACCTTTATATGCACGATAGAGCAGAAGCGCTCCCTCCTTCTTCACATCCTTGTCGTCACTCGCAAGTTTGGTGCGGGCTTCGGAGATGACCTTGTTGATGAGACGGCGCTGAGCCTCGACCACCTTCTCCACATTGGGTTTGAACTGGTCAAAAAGCTGATCATCGCCGCGGGCCACCGGTCCGGAAATGATGAGAGGTGTACGGGCATCGTCAATCAGCACTGAGTCAACCTCATCGACTATCGCATAATAGTGCTTGCGCTGAACCTTATCGGCAGGCGACATGGCCATATTGTCACGAAGATAGTCGAAACCGAACTCATTATTAGTTCCGAACGTGATGTCACACTCGTAGGCACGTCGGCGCTGCGGTGTGTTGGGCTGATGCTTGTCGATGCAGTCAACCGTCGAACCGTGGAACATA
>CAZKNK010000101.1:0-5925 GCA_964554195.1 uncultured Staphylococcus sp.
GCTCTTGTCAAGGCCATATGCCAGAGCGGCAGCGGTAGGTTCGTTTACGATACGCTTCACTGTCAAACCAGCAATTTCGCCGGCTTCCTTGGTTGCCTGACGCTGTGAATCGTTGAAGTAAGCAGGTACAGTTATCACGGCTTCGGTTACGGGCTGGCCGAGATAATCTTCGGCTGTCTTCTTCATCTTCTGAAGAATCATGGCCGAGATTTCCTGCGGGGTGTATTCACGTCCGTCAATGTCGACGCGGGGTGTATTATTTGTTCCGCATACCACTTTGTAAGGCACACGTTCAACTTCTTTGCTTACCTGCTCGCAGGTTTCACCCATGAATCGTTTTATAGAGTTGATGGTACGTTTCGGGTTGGTGATAGCCTGACGTTTTGCAGGTTCGCCGACCTTACGCTCGCCGCCGTCAACAAATGCAACGATTGAAGGTGTGGTGTTTCTTCCCTCTGAATTAGGTATTACTTTAGGCTCGTTTCCTTCAAGCACAGACACACAGGAATTAGTAGTTCCGAGGTCGATACCAATAATTTTTCCCATAGTTGTAAAGTTTTTATGTTTTATATTTTTATTATTCTTTTTCTGTATCCGGTGGAGGATTCAATCCCAGCCGGGACTTTATCTCTCCGTTCATGATTTTAAACAAAATTTATGCCAAAAAGGTTGCCGAAGTTTTTGCAAAGTGTGTTAAACGTTTGCAAGTGGCTGATAATTAGACATATATTTTGTTAAAATCATTATGGATTGTTAAAACTTTGATGCTGACATTATGGCCGCCGCATACTGACACATTGGTCAGTCGGGCAGACATGTCAGTCTTTTTTGAATATTTTTGTCAGGCATGCCACCACGGCCACGAGTGCTGCTCCGGCAGTGATATATCGCATTACACGCTGACGTTTTTCACGTTGTTCGAGATTTCGTTCGATTTCGCGTACTGCTTCGAGTTCGCGGCTGGTTTTTGACTGCATGATATTCATAATTTGTTTGTTTTATTTGTTTAACTTCTGATATTATAACAACCGGGAATGAAAAAAGTAGGATGCGGGGCGGCAATTTAATGATATTTACTGAAAATGGTGGTGAAATTACGTATCTTTGCACAAATATCAGGATTATGGAATTTATCGAAATCACCTCGCTTGATCATCCGGGAGTGGACATATTCGCTTCGATGACGGAATCGCGTCTGCGCGCTGAGGCGGGCGGACTGTTTATTGCCGAGAGCCCGAAAGTGATTAATATTGCGCTTGATGCCGGATATGAACCGGTGGCTCTGCTTGCCGAGCGTCGACACCTCGAAGGTGATGCGGCGGCAATAGTGGAGCGTGTCAGAGGAAATCCTGTCTACACAGGGAGCCGCGAAGTGCTTCGTCAGCTGACGGGCTACACTCTGACCCGCGGAGTGCTTTGTGCCATGAAGCGACGCGCTGATGTGCCGTTGGCCGAGGTGCTGGCCGGAGCAAGGCGCGTGGCAGTGATTGACGGTGTGTGTGACACCACCAACATCGGTGCTATTTTCCGCTCGGCTGCGGCTTTGGGAATCGATGCCGTTGTGCTGACAAGACAGTCATGTGACCCGCTCAATCGCCGTTCAATACGTGTGTCGATGGGAACGGTGTTTCTCATTCCATGGACCTGGCTTGACGGCCCAGTGTCAATGTTGCGTGAATATGGTTTCCGCACGGTGGCCCTTGCGCTGCGCGACGACGATGTAGCCGTCGACTCGCCCGTTCTCAAGCAAGAGCCTAAACTTGCACTGATTCTCGGGACGGAGGGTGACGGATTGAGCCGTAACGTGATAGGAGAGGCTGATTATGTGGCTCGGATACCGATGGCCCGGGGAGTTGATTCGCTTAATGTAGCGGCAGCGTCGGCCGTGGCGTTCTGGGAGCTTCGGGCCGACCGTTAGAAGCGGGTTTAAAACAATTTGCTTAGTGGAACTCCCTCAAGGTCTTTGGCCGAAAGCGTCATCTCCTCCGGCGGGATAGGCCATGATATGCCGAGTGCCGGATCGCTGAACAGCAGTGTCGCTTCAGCTTCCGGACGGTAATAATTATCCACCTTATATAAAAAGCGCGCCGTCGGGCTGATGACGGCAAAACCATGGGCCATCCCACGGGGAACGAACAGCTGCCGGTGATTTTCCGACGAAAGTTCCACGGTGATATGCCGCCCGAAAGTGGGCGATTCGGGGCGGATGTCGACCACCACGTCAACGATCGCTCCCTCGGTCACTCTGACGAGTTTTGCCTGAGCTGCGTCACCTCGCTGAAAATGGAGTCCGCGCACCACTCCGCGCACCGAGAACGATTCGTTGTCCTGGACAAAATCCACGTGACCGACCTCGCGGTCAAAAAGGTCCTGACGGAAGGTTTCGGCAAAATATCCCCGTGCGTCGCCATGCAACACAGGCTCTATAACCCATACTCCGCTAATTTCTTGTTCAAAGAATTTCATCATAAGGACAAAATTACTACATTTGCATTAATAAAACAGCATCATGATGAAAAATATAATACTTTTTGACCCGGTCAAAGCCCGCGAAGGGCTTCTACCGCTCACGTTTACACGTCCTGTGGCTCTGATCCGCCACGGAATTCTGACAATCTCCGAGAAGTGGCAACGGGCTATTCCCGGAGCATACTCATACGAAACGGAGGACTATCTGTCAATGAAGTTCCCGATGGTTGAGGCCTCTGACGGTGACAATCTTTTCATTGCCGGTAATATTGAGCCTGATCCGACCCTCACCGCAGCCATTCTGGCTCTTGAGCCGGGACAGGAGTTGAAGTTCGGTGATGAATCGCTTGCTCGTCGAGGCAATGGTGAGCCAACAGCTACAGTGATGTATGACGGTCCGGCCCCGCTGTCAATCAACAGGCCGTATGACATCTTCATGACCAACGGCGAAGCTCTCATGCGTGACTACCGGTTGCTCACGGCAGGCCGTAAGAGTCAGCCACTGAGCGATACATGCACTCTCATCGGACCCGCCGAACTTCCTGACGGCACTCCATTGCTGTTTATCGAGGAAGGGGCCACGGTGGAAGGTGCACATATTAATGTGAAAAACGGCCCGGTTTACATCGGACGTGATGCCGAGATAATGGAGGGTTCATGTGTGCGCGGCCCGTTGGCCATGTGTGAACACTCTGTGATTAATATGGGGTCGAAAATCTATGGTCCCACCACACTCGGTCCCTATTGCAAGGTGGGTGGCGAAATAAACAATGCCATCCTTATCGGCTACTCCAACAAGGCACATGACGGATTTCTGGGTAACGCCGTGATAGGGGAGTGGTGTAACCTCGGGGCTGGCTGCACAATGTCAAACCTGAAGAACACCTATGCGCCTATCCGCCTTTGGGACTACTCAAAAGGTGGTTTCGAGAAAACCAATCTTCAGTTCTGTGGACTCATCACGGGCGACCACTGCAAAGCCGGAATCAACACCATGTTCAACACCGCTACGGTGCTTGGAGTGGGGGTCAACTTCTACAGTGCCGGTTTCCCGCGCACGTTTATCCCCTCGTTCATGGAGGGGACGGTTCAGGGTATGAAGGAAGTGGATATGGACCGGTTCTTCCAGACCGCCGAGCGCATGATGAGCCGTCGCCACGTTTCGCTGACTCCTATCGACAAGGAAATCCTCATAACCATACGCCAGCAGACGGCCGAATAACTCCCTGAAATCTGATGGAACCATTCAGCTCAAACCCCGTCACCGGCAAGTCTGATTCGCTCGTCATCATCCCGACATATAACGAGCGGGAGAATGTTGCGGCGATCATTGACGCGGTCATGGCGCGTCCTGACCGGTTCGACGTATTGATAATTGACGACAATTCACCCGACGGCACAGCCGAAATTGTCCGCGACAAGATGAAGGAGTATCCCGAAAGAGTTCATCTGATTGAGCGCAGTGGCAAACTCGGACTCGGGACGGCTTATATAACCGGCTTCAAATGGGCGCTCTCACGACCCGAATATCAGTATTTCTTTGAAATGGATGCTGATTTCTCGCATAATCCCGACGATCTTTCGCGCCTGCGCAAAGTGTGCCGCGAGGATGGCGCTGATGTGGCTGTAGGTTCACGCTACGTCACCGGGGTGAATGTGGTCAACTGGCCTATGGGGCGTGTGCTTATGTCATATTACGCCTCGAAGTATGTCAGAATTGTCACCGGTATGCCGGTCAATGACTCCACGGCCGGATTCGTGTGCTGGACACGGCGTGTGCTTGAAGCTCTCCCGCTGGACAATATACGCTTCAAGGGCTACGCATTTCAGATCGAAATGAAGTTTCTCGCCTACAAGTATGGCTTCAAGATTGTGGAAGTGCCTATCATATTCGTCAACCGCGTCCTCGGAACCTCCAAGATGAGTTCCGGAATTTTCTCCGAGGGCTTTTTCGGCGTGATGAGGCTTAAATGGTCCAGTTGGTTTACACGTTATCCTGACTATTCCCGCAAATGATACTTTTCTATAATGCTATGGTTGTCAGTGACGACCGGATGTTTTTAGGTCATGTCGCTGTCAACGGACGATACATTTCCGTGGTAGGTGAAGGGTGTCCGACAGACCAACTCCTTGCCCGGGCTGACGAAACCATTGACCTTGACGGACGGATGCTCATGCCCGGCGTGATTGATACACATGTCCACTTCCGCGATCCCGGCATGACCGAGAAGGCCGACATGGCAACCGAGTCGGCTGCCGCCGTGATGGGAGGTGTGACATCTTTCATTGATATGCCCAACACCCTTCCGGCCACAACCACTGAAGATCTCGTTGACCGGAAACTTGCACGGGCGGCTGACGTATCGGTGGCTAACTACGGCTTTTTCATTGGCGCCACAAACAGTAATATCGACGAGATTCTCAAGGCTGATTTCACCCGGATTGCCGGTGTGAAGCTTTTTGTCGGGTCATCGACAGGTAATATGCTGGTTGATGACGAGTCGGCTATCAGTCGGCTTTTCAGAGAAGTATCAGTTCCGGTGGCTGTGCATGCCGAGGACGAGTCTACGATAGCCCGCTGCCGCGAATCGGTCAAGGCGGAATATCCCGACGGGGAAGTGCCGGTGGAGCGTCATCCCGACATTCGGTCGCGTGAAGCATGTGTGAAGGCTACAGGCCGAGTGGTTGAGCTTGCCCGCCGCTGGGGGACACGTCTGCATGTCTGTCATATTTCCACAGCCGACGAACTCTCATTCTTCACTCCGGCACCCGTCAGCGAAAAGCGTATCACCGCCGAAACCTGCCCTCACTATCTCTTTTTCGACTCCAATGACTACGAGCGCCTCGGAGCAAGAATCAAATGCAATCCTGCCATCAAGGAGTGTTCTGACCGACTGGCTCTCATTAAGGCCGTCGATACGGGATTGATTGACACGATTGCCACCGATCATGCACCCCATCTGCTTTCGTCAAAAGCCGGCGGCGCACTCAAGGCTGCTTCAGGAATGCCGGGAGTGGAGTTTGCACTCCCGCTAATGCTCGAAATTGCCGATGAAAATCCGGAACTTACTCCTGAGCGGATTGTTAGGCTGATGTGTCACAATCCGGCTGAAATCTTCGGCATAACCGGCAGGGGATATATCCGTGAAGGATATTATGCCGATCTGACGGTGATAGGCGAGGGGCGTTTCCGGATAAGCGATGCCGATGTGACATCCCGATGCGCATGGACCCCGCTCGACGGTGTGACACTGCGCCGTCGTCCCGTAATGACGATGGTCAACGGCACATTCGTGATGCGTGATGGTGTCCTGACGGGACTCCGTGATTCATCAGCTCTTGAATTCAAAAGAAAATAATCGTAATTTTTTAATATAACCATGTTAAAACAAGCAAATGTTAAGACCCTCGACAAGGTTGTGGTGCGTTTCTCGGGTGACTATGGCGACGGTATGC
>CAZKNK010000102.1:0-5914 GCA_964554195.1 uncultured Staphylococcus sp.
TGAAGGAAGATATACACCACAATGAACACCAGGATGAAGGCTTCGATGAGCGTATGGAGAACCTTGTCGATTGATGCGTCAAGGAAGCGGTTGACGTTCATAGGCACCTTGAACTCCAGTCCGTCGGGAAGATCTTTTGAAGCTTTGTCAACGAATGCAAGCACATTGTTGATGGTCTCGGTAGCGTTGGAGCCGGGAGTCTGGAATATCATACAGGTAGTGGCAGGCTTGCCGTTGACCTTGGAGTGGAAGCCGTAGCTCACACGACCAAGTTCCACATCAGCCACATCCTTGAGATAAAGCACGTCGCCGTTTGAGTTTGCGCGAACCACAA
The DNA here is from genome assembly GCA_964554195.1 of uncultured Staphylococcus sp. Taxonomy (GTDB): domain Bacteria; phylum Bacteroidota; class Bacteroidia; order Bacteroidales; family Muribaculaceae; genus Duncaniella. The sequence goes on from CAZKNK010000102.1 coordinate 335, forward strand.
TGTTTTCAAATTCCTCGGGGGTCACCAGACGGCCCTTATACTTCATGGTATATTGGAATGTCTGGTTACCCTGCTCGCCAAACGCACCGGGAGCAGCCTCGATGTTCTGCTCGGCAAGGGCGGCTGAAATGTCGGTAGGCATGAGTCCATACTGAGCCATGACGTCGGGTTTAAGCCACACACGCATGGAGTAATCGGCACCCATCACCATTACGTCACCTACACCGGAGATACGTTGGAGTTCCGGAACCACATTGATTTTCATGTAGTTTTCAATGAACTCCTCGGAGTAAGAAGGATCGTTGGCATATAGGGCAACAGCCACGAGCATGGAAGTCTGACGCTTCTGGGTGATGACGCCCACACGGGTTACTTCGGCGGGAAGCAGACCCTGAGCTTTTGACACACGGTTCTGCACGTCGACAGCGGCCATGTCGGCATCACGGCCCTGCTTGAAGTAAATGTTGATAGTGGCCGAACCGTTGTTTGATGCGGTTGAGGTCATATACATCATGTCCTGCGCGCCGTTGATCGACTCCTCGAGGGGGGCAATCACAGAGTTAAGCACGGCCTGGGCATTGGCTCCCTGATAGGTAGTGGTCACCGACACGGTAGGGGGCGCGATGTCGGGGAACTGCTGTACGGGCAGCGCTACAAGACCGATAAGACCCAGCAAGACGATGAAGATGGAAATCACCGTCGAAAGCACAGGCCGATTTATAAACGTATCAAGTTTCATTGCTTTCTGGAAATGTGAAAATGGATAATGTTCGGAGTTAAAACCGTTTAGAGATATGAAAGGACTGACGTCGGATTACTTTCCGGCGGGAGCTTCAGCAGCTACGGGGGCAGCTGATGCATCTTTGGGAGTGATCACAGCACCCTGACGGACGGTGGTTCCGATGCCTTCCACTGCAATGCGGTCGCCGGGATTAAGACCGGATGTCACGATGAAGTTTGCTCCGTCGTTCATATCCTGAACAGTGATAACAGTCTGAACAATCTGATTTGAATCATTGACCACATAGGCAAAGCGGCGGTCCTGAAGTTCACTTGTAGCGCGCTGGGGAATGGTCAGGAGGTCCTTGCCGGTAGTGGGAATTACAATAGTTCCGGAGGCTCCGCTACGCAACACGTGTGAGGGATTGTCGAAAAGCGCGCGTACATTTGATGCGCCGGTGGTCTGGTCAATCACACCTGAAACAGTGGCCACTTTACCGGTAAGGGGATAGAGTGAACCGTCGGCCAGACGGAGTTCAACGCCGGGAAGTTCCTTAATGGCTTCGTTGAGGGTGCGCTCACCGTTGCCGACGAGGTTAAGGATGTCTTTTTCAGTAAGCGAGAAGTAAGCATAAACCTGAGAGTTATCGCTGACGGTGGTGAGGGGTTCCACTGATGAGGGGGATGCAAGCGAACCCTCACGGTTGGGGATGGAGCCGACCACACCGTCGCTCGGAGCAGTCACGGTGGTGTAGGCCAGATTCTTCTGGGCTGTAACCAGGGCTGCCTGAGCAGTTGCAAGAGCCGATTTGGCCTGCTGAAGCTGATTGTCGGCCATCTGCCACTCATATTCGCTGATGATATTCTTGTCAAGGAGACGCTTTTTGTTATCAGCGGTGAGCTGTGCGGTGTTAACCGCAGTCTGTGCGGAGTTTACCTGAGCGCGGGCCTGATCTACGGCAGCATTAAACTGCACCTGATCAAGAGTGAAAAGCACCTGACCTTTGTGAACGAACTGACCCTCATCAACATGTACTTTCGTGATAAAACCGGTCACCTGCGGACGGATGGCGATGTCGGTTTTTCCCTTGATGGTGGCGGGATAGGAGTTGTCGACACGGGTATCGGTTTTTGACACAACGATAGTTGCGATTTCAGGAGCCGGCATCTGACCGGCGTTCTGCTGCGGATTTCCTTTCGAGCAGGAGGTTGACATGATTGCTGCGGCAACCGCACAACCCATAATTGAAAGTGAGAACGCTTTAAGTTTCATTTTTTAGTACCTATATGTTTGATTTTTATATTGTTTTCCTACATTAGGGGGTTTAACATGCAAAATTAGTCAATTTTTCTCTGTATATATAATGTGGTAGGTCAAAAATGATACGCTTTTGACGGAATAGGCTTTAATTGTTCCGATTTTGACCAACTTTGATAATGCAACTCGACCTCCGCAGCCATTCGCTGTGGAGGTCGGTGATATGTGTATTGAAGGATAATCAGTCGCGGGCCAGACGGTCGGCGATTCGGGGGGATGCCTTTCCGTCGCCGTAAGGGTTGACTGCTTCAGACATTGATCCGTAAAATTCGGCATCGTTGAGAAGGCGTGTCACATTGTCGACAATAGCCGCGCGGTCGGTACCGACGAGGCGGACCGTACCGGCGTCAATGGCCTCAGGGCGCTCGGTGGTGTCACGCATCACGAGTACGGGTTTGCCCAGTCCGGGGGCTTCCTCCTGAATGCCGCCACTGTCAGTGAGAATGATGAATGATTTCTCCATCATGTAGACAAACTCAAGATATTCGAGCGGCTCAATGAAAAAGAGATTGGGGATGGTGGTGAGGTCATCGCCAAACACTTCGTGAATCGGCTTGCGGACATTAGGGTTAAGGTGCATGGGATAGACGAAGTCAACATCCGGATTTTCCTCGGCAAGCTGCTTGATGGCCAGACAGATATTGATGAATCCCGAGCCAAAATTCTCGCGGCGGTGACCTGTGATGAGTACAAGCCGGCGTCCGTCGGTGAGCCTGGATGTGTCGTAGCCCTGACCAAGCAGTCGCTCATGAAGTGAGTCAGAAAGAGTGGCGTCTGACTTAATTTTGTCCACAACCATGTAAAGCGCATCGATAACGGTGTTACCGGTGACGGTGATGGACTCGTCGGCCACGCGCTCATGGAGCAGATTTTCGCGTGACAGGGGTGTCGGAGCAAAATTATAGGTTGCGATACGCGAGGTCATCTGACGGTTGATTTCCTCGGGCCAGGGTGAATATATGTTATAGGTGCGCAGGCCCGCTTCCACATGCCCTACAGGAATCTGACGGTAGAAAGCTGCAAGTGCCGCAGCGGTGGAGGTGGTGGTGTCGCCGTGGACAAGAACCACATCCGGGCGGTCGGCGTCAAGCACGTCGCGCATTCCTGTAAGCACTCTTGCCGTTACATCAAAAAGGTCCTGACCCGGTTTCATGATGTTGAGGTCATGGTCAGGAGTGATGTCAAAGAGACGAAGCACCTGATCGAGCATCTCGCGGTGCTGACCCGTGACGGTTACTATGGTGGAAAACTCGTCAGGCCGCGACTGGAGATGCTTCACCAGCGGCGCCATTTTGATGGCCTCGGGCCGGGTTCCGAAAACGAGCATTATCTTTTTCATTGATTCAAGTGATGAGAGGGGTGAGTTAAAGCTGTCCGGTATAGAGCTTAAGCGCGTAGATCAGATATGATTTCAGGCGCGGGATGCGCTTGGGTGTAGCATAAAACCGGTAGAGGAATTCGAGGTCATGACGACGCCACCATTCGGGTGCGCGCTGCTGATGGCCCGTAAACACGTCGAAACTGCCACCCAGGCCCTGATAGATCGCGCCGGGCCAACGGCGTTTCATGTCGGCCATAAGTATCTCCTGCTTGGGCGATCCCATAGCCACAAACACAACTCCGGGTTTTGTCCGGGCAATATCATCTATTATGGCTTCACGCTCGGAATCGTCGGCTATGAATCCGTTACGGAATCCGGCGACGTTGATGTCAGGATATTTTTCTTTGATTTTTTTTACCACTTCCTCCACCACTCCCGGTTTTGCACCGATGAAATAGAACGACTTGGATGAGTGAAGTCGGTCAATAATCCTGAGCCACAGTTCGCAGCCCGGAATTCTGACCGCTTCAGGGTGACCTTTGAACTGCAAGGCCTTGACGGCTCCTGCACCGTCGCAGTAGCCTATGTTATCGTTAACAATATCAATCAGTTCCTGCTTTGCATTGACAACCTTTTCAGCATTTATGGCCACAAGGATTGCAGGATTTTTCACAACATGATCAATCAGCTCGTCGGCCGACGAGAAATTAAACACATTGATTCCTTTTATGGGTATAGTGGTCAGATTCATCAGATGATAGCGACATTGAAATACCTGCCGTGGCATTTCACTTGACTGAACAACGATGAATATACCCTAAATATTGTAAAGGATTGTTATTTTAACACATTGCCGCAATGCCGGATGCAGTTACAATCATGCTTTGCCGTCAAACAGACCGCAGAAGTCAAGGATGGTTTTGGCCGGATCAGATCCGACAGGAAGTGAACGGAACACGGTGTGTCCGGTCAGGAACGCCACGATGTCAGCCTTATCAAAGGCTTCGGTATAGTCGGCGAGAGAAAAAACGGGATGTGATGCGATGTTGGGTTCAACAATCATGAAGTCAGCATCGTCGGCGCAGCGCTTCACAACTTCCGACGCTATTTCGGCAGCCGGCGATTCACGCAAGTCATCGATATCGGGCTTGAATGCGAGTCCCATAAGAGCCACACGCGGACGGCGACCATTGTCGAGGCGGAAGCGAAGAATGGTGTTTATAATCTTTTCAGCGCTCCACTCCGCCTTGTGGTTGTTGATTTCACGGGCAGCCGCTATGATCCGGGCCTCCTCGGGATATGCTGCCGTGATAAAATACGGGTCGACGGCTATGCAGTGACCTCCGACACCGCAACCCGGGCGCAGAATGTTGACACGCGGATGGCGGTTGGCAAGGCGGATGAGTTCCCACACATTGATTCCGGCGCGGTCACAGATAAGTGACAGTTCGTTGGCAAAGGCTATCTGAACATCACGCGAAGAGTTCTCGGTCAGCTTGCACATCTCGGCAGTACGGGCATTGGTGGGGTGAAGTTCACCTGTCACAAAACGACTGTAAAATCCTTTGGCCGCCTCGGTCGACTCCGGGTCAATGCCTCCGATCACCCGGTCATTATTAACCAGTTCATATATCACATTTCCTGGTAGCACCCGCTCCGGGCAGTAGGCAATCGAAATCTTACCTTTCAGCTCCGGACGACGTTCAAAAATCAGCTCGGCCATTTTTTCGGTAGTGCCGACAGGCGAAGTTGATTCTATCACAAAAAGATTTCCTTCCCTGAGATAAGGAATCACACTCTCGGTGGCCGCTTCAACGTATGATATATCGGGCTGATGGTCACCCTTGAACGGAGTGGGAACCACAATGAAGAAGGCATCGGCTTCGGCCGGAACGGTGGATGCATGAAAAGCTCCGGAGGCTATCACCTCCTGAAGCAGTTGTTCCATTCCGGGTTCTATAATGTGGAGGTGTCCGGCATTAGTAGCGTCGACCACAGCTTTATTTATATCTACACCACGCACATTAATTCCGTGACGGGCAGCGATGATGGCCGTCGGGAGGCCGATATATCCTAATCCTATAAAGCAAGCATTCATTTTTGTGACAGGTTGAAAGGTTCAGCGTTTTGCCGGAGAGTCCGTTGTCTGGTCTACATTCCGTAAACGACCTGCAAATTTACAAAAAATATTTCAAACCCGGTAACATTAGCTCAGTTATTC
>CAZKNK010000103.1:0-5718 GCA_964554195.1 uncultured Staphylococcus sp.
GACTGCTGTCAAAACTCCCCGCCGTCAAAAATTCCCCTCTGGTAGTGTGGGGAGTGAAGTATGCCAATGTTGTTGTGCTGATGGTGTGCGTTTTGGTCGTTTTCGGCATATATGCACTCCAGACCATGAACAAGAATGAATTTCCGAATTTCACCATCCGTGAAGGAGTGGTTGTTGCCGTTTATCCCGGAGCCACGTCACTTGAAATGGAGCAACAGGTGATGAAGCCATTGGAGAATTTTGTTTTCAGCTTCAAGGAGGTCAACAAAGTCAAGACCACTTCCAATGCCACCAACGGAATGGTGATGATTTACGTGGAACTTGATGATAAAATAACCGATACGGATTCATTCTGGAACACTTTCAGTCGTGAACTTGGCGGCGTGAAGCAGCAACTTCCTCCAGGAGTGCTGGCCGTGGAAGTGATTTCAAATTTCGGCGACACCTCAGCACTTCTTATCACCATGGAGAGCGAGGACAAGACTTATCGTGAGCTTGGCGATTACATGGATGCGCTTCAGGACCGTCTGCGAACGGTGGAGAGTGTAGGAACTATGAATGTGTTCGGTAAGCAAAACGAGCAGATTTCAATAACTATCAATCCTGAAAAACTTGTTCATTACAGCATCTCTGAAAAGACACTTGCAGCCGATCTTTTCGCCAAAGGATTCCGGACCACGGGCGGTGAGATAAGATCAGACTCTTACACGTCGCCGATCTATGTCGATAACCCGATGAATTCGGTTGCCGACATTGCCGATCAGATTGTTTTGTCTACCCCCTCGGGCGAAGTGGTGCGCCTGAGAGATATTGCCGAAGTAAAACGTGAATATCCGGAGCCTACGTCATTCATCACAAACAATGACCGTAAGTGCATCCTCCTGTCGGTTGAAATGAAGAGTGGCAACAATATCGTGGAGATGGGCAGACTGGTGGAAAAGCAACTTTCGGAATTTCAGGAAGAAATACCAGAGGATGTGACCATTTTCCGTATTACCAACCAGCCTGATGTGGTTGAAAGCAGCGTTATGGATTTTCTCCGTGAACTGCTCATAGCTGTGCTTGCGGTGATAATAGTGATAGTGCTGCTTCTTCCTATGCGCGTAGCACTGATTGCCGCCGCAACCATCCCCATCACCATTTTTATCTCGCTTGGACTGTTTGATGTATTCGGCATAGAGTTAAACACGGTTACGTTTGCCTGCCTTATAGTGTCGTTGGGTATGATTGTGGATAATTCTGTGGTGATTATTGATGACTATGTTGAACTGATCGGTGAGGGTATGGACCGTAAGGAGGCCACAATCCGGTCGGCATCAGAATTCTTAAAATCCATTTTCTCGGCTACACTCGCCATCTCTATAACCTTCTTCCCGTTCCTGTTTACAATGACAGGTATGTTCCGAGACTTCCTTACGGATTTCCCCTGGGCCATTACCATCATCCTTATGGGATCGCTTCTCATTGCCGAGCTGCTTGTGCCGTTTCTGCAATATCGATTCATCAAGCCGGCAAAAGTTGCCGACATGGACGGAAACGCACCTCAGGGAAAGAAACATTTTTCATTGTTGCGTGTCCTTCAGTCATTCTACAACCGACTCATCGCGGTTTGCTTCCGTCACCCCTGGGCCGTAATGCTGATAGCGGTAGTACTTACTATAGGCGGCGGATTCCTGCTGATGTCACGCCCCATGCAGTTGATGCCAATAGCTGAACGCAACCAGTTTGCCGTGGAGATTTATCTCCCTACAGGGACTGCGCTTGATGAAACAAATATCGTTGCCGATTCACTTGCCGGAATACTCAGAAAAGACAGCCGGGTTGTGTCGGTGGCCAATTTCCACGGCTGCTCATCACCGCGATTCCAGACCACTTATGCTCCACAGGTCGGAGGTCCAAACTTTGCTCAATTCATAGTTAACACAATCAGCAATGAGGCTACAGTGGAGATTCTCAATGAGTACACCGCGACATATCGGGATTATTTCCCTGAAGCCAAAATCCGCTTCAAGCAACTGTCATATTCCAATGCGGCTTACCCCATAGAGGTGCGTGTTAAGGGAAATGATTATGCCATGCTTCATGCTGTTTCTGATTCTGTCATTGCTGTCATGCACACGATTCCTGAGATAAACCTCGTCAGCAGCAGCCTGAATTCTCCGCTTGTCGCTGCACAGGTTTCACCTGACTTCACAGCTATGTCACGCCTGGGTTTGAGCGACATGATGCTTGAGGCAAACCTTGCGATGAGATATAACAGTTCCGGCATACCGGTTGCAACGCTGTGGGACGGAACTTACGCCACTCCCGTCGTGTTCCGGACGCCTACTTCGGAACGGTCGGATGTGAATGAACTCCGCAACGAGCTGCTTCCTGTAATGGGAGTTGCCTCCGCTCCACTCCGACAGATGGCTGAGGTGATTCCGTCGTGGAATTACGGTCAGCTCTCGCATCGAAACGGAATTCCGTGTGTAACCATCAGCTCCGAAGTGGAGCGTGGATCGTTCTCTCTGTCCGTGACCGACGTTTTGCGCGAAAAACTCAGTAAGTTGCAACTGCCTGAAGGGGTAACAATAGAATATGGCGGAGACTACAGTCAGTCACAGGAAATGTGGCCCCCGATCATATCGGCTCTCCTTATGGCTGTAGTGATTATTTTCTTCATCCTGCTGTCACATTATAAGAATGTGACTTCGGCTGCCCTTCTTCTGCTTTGTATTGTCCTCTGTATTCCAGGGGCCGGAATAGGCCTTGCCATTCAGGGAGAGGTGCTGTCACTTACGTGTACGCTCGGATTCATCTCTCTGATGGGTATTCTTGTCAGAAACGTCATCATTATGATAGACTATTCCGAGGAGTTACAGCGCTCGGAAGGGATGACCGTCAAGGATGCGATTTTCCATAGTGCCGAAAGGCGTATGCGTCCCATATTCCTTACGTCGGCTGCGGCTTCGATGGGTGTGCTGCCGATGGTATTGACCGGGACTCCGCTATGGCGCCCGATGGGTACGGTAATTTTTTGGGGAACAATCATTACATTCTTCTTCATTGTGACGGTAATTCCGGTGCTTTATTGGAAGGTGATGGAGAAAAACACTAAAGAAAACAGTAAGAAATGAAAAGAATACATATCATAGCGGCCGTCATGTCACTTATCTGCACTGTCACAGGCGGCGCACAGCAGCTGACGCTTGATGAGTGTGTCAGTCTTGCTCTTGAAAATAATGCCCGGATGCGTACGGCCAACTACTCATTGGAGGCCTCGCGTGAAACGTCGCGTAACGCATTTACCAATTATTTCCCGTCCATAAGCATGAGCGGAGCAGCTTTTACCGCAAACCACGGCATGCTGCGCCACCACTTTGATCTTCCTCTGTCAATGCTTGATATAGGATTGCAGGACATGGATTTCGATCTGAGTTTGCTTAAAAAAGGGTCGGTGGCCGGAATTAACCTGATTCAGCCCGTTTTTCTCGGAGGGCGGATTGTAAATGGAAACCGCCTTGCCCATGTCGGTGAGGAAGTAAGCCGGCTGCAACAGCGTCAAACCACCGATGAAGTGCGACGCGACGTGGAGCAGTATTACTGGCAACTCGTGTCACTCCACTCCAAACACCGCACTCTTGACAGTGTCATTGCAATGCTCGATACGCTGACGGCCCAGGTACAGAGTTATGTCAATGCGGGAATTACCACCGCCAATGATCTCCTTGAGGTAAAGTTGAAGCGAAACGAGATGCTTGTAGCCAAAAGTGAACTCGACAATGGTATAACGGTGGTCAGGATGCTGCTCTCGCAGTATGTTGGAAAAGGCACCTCCGGCTCGGTGGATGTGGCCACAGATCTTCAGGTCGGTGTGATGCCTGATTTCCCTCATGATATTTACCGGAATCCGGACGACTGTCTTGATCAGACCACAGCCTTCGGTCTGCTCAGCCAGAATGTGAAGGCAAAAGAGCTTGAACAGAAAATAGCCGTAGGCAGCAATCTTCCGATGATAGCTGCCGGAGCAAGCTATAATTATGAACATCTTTTGGATCAAGGACACACATTTGCAAATGTATATGTGACGGTCAGCATACCCGTGACCGACTGGTGGGGCGGGTCACATAATATAAAAAAGAAGAAACTCGAAACCAAGATTGCCCGCACACAGCTTGAGGATAACTCTCAGATGCTGATTATAGCTATGACAAATGCCTGGAACGATTTGACTACGTCCTACACGCAGATGGAAATTGCACAGGAATCAATAGCCCAGTCAGAAGAGAACCTCAGGTTAAACCGGAATTTCTATGAAGCCGGCACCACAACCATAACCGATCTGCTTGATGCGCAGACGCTTTATCTGCAATCCCAGGATAAGTTTGTTGATGCCTACGGTAGGTTTCAGATAAAGAAACTTGCATATCTTCAGGCAACCGGTCGCTGAATGTCGTCACTGACTGCCGGTTAAATAGCTAAGGTCTGATTGCCTTCATGGACATTGCAAAATAGCAATTTTCATGAAGGCTTTTCGTATTTTATGCATGATTCCTTTTTTGAATTCTGATCTATTTTGTAATTTTATTGTCTGACTTTGCGAAAACAGATGTCTTAACCGTTTAGTGTCATAGTAAATATGAAGGAAAACATATCATTATCAATAGATTGTGTGAAATTTCGCTCATACGGTTCCGATGAAAAATCATCGGCAACCCGTCCGGCAGCCATTGATAGATTTGATAGCCGGCAAGATTTTCTTATTGACGAGGATTTTGCAGGAATCGCTGTAAGGATTGACTTCACTAACGAGAGAATATACCATGATAAGCCGCGGGGTATCCGTCATCACGTTGCCATCACTCTTGTAGATGTGACTGAGCGTTGCGAGATTGATGTACGTCGGGTGCTTGTGGCAATTTCTCTTGAAAAATATTATCGGACCGTAATTGTGAACTTTCCGTCGGATGAGGTGGAATTCCGGTCATGTCATACCTACAAAATCGTTTGTCATGACGAGAATGATGATATAAGATTGGGAGAGTATGTTTTTCATACGTATGGAGTCAAGGAACTCGGCCATCCTTCCGCCTGGTATCAGGTGTGGGAGGGCGGAGTGCGCCCTGATTGGGAGATGAAATTCTATAAGTCGCTCAATGCGGTGATGTATAAGGATTATCATGTGAGATTTAATGTCCTTCCTCAGTTTGGGAGAACATTGCCGATGATTCTGCCGGAACTTGAGTTGAGGCTTCGTCATCCAGGTACGGGGACGGTTGAGAGCGTCTTTAAGGAACCGATGAGGTGTCGTGGCGATGAGAAGCTCTATTTTGTAGAACAGGAATTTTTCCCGTCTGACAGGGATAACGGTGCGTTTTATGCCGAATTGCGATGTATGGATTATCCGATAGCCGGATTCTTGTTCGGAATGCAGCGGCGGGATGTAACAGGGACATGGTTGGGCGATGATATTCTGCCGATTGAAAATTATGATGAGTTTGCTGCCATCGCACATCTCAACGAACTTCTTCATGAGGAAGATGAGAGTGAGGTTTCGCCGGATGATGAATTTGAAGCCGCATTAAGGCGTTTCATTGAAAGAGAATTAAATGATAGTGGGGAGGTTGATAGTGAGGAGCGATAACGGTAAAACCGTATAAAAAAGAAATTGATTGTCGTCACGACAACCAATCTTTGTTAACCTTAAATCTAATACCATGAAAAACACATTGCAAA
>CAZKNK010000104.1:0-5651 GCA_964554195.1 uncultured Staphylococcus sp.
CCCAAGTGACGCGGAAGGTCACGATGCGGTCAGGCTCGACCATACGCTCGATGATGCGGGCTTTCTCAAACTCGGGATGGCTGTTATAAACGTCCTCAACGCAGATAAGGACCTCTTTCACGGCCTGGAGATATTCTTTTTCACCGGGATGCTTTGCCTCGAGTGAACTGATGATACTGTTAATATCCATAATAATGTTTTTTGGTATTTAGATTGTCCCGTCAGGGGAGATTCGGATAAAAAATCAACCCCTGCCGTGGTTGCAAAAATAATAATTATTTTTGAAAACGGCAGGGATTGTTATGGAAATTTTTGAGCTTATTTCACGATTTTGGCAACGGCTGTGTGGCCGGCGGCGTCAGTGGCGCAAACCACGTAGACGCCCGATGCGAGAGCGGAGAGGTCGGCTGAAGCAGCGCAACCATTCATTACGGTTACACCCGACATAGCCACAACCGAGTAGCGGGCCTCAGAGCCGAAGCTTACGAGATTGCCTGAAACCGTCACGGTCAGCCCGGCAGCAAGAGCCTCGTCGAGCGAGGTGAGCGTAGGATCAGTAAATTCGGCATACATATTGTTGAGGTCAACCTTGAAGTCAAGCACACCGCCTTTCCAGTTGGTGATATACCAGCAACCCTTACCCCAAACGGCAGGAACCATGCAGACACCGTCAATGAAAGATGAAGTCACGTCGGTGTTTACACCATCATTAGCGTTCGAGCCGAGCGAGGGAGCCTCACCGTCGTTGCCCCAGTTGCCGAGTTCGGTGTAGAAACGGAAATAGTTTTCACCGGCAGGGAGTTCGAAAGAACCGATGTAGACGCCGGCAGACTGTTCGGTCAGAGCCATGCTGCCATTACTGATGTCCCATCCTGTGGGAGTGCCGACGAGATAGAGACCTTTGGGTTTAGCCGGCTGAGCCGGACCTGCAATCTTAAGTACTTTGGTGTCATAATTATAGGTGAAAGTAGCTTCGCCGCCCTCCCAGTTAGAGCAAATGAAGTTGTCGGACTGGCTGTTGCCGAGGGAATACGAGGTAGGAGCGTCGGAGAAAATTTCCAAAGCACCTGAATACGATCCGAAATAATAATCGGTGTCATCCCAACCCATAGGAGCGGTAAAGAGTTTGAATTCCATCTCACCTGCATTTACGGTGTAGGTGCCGGTGTAAGTTCCGACCTGACCTTCAACCGGGTCAAGCGCCCAAGCGCCACCATCGGCCGGAGTTGACCAACCGTTGAAAGCACCGGTGAGCCATACATGCTCAGGATATTCGCGTGGAGCGGCGTCGGATGTGAAAGTGACGGTCATATTGTTAAGGTCGGTAGTGATAGTGACAATTCCGCCGTTCCAGTTTGTGCAATCAATGTTATTGCCAACGTTAGTGATGCTGATGGTCACGGGAGCGCCTGAATATGTGAAGCCGGATTCGGTAGCACCATAATAGAGCGAGGTGTCGTCCCAACGGGTTTCATTGACAGAAAAGAGCTTGAAAACAAGGTCATTGGCCTGGATGTCAAACGTGCCGGAGTAGACACCGTCCTGACCCGTGGGAGTGAGGATATACTCCGAAGTCGGTAGGGTCCATGAGTTCATACTGCCGACAATGTAAAGCGCGTCAGGATTTTGCGCCGAAGCTGACGCTCCTGCGGCAAGCATGGCTGCTGCGAGTAGAAAATGTTTCATAGATAATGTAATTGTAAGTATGAATAATGTGTTGGTTTTTATCGTAGCAAAATTAACACTAAAAAATTTTAAATACAAGTGATAATAATTTTTTTTGTAATTATTGAAATTTTATCTATCTTTGGGAAGTTTTTTACGACAAGAAAGATCTATCACCATAAAAACTCATCAAGAGGCTATTCAATCATACTTATATTACAACAACTTTATGAAAAAAATTTACTTACTGATGCTTGCGATGCTCACAGCAATCGCAGCAAATGCGTGGTCTGTAAAGTTCACCAATCCTGACAACTGGGCAACCGTCTATGTTTGGGCTTGGGACAACAGTACAAATTACACCGGCGGAAACTGGCCGGGTAAACAGATGACAAAACAAGGCTCTGTTTGGGTTTACGAGGACAATTCCACTTCAAATAGTCCTACTCAAATCATCTTTAGTAATGGTAATGGTTCACAAACCAACGACTTGAATTTTCAGAATGGAGCCACTTATGATAAAAACGGTGTTGTTGGAGCGGTTATTACTTACATTGATATTTACGTTCCTTATTATCTCTATAAGGGAGATAATGCCTATATCTATTCATGGGAACCATCAATTTTCGGTGGCTGGCCGGGAGCAACGTTGACAAAGGTAACCAAGAACGGAATTGACTTTTGGACAACCAAACTTGACGATACTAATGTAGGTAAAAACCTTGCAAATTGGAAGCTTAGTGGCAGTCTTGGCGAAACACAAAATTATACTTCCACCAATACAATTCAGGCTGACTATGTATATGAGTTTAATGGCACCGCTACCCCCCTTGCCGAATACAAACTCCCTGATGATATTTCAGACAAGATTACTTATGAAATCCGTGGAACTATCTTCGGCAACCCGAGTTGGGCCGATTATGCGATGACCGAGTCTGATGGCAAATGGTCATATACAGGAACTGCCGTTGCAGGTGATTTCGGTATTAAACAGATGACCAATGGCACTCAAACTGCATGGTATTCTGCCGATGGTAAAAATACGATCAGCGAACCCGGTGTGTATAACTGTAAAGTAAACGGAACTAATTTCTCCAACCAGCTTGAAGGAGAAGTAACGTTTACATTTGATCCTGAAGCGCTCACGCTTACAGTGACAGGCGGTCAGGTTGTTGAGATTGACTACACTACCTGGTATCTGAATGTTCTCGGCGACTTTAACGACTGGATTGACAATGGGGAAGCTCTTAACGCTGACGGTGTAGGTACACTTTCTGACCTCGAGATTGGTGACGGAGGCTTCAAACTCAAGGTATGGAACGGCTCCGATATGTGGCTCTCAACCGGTTCTGCTATGCTCGCCGGCAAGACCTACTCTATCACGGGCAATTCCGACAACAACATGACTATTGCCGATGCTAAGGCAGGTTATAAATATAATGTGACTTACGATGCAGTCAATCAGACCATTAAAGTTGACTGGGCCGGCGAACCGCTCGAGGTATTTATCATAGGCGAACTCAAGGATAAATATGAGGCCGGTGATGAGATCCGCTTCGGCACAAACTATCCTGACGAAGCTACTATCTACTTCACATTCGGTGATGAGATTGAAATTCCGGATTTCGGTGCTGTTGAGGTACCCGCTGATCAGCCGGCAGCAGCTCCCCGCAAGGTTACATCAGCAGTGGATTACTCTACAACCGGACTGAATGTCTATAATCCCTCACAGCCTATCGTGTTCCAGGATGCAGCTCTTGAGCTGAACTATGTGGCTTACAGCAAGGCTATGGGCGCAAGTGCCGGACAGCGTTTGGTAATCGGCAGCAATGGCGAAACCACCGGAATCGAGAATGTGGCTGTTGACAACAATGCACCGGTTGAGTATTTCAACCTTCAGGGTGTTCGCGTGGCTAATCCTTCAAACGGTGTGTTTATCCGCCGTCAGGGCAACACCGCAAGCAAGGTTTACGTGAAATAATCATTTTTGAAATCATAGCAACCAACATCGGGCTGCGCCGACTCATCGGCGCAGCCCGAATTGCATTTTGGCGTTGCAAAATTCGACGCATTTTTGCCACGCACTATCTTATGTAGGGGCGGCAATTAATTTGTACGGGCGCAATACAATATTCTAACCAACACGAATGAATAAATCCATTTTGCCGCACACCATTCCATTCATTATGCGGCGCAACATTCCACTCGGATGAGGTGGTGCCGACGTCCGTACATTCCAATGATTCAAATTTTTTGGGGGGCTTTCAGGCCATAAAAATTCCCCGCGTGGCCTGACAGGAGGCGGCGCGGGGAAGCAGTGTTTTTGAGCTAAATTATCGGGCGAATCAGCGCATTTCGAGATATGTGATCTTGTCCATGTCGCCGTAGTCGAGGTTTTCACCACCCATACCCCAAATGAAGATGTAGTTTGAGGTGCCGGCAGCAGCGTGGATTGACCATTCGGGAGCCATTACAGCCTGCTCATTGTGAAGCCAGATGAGGCGGTTTTCCTCCTTCTCACCCATGAGGTGACAGATGGCATTGCCTTCGGGAACACTGAAGTAATAGTAGACCTCCACGCGACGGTCATGAGTGTGGGCCGGCATGGTGTTCCATACGCTACCGGGCATAAGCTCGGTCAGACCCATCTGAAGCTGACAGGGACCCTCCTCAAGAACATTCTTGACGATGAGCTGATTGATGACACGGTCATTTGACTCCTCGAGCGAACCGGCTTTGATGCGGTTGGCCTTGAGCGAACCCTTGCGGCCATCAATGGTGATGAGCTGAGTCTTGTAGGCGGCATGTGCCGGAGTGGAGTTGATGTAAAGGCGGGCGGGGTTGGAGTCGTCCTTGCTGCGGAAAGTGACATTCTTGTTTCCGCGGCCCACGTAGAGAGCATCCTTGAAATTGAGTTCATACTCCTTGCCGTCGACGGTGACGATGCCGACGCCGGTAGAGGTGTTGATGACACCGAGTTCACGGCGTTCGAGGAAGTATTCGGCCTTGAGCGGCTCAATGGTCTCGAGAGTGATGGTCTTGCCCACGGGGACAACGCCGCCGTAGACAATGCGGTCATACATGGAGTAGGTCAGATTGATTTTGTTTTCCTCCATCACCACGGGCATCATGAAGTGAGAGCGAAGCTGCGCGGTGGTGTAGTGCTTATAGTCGTCGGGGTGGACGGCGCGGAGGATGGTATAGTCGGTCTGGGCCGAAGCAGCGAGAGCAGCTGCGGAGAGGGCTATCATTGAAAGAAATTTTTTCATGTTGATAAAAAAGAGATATTACGTTGTTTAATCAGTAATGTGGCTTGATTCAGGGCGTTCAGACTCAAGACGAATCATGCGGCGACGGTTCCACCAGACGAGAACCGCAGTGATGACCGTCAGGATAGCTGCGCCAACATAGAGGCTGATTGACTTGAATCCCTCGATGCACCAGTAGATGAACGCACCGAGCGGACTGCCGGCAAAGTCGAGCGACCCGGCGAGGAAGCCTTCGGGAACCTGCACGGCCTTGTCGTCGGAATGTTCGAGAGCAACCGCATGGGCAGCCTTAGTGAAGTCGGGAGCCATCCATGTGACAAGATAGAGCGCGAGGACCAGCACAACCAGTCCCACCACGATGGTTTTCAGCACACTGCCCTTAGTGTAGGGAAGCACAAGGGGGAACACATAGAACATTCCGGCCAGTGAAGCCAGCGGCAAGAATGCGTTACCGGGAAGAATCACCGCGATAATCAGGGTGATGGGAATGAGGATAATCGACACCACAAGGGTGGTGGGATGTCCGATGACAAGCGCCGGACTCATGCCGATCGAGAGACCCTTCGCACCCTTGAACTTGCGGGCGATAATGGAGCGGGTTGCCTCCGAGATGGGCTTCAAGCCTTCGATGAACAGCACCGTAACGCGGGGGATAAGTTCCATGACGGCACCCATCTTGACTCCGAGCATGAGAATCTTAGGGATATTGTCGACGAT
>CAZKNK010000105.1:0-5651 GCA_964554195.1 uncultured Staphylococcus sp.
AACCGCTCCACAAAGATGAGCGCCGACAACTTCAATGCCTTCAAGAGCAACAACTATCCTCGCCTTGCCCGCATAGGCCTGGGCATCAACTACTCGGAGGAGCATCTGCTCCGCCACTCATGCAAGGGTCCGCTCTATGTCAAGACAGAGATGGATCCGGCGGTGATGTTTATAGAGCTGAATCCCGGTATGACTCATGCCACCCTCCGCCACCTGCTCCACACCCCGGGAATCAAGGGAGTAGTGCTTCGGACGTTCGGAGCCGGCAACAGCCCGACGGCTGACTGGTTTCTTGACGAGATACACAGCGCGGTGGAGCGCGGCATAGTGATTGTGAACGTGACGCAATGCGTCAACGGCGGTGTTCACTCGAAGCGCTATGTGTCGGGTGACCGACTGCTCTCGGCGGGAGTGATTTCGGGACGCGACATGACCTCGGAGGCCGCCATCACGAAGCTGATGTATCTTTTCGGTCTGGGACTGACTCCGGCCGAGGTTTCACGCAGAATCGAGGAAAATATCTGCGGAGAAATTTCGTGCTGACCGGGCCGGCTGAATTCCGGTCCCAGCCACTCATCTAATCCTGACGTATAATTAAGATTCAAATTCATCACCAACATCCAAATTCACCACCTGCGCGGAGGGAAACTCCGGCGTGGAGAGGAGGAAAGTTAAAGCAGCGAGAGGTTGTCTGAAACCAAAGTCAGACAACCTCTCAATTCATTGCCCCGCTTCACAGCGTGACAGATTAACCAAATTCTCAATCAGTAATTTATCTCGGTCCACGGCCGCCGGGACCACCGGGTCCGCGACGCATGAACGAGCCGCCGTCGGCAGAGGGTTCCTTACCCTTGCCAAACGTGTTGAAGCGGTAGGACAAAGTGACCATGAAATATCTTGTAAGCGAGTTATACTCGATGTCATCGATATAGTTAGCCGTCACGTTACGCTGAATGTTGTTTTTCTGCTGAAGGAGGTCATAGACCTTGACGGCGATAGTGGCAGCTTTGGCTCGAAGGAACTGATAGGACAGTTCGGCGTTCCACATGAGGGTCTTGGTGTTATAACCGGCAGCGTAGCCCGAAGTGGCGGAGTAGTTGAGGTCGGTCTGGAAATTCAGGCCCCATGAGGTGTAATATGTTCCGACGAAACGTCCGCCGTAACGGTGAACAGTCATGTTGCTCTGGGTCTGGACGGTGTTTGAAGTCACCTGAAGATTATACTGCGGACGGAGTTCAAGTTCGAAGTTATCGGGTCGGAACGTGATGCCCGGACTCTCAAACACACTGAATGTCATCGAAGCATTGCGGCGACCGTTGTTAAAGCCGATGGTTCGGTTGACGTTGCCGAAGATGTGGTTTGAGAATGACCAGAGTTTGCTCCTGAACGGCATTGAAATCATGTTCATGAGCCGGCCTGACCAGACGCCGTTGACATTGGCGTAGGTGGTGGTCTGAACACCGGTCTGCGAGTCGAAATCGGTTCGGGATATGATGGAGTTCTGGGTAATCTGGAAGTTTGCCATGAGCATGATGGAACGCTGCTTCTCGGAATTGAAATCCTGGAAGCGGATACGGATATTATGGGTGAATGTGGGGTCGAGATCAGGATTACCCACAACTATACGCATCGGATTGGAGCGATCGGCCACCGGCTGTAACTGTGACATGGATGGCTGTGACGAGCGACCGTTGTAGAACAGCTGTAGCGAGGTGTTCTTGCCGATTTTGTAACGGTAACGGAGGAATGGGGCCACGTTCCATACCCAACGGGTTGCGATGTTGCGGTCAGAGTTGATCAGATCAGTGCTTTTTGACATTGACGGGACGAGTGAAAGTCCGACCTCAAGGTTGGCCTTGCGGGTGGTTTTCTTGTAGCTGACGCGGATGTCCTGATTGAAGAAATTGTTACGGAACTGATTTGAAAGCGTGTCGTTAAAGACGAGAGTCTCCATGTCGACCGCCGGGATTCCGTTTATATATTCGACCGGATGATCATAGACAAGCTTGTCGGCATTGTTCCATCGGTAGTTTGCGCGGTAAGCAAAGACGATAAAGTTGCCGTTTCGGACATCACCGAGTGGCTCGGTCCAAGTGACGCGACCGTTGACACGGTTGCTCCACGTGTGGTTGTTGCTCCACTGGTCATAGAGGTCAATCGAGTCATTGAAGAGATAGAACAGGTTTCGGGAGAAAGAATTTTCACGCTCGCGGACATTTGATATGCCATACTCAGCCGACACGGAGAATGAACGTCCGGGCTTGTTTCGGAACGAATGAGAGTAGATTAGTCGGCCACCGAGTTCAATGGAATGACCGTGGGAACTCACATCATTATATGAGTTTGACACGGGAGTCATTCTTGGGTCACCTGCCCGGAGCAGAGTGGAGTCGAGTGAGAGCGAATTGTTGATGTTCCATGAGAAGTTAGGGCGGAACTCAAGAGTGTTGAACGAGTCAGGTTTCCACAACACACGGAAATCGGCACGGACATTGTGGCCGTAGTCGCGGGCGCGCTTGCCGATTGATGAATAGGACATCGAGTCGGGGAAGAGATATGTACGCTCCTGACGCTGGGTGGTAAGACGGTCAGTGTAAGAGTAAAGCACATCACCGCCTACACGGATAATCTCCTCCTTGCCAACATTGAAGTTAAGGCCGACGGATTTGGAAGTGGTGATACCGTTGTCACCTCCGAAGCGGCGGAAACGGTTGCCGTTGCTGTCAGTGAAACCGAGTTCGTTGATATTGTTGATGTTGCCCAGGAGCGTGAGCTGATTTCCGTTCCAGAAGCGGTTAAGGTTGAAGCTACCTTTGTAGCGCTGATCTGTGCCGTAGCCACCATCTATTGTGCCGAACCAGCCGTTGTTCATACCCTTCTTTACGGTGAGATTGATTACGGTTTCATCCTCGCCGTCGTCAACGCCGGTCAGTCGGGCCATGTCGCTCTTGCGGTCTACTACCTGAAGCTTCTCCACCATGTTGACGGGCAGATTTTTTGAAGCAACCTTCGGGTCATCGGAGAAAAACTCCTTGCCGTCCACAAGAATCTTTTTCACCTCCTTGCCGTTGGCCGTGATTTTGCCGTCGGAGTCGACCTCCACGCCGGGGAGTCGCTTGAGCAGGTCCTCGACCACGGCATTGGGCTGAGTGCGGTAGGAGTCGGCGTTATATTCCACCGTGTCCTCCATCACCTTGATAGGAGTCTTGACACCGATCACACTCACCTCCTTGAGCATCTCCGACGATTCCTTCATCTTCACCGTGCCGAGCTTTACGTTTGAGGAACCGACGGTCACCTTGCGGTCAACGTCGGCATAGCCGATGTAGGTGAATTCAACGATATAGCGTCCGGCCTTCACGTCGGGGATGGTGAAAAGGCCGTTGGCGTCGGAAGTGACACCCTTGACAAACGAACTGTCGCGTGCGGCGAGCAGCTTGACGGCAGCTTCGACCAACGGCTCATTCGTATCAACGTCACAGACCGAACCGGTTATATCGGCTGCCGATGCCGGAACGGCTCCGGCTATTAATGTGAGAAGGAGGTAAAAAAGTGAATCAAAGTCAGATAATTTCATTTTGACAGATAAATCGATGAATGGTTACGATAATCTGACTACAAAGTTAGCCAAATGTTTAATTCCGACATAATCGGATTAGTGATAAATCGACAATCACCCCGATTTCTCCGACGAATCAGGCGGTAGCCGGCGGTTTCAGGACAAAAATGTCTATGTCGACCCGAAGAACGATGAATACATTGCAGATTTACGAATTATTTCAGAAATTTCACCATAATCGGCAGAAACTTGTAACTTTGCACACATTCTCATGCCGCAATGGACTCAATTACAACAATTCAAAATAAGATACTTGACATACGCGGTCAAAAAGTAATACTTGATCGTGACATCGCTGCCATGTATGGCATTGAAACTAAAGTTTTGAAACAAGCTGTGAAGCGTAACATAGAAAGATTCCCAAACGATTTTATGTTTGAGCTTGACACTGAAGAGTTTAATAATTGGAGGTCACAATATGTGATTTCCAAATCAGATAAAATGGGGCTACGTTATCGACCCTATGCTTTTACAGAATTAGGCGTTGCAATGTTAAGCAGTGTTCTGCGCACTGCTACTGCAATTCAAGTAAATATCTCAATAATGAGAGCTTTTGTGGCGATGCGTCAGCTGATTTCTGAAGTGAAAGCAAGTCCAATAATACAATTAGAGAAAAAAGTCGAGGCTCTATCTGATTATGTTGAAGAAATTCTCGCGGATGTAAATGAAGTAAACGAGGATACGCGCATGCAATTGGAACTAATAAATGAAGCTATTGCTGAGCTTCAAGTTAAGCATAAAAGGATACCGCCGCGCAAAATAATAGGCTTTACGTCATGTGAATGAAATGGAGGTCACAAATTGTGACCTCCATTTTTCAGAAGAAGGTACAAGAATTGAACCATGCACCTTTCAGGTAGCCCACGAGTTGGGCGTTACCGTCCGACTCCAATAGGCAATGCGAGAAACCTCCGAAAGTGAGACAAGCAACTGTTTGTGTATTCCCAACTGACCGCAATCATAGCGGGAGGAAAAAATTTTTCTTTGGAATGTAGTTAGTTTTTTATTAACTTTGTGGCATAACGGATCGAACCGACGCGAATAAAGACACCGCGCCCCGATTATGAGAAAATTAACGTTTTAACCAAATATTTATACCTTAACTATGGGTCTTTTTGAAAAATTAACCGTGAAAGCCAAGTCAATGCCACAGCGCATTGTTCTTCCCGAAGGCACAGAACCTCGTACATTAACCGCCGCCGACCGAATCCTCAAAGAGGGAATCGCCGACATAATCCTCATCGGCGAACCGGCCGCTATCAAGGCCATGGCCGCCGACCTGAAACTTGAAAATATCGACAAGGCCACCATTGTCAATCCGGCTGACGAAAAGGTGATTGACAAATATGCTCCGATCTATCACGAACTCCGCAAGAAAAAGGGCATCACAATGGAGGAAGCGCGCCTGACAGCAGCCAATCCGCTCTATCTGGGCTGCCTCATGGTGAAGGCAGGTGACGCTGACGGACAGGTTGCCGGCGCAATGAACACGACCGGCAATGTGCTTCGCGCAGCATTCCAGGTGATCAAGACCAAACCGGGCATTGATGTGGTTTCAGGAGCATTCGTTATGGTGCTTCCCGAGGATAAGCATGACTACGGCACTGACGGTCTGCTGATCTTTGCCGACTGCGCCGTGGTTCCCGAACCCGATGCAGTGCAGCTTGCCCAGATAGCAGTATCAGCCGCACAGACCGCCCGCGACATCGCCGGCATCGACCCCCGCGTAGCCATCCTCAGCTTCTCCACCAAAGGCTCAGCCAAGAGCGAGCGCGTGGACAAGGTGATCGAAGCCACCGAGATAGCCCACAGCATGGCACCCGACCTGATTCTTGACGGCGAACTTCAGGCTGACGCCGCACTGGTGCCGAGTGTAGCCAACAGCAAGGCTCCCAACAGCCCGCTCAACGGTCGCGCCAACGTGCTTGTGTTCCCGTCGCTCGAAGTTGGCAATATCGCCTATAAGCTCGTTCAGCGTCTGGGTGGAGTTGAAGCCGTAGGTCCGGTGCTTCAGGGTCTGGCCGCTCCGGTC
>CAZKNK010000106.1:0-5556 GCA_964554195.1 uncultured Staphylococcus sp.
ACCTTTGAGGGACGCATCGAAGCACCGGTCTCGCAGTAGTAGATACCTACACGGTCACCGCCACGGGCAACGAAGTCAGTCTTTACACCATAACGGCGAAGTGCATTGAGAGCAGCCTGACCGATTTCATGTTTGGGAAGTTTGGAAACGAAGTAAGCATCGAGTCCGTAGTTAGCGCAGCTGACAGCCACATTGGCCTCACCGCCGCCCCAGATCACGTCAAAGTTATCTACTTCTACAAAACGATGACATCCTTTCGGAGAAAGGCGAAGCATGATTTCACCTAAAGTTACGATTTTCATTTTCTTGATGATTTATAGGTTAAAGTGAATAAAAGAGTTTTCGATATTTATGATTTTACTGTCATAGTTCAATAGCCGCGAGGCGTCGTTCAAAGGCTTCGTGCATGGCTCGGGCTGCTTTGCGACCGTCGCCCATAGCGAGAATGACGGTTGCGGGTCCTCTGACTATGTCACCTCCGGCGTATATGGATGGTGCCGACGATTTCATTGATTCGCAGTCCACCACTATCCCACCCTGACGGGTCATCTCCAGTTCGGGGAGCGATCGCGGAGGATTGGGAAGCGAACCGATGCTGATAACCACGAGGTCAACAGGAATTTCCTCAAGTTCGCCCTCCACCGCTACAGGTGAGCGGCGCCCTGTGGCATCAGGCTCGCCAAGCGCCATCTTCTGAAGCACCATAGCGCGGAGAAATCCGTTATCATCGGCAAGATACTCCACCGGATTATGAAGTGTGAGAAATTCCACACCCTCCTCACGTGCATGAAGCACTTCGGCAGCTCGTGCGGGCATCTCCTCCTCGCTGCGGCGATACACTATCATGGCACGTGATGCGCCGAGACGCCGGGCATAGCGGACGGCATCCATTGCCGTGTTGCCGGCGCCTATCACCGCCACGTTTTTGCCGTGAAGGCTTATGGAGTTAACTCCGAATGTCTCGGATCCGAGAAGATTAAGCCGAATCAGATATTCATTGGCAGTCATAACTCCCGGCAGATTTTCACCGGGAATACCCATGAAACGCGGTTTACCTGCTCCTGTGGCTATGTAGAGGCCCTTGAAGCCAAATTCATGGAGTTGCTCATAGGAAAAAGTGCGACCCACAAAGCAGTCTTTCACAAATTCCACTCCGCGCTTGCGCAATTTCTCTATTTCATGTTCAACTATCTCGTTGGGGAGACAGAATTCCGGAATCCCATATTTAAGCACACCGCCAAAGAGGTGGAGCGCCTCAAACACCGTGACCGAATAACCGAGCTTAGCCATATCGCCCGCAAAGGCAAGCCCTGAAGGACCTGAGCCAACCACAGCTATCTTAATAGACAGCGGACCGGATACAGCGGTCTGTGATTGCTGTTCACCGCAGTCACACACGGAGGCATTTTTCTCCTGACCCTCGGCTTCACGGGAATAGTCGGCCACAAAGCGCTCGAGAGCGCCGATTGAAACAGCCTGTTTTTTCATTTTCACATATATGCAGGCTGCTTCACACTGCTTTTCCTGCGGACACACACGTCCGCATACAGCCGGAAGCACGGTGGTTTCATCCAACACTTCGAGGGCCTCCTTGAAGTGGCGGCGCTCAATGTTTTTGATAAATCCGGGAATATTGTTGTGGACGGGGCATCCCTTGATGCAACCAGGATCGGGACAGTCAAGACAGCGGCGCGACTCAAGCACAGCCTGCTCAACGCTAAGCCCCTGACACACCTCATCGTCCGTCGTGATACGATAGGCCGGATCAACCTCCGGCATCACGGCGCGCGGTATGGCCGTACGCTCGCGGGTGGTCATTCCGGCGCGGAGTTCCTCACGCCATTTGTCATTGCGATTTGTGATGATATATTCCATACGCGATTTTTCGGAGGGTTACACAAAGTGACGCTGACGGTTCTGTAACTGGTCATAGTCAACGGCCGCGGCATCAAAAGCAGGGCCGTCGATACAGGTGAGTTTTCTTTTGCCGTCGACCATCACCCGGCATATTCCACAGAGTCCTATGCCGTCAATCATCATCATGTTAAGAATCACACGGGCAGGAATTCCGGCTTCCGATGTAAGGTGCGAGAGTTTTTTCATCATCATAGTAGGACCCGACATTATGACAGCATCGGGATGCAACTCATCAATCAGACGGGCCACAACGGCCTCAACAGGTTCCTCGCCCGACTCAACCGGCTCACTGCCGGCGGTAATAAGCGGCATCAGACAAGTGGTCTGCGCCGACGTTTCGGAAAACACCGACACAACTCTTGTCCCGCACTCTTTGTAAGCATGAATCACGGGCAGGAGAGGCACAAATCCCGCACCGTCGCCCACACAGAGCAGCAGTCCGGTCTTTTTGATTTCGAGTGCCTGACCGAGCGGTCCAAGTACATCCGGAATCACATAGCCAACTGACAGTGTTTTCAGAATATCGCCGAGTCCGGCAGCACGATGAATGAGGATTCCGATTGTCCCTGCCTCGGGATTTGAAGTAATTATGGTGAATGGAATCCTTAGACCGTCATCCGCCAACCTGACTATGACGAAATGACCCGTCCGGGCTGCCTTCGCTATGGCCGGGTTCTCGATCTCGAGCAGGGCCGTCAGTTCCGAATAATATGTGATATTGATGATTTCGTTTAGCATAGTGAAACGTGTAGGTGCATGTTAATGACTTCCGGTTACGGTCACAATACGTCTGACAATCACTCTCGCCGGCATAATCTGACAGCTCAAAGTATCATTGTCACAGTTTCTTACGTCGTCACGGCAACTGACGTAATGCCCATGGTATCGGTTATCGGTCATCCGGTTTATCATTAATTTCACAAAATTAGTGAAGATTTCTTACAATTCCAAATCAATTTCCACACCCGATTTTTTCATATCCTGACATGATTATGGCATCAGACCGGGCTAAAAGTTACTGTATGCGAGGGAACGATTGATAATTAATATTTTTTAACAATATCAAATCCCCGATTCGAGCGGCTTACATTCAGTTATAGGAACGGTTTTAAGCGTCAGCCGGTCCGAATCACTTGATTATAATAAAAAAAAATGGTAACTTTGCGGCTCAAATTTTAGGAATCTGCATACTTACTCTTGCAAAATGAGAAAAAATTCTGACGAAACCTTCGGATTACTCTTTGAATGTAGCTGGGAAGTCTGTAATAAAATAGGTGGAATTTACACCGTATTGTCAACCAAAGCTCACACGCTTCAGGAACTCTATAAGGACAAGGTGGTCTTTATCGGTCCTGATGTATGGAGCAAGGAAAACCCGTCGCCCTGGTTCAAGGAGTGCCGGGTAGCCGGATTTTCGGGTTGGGCATCAAAGGCAGTCCTTCCTGAAGGAATCAGTGTACGTGTGGGCCGATGGGAAATTCCCGGTCGCCCTATTGCGATTCTCGTCAAATGGGACGGCATGTATGCCCGAAAAGATGAATTTTACGGACGTATGTGGCAGGAATACGGAGTTGACTCCCTCCATGCCTACGGCGACTATGACGAAGGATGCACCTTCGCTCTGGCTGCCGGCGCAGTGATTGAAAACATCACCCGCTACATGATCAGTTCAGGCAAACTCAAAGGCGAATCAGACGTGATAACACTCTTCAACGAGTGGACCACTGCCATGGGGCTTCTCTACGTGAAATCTTTCATGCCTGAAGCAGCCACCATATTCACCACCCACGCCACAAGTATAGGCCGCAGTATCTGCGGAAACAACAAGCCGCTCTATGACTACATGAAAGGATATAACGGCGATCAGATGGCGCGTGAACTCAACATGGAGTCAAAACATTCACTTGAAAAGGCAGCCGCTCATCAGGCCGACT
This sequence comes from uncultured Staphylococcus sp., assembly GCA_964554195.1. Lineage (GTDB taxonomy): Bacteria > Bacteroidota > Bacteroidia > Bacteroidales > Muribaculaceae > Duncaniella. Next base: position 3,852 of record CAZKNK010000106.1, read on the forward strand.
GCTTCACCACCGTCAGCGAGATAACGGCCCGCGAGTGCGAGCAGTTGCTTGAACGTCGCCCGGACGTAGTGACTCCAAACGGATTTGAAAAGAATTTCGTTCCTGTGGGCAAGCACTTCACCACTGCCCGTAGCGATGCCCGCGCAGATATGCTCAAAGTAGCATCCCGCCTCATCGGCAAAGAGTTTACCGATGACACATTTATCCTCGTCACATCCGGACGATGTGAGTATCGCAACAAGGGAATCGACCTATTTCTTGACTCATGTGACCGTATGCGCTCTGACAGCCTGTGCCGTCCGGTGCTTGCATTCGTAATGGTTCCGGCATGGGTGCGCGAAGCGCGCGAAGATCTGGCCGAAGCACTTAAAGCCGGCTCATCATCACCGCTCTCCGACCCGATAATCACCCATACCCTCAACAATCCCGACACCGACCCGATAGTCAACCGCATCCGTTCGCTCGGTTTCAACCGCAACGACTCTGACCGTGTCAACGTGATTTATGTCCCCTGCTATCTCAACGGCTCTGACGGCATATTCTTCAAGTCATACTATGACCTCCTGATCGGTGCCGATGCCACCGTGTTCCCTTCATATTACGAACCCTGGGGCTACACTCCGCTTGAGAGCGTGGCATTCGGTGTGCCTACCGTGACAACTTCACTGTCAGGATTCGGTCAGTGGATTCTCGAAGCATTTGAAAACTACTTTGAAAACTGCGGTGTCAACGTCATAGGCCGAGGTGACTCCAACTATGATCAGGTGGCCGGACAGATAGCCTCGGCTGTCACATTCCTTACCTGCACCGACCCGGACACCTCCACTGCAATATCACAGGCAGCCATGTCAACAGCCGCGGCAGCTTCGTGGACCAACTTTATCAGATATTACATCGAAGCGTTCCGGATAGCGACTGAAAAGGCCTCAACCCGAAACGCATAATCCGAATACAGAATCATCATTAGTCGAACTAACCACATTTATAATTAAATATGAAACTACCCGTAAGTAATGCTAACGCACCCGTGTGGCGCGACATTACGATCAAATCACACCTTCCCGAAGAGCTTAAACCGCTCGAAACCCTCTCCCGCAACCTCTGGTGGGTGTGGAACAGCGAAGCAAAAACACTTTTCCGCGAACTCGATCCCGACATCTGGCGCGCTTCAGGTGAAAATCCCGTGATGCTTCTCCAGCGTCTCAGCTCCGAACGAATCAGCGAAATCATCGAGGACAAATCAATGATGGACCGCATTGCTCACGTTTATGCAATGTTCAAGGACTACATGGCTCAGCCCATGCGCACCGACATCCCGTCAATCTCCTACTTCTCGATGGAATATGGCATCTGTAATTGCCTGAAAATCTATTCCGGTGGTCTCGGCGTTCTTGCCGGCGACTACATCAAAGAGGCTTCTGACAGCCGCGTCGACATGACCGCTGTCGGCTTCCTCTACCGTTACGGCTACTTCACTCAGTCACTCAGCGTTGACGGACAGCAGATTGCCAACTACGAACCTCAGAACTTCAACCAGCTTCCCATCGAGCAGGTTCTCGACGAAAACGGTCACCCCGTAGTTCTTGAAGTACCCTTCCCCGGTCACATCGTCTACAGCCACATCTGGCGCGTCAACGTTGGACGCATGAAGCTCTACCTCATGGACACCGACTTTGACATGAACTCCGAATATGACCGCCCTATC
>CAZKNK010000107.1:0-5195 GCA_964554195.1 uncultured Staphylococcus sp.
GAGCAGCGCGAAAACGGCACATATCTCGATGTAGTGAAGGCTCAGATTGAGGACGCTCTTTTCAACCTGTCGGCCGATGACTTCTCTAAGCTCATCCTCGCCTACGAACCCGTTTGGGCTATCGGTACAGGCAAAACCGCAACTGATGATCAGGCTCAGGAAATGCATGCTTTCATCCGCAAGACCATCGAGGACAAGTATGGAAAGGAAGTGGCTGAAAACACATCCATCCTCTACGGCGGAAGCTGCAAGCCCTCCAATGCCAAAGCACTCTTCGCAAAACCCGACGTTGACGGCGGTCTGATCGGCGGTGCTTCGCTCGATGCCGAGTCATTCATGGGCATTGTGACTGCATTCTGAATTTTTTAGAGAAACATCAACTTTTTCCGATGAAGGAGGCAGAGCCTCAACAAGCTGCTCCCTCCTTCATCGCTGATATTTAATAAAAACATCACCTGAAATGTTTAGAAACTTGCTGACTGTCGCGCTTGTCGCATCGTTGGGTGGGGCTTTCACGGTTGCGGCGGATGATGTCACCGTAATTGTGGAGCATTTCACTGCGGGAAACAATAACACCGTGGTGCAGCCCGATGAACTTTACAAACGCCTGCTCCCCGTCAGGGAGGATGAGTCCGCTAAGGACACTCCTTCCGAGCCTGTGGTTACAGGCTCTCATGCGGCTGCCGGTTTCAGGGTTCAGGTGTTTAGTGACAACAATACACGCACTGCTAAAAACGAGGCCCGCTCAAAGGCCCGCATGATTTCGGCGCGCTTTCCGCAATATGCCACATACGTGCGCTACACTTCGCCATACTGGCGACTGAAAGTGGGCGACTTTCGCTCGCAGCAGGATGCCAATGAAGCTGCTGAAGCATTACGCAAGGCTTTCCCTGCCTTCAGCAAGGAAATCAGAGTTGTCAGAGACCGGATAAATCTGTCAGAATGAACGAGTCGATATTAATTCAGCCGGACACCGCTCAGAGCGATACCGAAGCTCGCATTGCATCACATATCTCCGAAATCATCAAGCTTTTGGGCGAGGATGTGACCCGGGAGGGACTTGTCAAGACTCCGATGCGTTATGCCAAGGCGCTCCTGTATGCCACCCGCGGCTATCGTCAGAATCCAGATTCAATCATCAACGGGGCCATCTTCACACATGAGGGATCACGGATGGTGATAGTGAAGGATATAGAATTCTATTCGTTGTGCGAGCATCATGTGTTGCCGTTTTTCGGCCACGTCTCCATAGGCTACATCCCGTCCGGGCGCACAATCGGTCTGAGCAAACTGGCCCGTCTCGTTGACTTCTATGCCCGCCGGCTTCAGGTTCAGGAGCGGATGACTGCTCAGATATGCCGGATTATTGCTGAAAAACTTGGCGCAAAAGGAGTGATTGTGGAGTGTACCGCCCATCACCTCTGCATGAAAATGCGCGGGGTGGAGAAGCAGGACAGCACCACAACCACACTCGAGACTTCCGGTGTGTTTGACACCGATCCGACTCTCCGTTCAGAATTTTTCAACGCGCTTAGCCGCTGAAAATCCTCCGGATTCTCCGATTAATCAGACCGGAGTTGAGCTGAAACCGGCAGCATGGACTGCGGCTGTGACAGCGGCTGAATCATGTTCACCTTCCACGAGGGCGCGACCGGTGGAGAGTTCCACATTTACATTTTCTACGCCTTCAACTGCGGCGATTGCTTTTGTGACGGCTGCCTGACAGTGGGGGCAGTTCATTCCTGTAATGATATATTCTTTTGTCATAGCTGTTTTGGTTATGGTGTTATTATTCATTTTTCTTCGGATAAATGCTGCGATGAGCAGCGATGCGAGTATGGCGGAACAGATGGTAGGAAATATCGGTAAGGTGTGATGACAGGCTCCGGCTGCTCCACCAGCGGGGATAAACCATTGGGCCGGCAGGAGATAATCTATCACAAGCCCCGTTGCAATGGCTCCGGCTATGATGGCTCCGAGATACACCAGGGCTGCACGGCGGCCCATTTCACGTGAAATCAGTGTAAAGGAGGCGAAGTTGGCCGCCGGACCCGCCATGAGAAGCACGAAGGCCGTACCCGGCGAGAGGCCTTTGAGTATCAGTGACAGGGCGATGGGTATGGAGCCGGTGGCACACACATACATCGGTATGGCAATTATCAGCACGGCTATCATTGACAGCAGCGGTCGGGTGCCAAGTGCCGAGAAAAAATCAGCCGGGACATAGACGGTGATGAGGGCCGCGATAATGAGTCCGGCTGTGAGCCATCCTCCTATGCTCCCTACAAGGTCAATGAATCCGTATCGGAAAGCGGCCTTGACCCGACCGAAGAAGGTTGCAGGGCGCTCGTCAGCAGCCGTTTCATCAGCCTTGACCTCACAGGCTGTTGATTCCGGCCGGTTTTCAGTCATGCCCACTGCCATTCCACCTGCCACGGAGGTGATGAGAGCGGTGACGGGGCGCATCACTGCAAATGCCGGACCGAGCAGCGACCATGTGGCGGCGATGGAGTCAACTCCTGTCTGCGGGGTTGAAATCAGGAATGCCGACGAGGCCGCTCTTGACGCGCCGTTGCGCCTCATGGCAATGGCGGTGGGTAGGACTCCACATGAGCAGAGGGGGAGAGGCACTCCGATGAGGGCTGCCTTAACCACAGAGCCGAAACCATGTCCGGCGAGGTGACGCGAAAACGTGGCGCGTGAAACGAAGGCATGAAGCACCCCGGCAATCAGAAAACCTAACAGGATGTAGGGTGACATCTCGTTAAGCATGAATAAAAGCGAGTATATGAATTCCATTTTGCTGTTACGGTAAAAAAAGTTTCTGCTGTAATTTTTATGCAAAATTACTTCACCGCGTCGAAGAATTCATTACACGATTCAGACAAACGCTTACACCTCAGTCAGCGGCTTACGTTTTCCGTTCTCCCGGAATTGCCCCGGAGTCATACCGGTGTACTGCTTGAATCGGCGTGACAGGTGGGCGGCTGAGGAGAATCCCGTCATGAATGCAATCTCATCAAGGGCCATGCGACCGTAATGGAGCAGCTCCTTGACGCGCTCTATGCGCAGCGACATGAAATAGTTTTCAATGGTCCGCCCTTCTGATTCGGTGAAAATCCGGCTCAGTGTCTTGTAGGAAGTATTGAGCTGACTGACGAGAATGTCGCTGACAGTAGCTTTGCCTTCAGTAGCGTCAGAGCGCGAAAGGTCAATCAGAATCCGCTTGATATTCTCCACCATCTCCGCCTCGCGGCTCACGATAATTTCAAATCCGTTTTCATCAAGACATTGTCCCAGTTCAGTCATGGCTTCGGCCGATGGCTGACCGTCAGTGGTGATGCTCCCGAGTTCCACGGCAGTCGCTTTAAGGCCAGGAATGCTTTCGGCAATCCGTCTGACCTTGTCGACGCAGTGTCGGCATACCATATTTTTGATTCGAATAATCATTCGTTCAGCCGGATTAGCGTTTGTTTTTGCGGTTGCTTTTCTTCACGATCTTCAGGGCCTCGTCAAGTGCATCCTCCGCAGCTACCGCAACATCTGGCATGGTGCCGTGGATGTCATTTTCATCGGCGCGGAATTGCCAGAAGCGTTTGAATGACACTCCGCCCTTGAGTCCAGAAATCGGTAGCGAGAAATTGATGATGTCACCATAGGCCACATTCATTCCACCCGTTTCCTCTCCTATCACCGGCCCTATGCCGCACACTTTGAATGTCCATGAAAATGAGCTTGCCGATGAGAATGTGCTGTTGGAAGTCAGCAGATAAACATTGCCGTCATAGTGGCCCTGTTCCGGAGTCAGAGGGGAAATGAGTTCGGTTGAATCAGTCTCGAAGAAGTAATAACCGGGGCGCACATTTACATCGCCCTGAAGTTTTGAGGTGAGGGGTGAAACGCGGACAAGTGTCTTTTCCATCTGAGTGAAGGGTTCCGGGGAGATATAACGGAGCAGCACGTCGCCCACAATACTGTTTCCGCCGCCGTTATGCCGAATGTCAATGATAAGATTGCCGATGTTTTTCTCCTTCAGTTCGCGGAACATCGAGTCGGCAAACTGCTCCATAGCGGCAACATTAGAGAATGAGCGGAAATCCATCACAGCCACATTGTTGTCAGCGTCAATTTCATAGGAATATTTGGCATACGGTTTATTGTTTCTTCTTGTGGAGGGACAGCGGTTTGAAATTTCGTTCCGTGTGACTGCCGGGAAGGTGTGGGTGAAAATCTTTTTTGAATCCGCAGGCTGATACTCCACCGTGTAGCTGTCGGCCTTAAAAAGCATCTCGTGAAGTGGGGTGAACATTGCTTCCACTTCCCTAAGCGCAAAGTGTTCTCTCTCGGCACCAACAAACGGAAGCATCGAATTGATCAGACTGTCGGCGCTGATTCCGTTGATGCTTATGATTCTGTCGCCGCGACTTATAATGGAGTCAAGGCTTGATGAGCATATCAGATGGCGGTCGGACGTCACGTTGACATAGACCGGCATACGGAGACTCTCCCGGGTAAACACGCTATTGTAGGGAAAATCCAGATTGGTGTGTCCGTCACCTATCATAGCCATAAGCGGAGCAGCTGCCTGATAGAGTCGCATTGGTGTTACAGAATCGGGAAGCGACTTTTTAGCCCGGTTGAATGCGCGAAACAGATCCTCCTGCCTGGTTACGGCGAAGATGTCAGGATGAACCTGACTCAGAGTCCACATAAGCGCGTCAATGTCAAATTGCGCCTGCTCGCGTGTCAGGTTGCCTGACGGCGCCACTTTAAGCAGCTCCGGGTCGGGGTTTTCAAAATGATTTGCTGACGAGCGGCGCACCTTGACGCGGGCCGAGTCGCCATTGACAGTCAGAATAGTGAAGTAAGCCGACTCCCATTCCTTGAGTCCTTGAATCGCAAGAGTATCCGTTCCGGAGTAAAACACGGTTTCGGCAAACGGTGTGAACAATTCATCGGGATCTTTTTCGGGAGCAATCCTCCATTCACCGTCCATTCCGCCGGATTTGAACTTGACAGTGGGGCCTGTAGCTTTAAGCAGGTCTTTTTCAGCAGATATGACCGATGAGCCGGCGGTGAGCATGACAATGGAAGCGAATGATAGAAGAATCTTTTTCATTTCAGACTGTATTTTTTATTTTTCACTGCAAAGTTACTCATTTCCGCTGACAAAACTCTGCGAAAAAAGTTTCCCG
>CAZKNK010000108.1:0-5172 GCA_964554195.1 uncultured Staphylococcus sp.
CGAGATGACGTGCAAAAATCATCTGACCCGGAGTGGAGGGGGTCATATTGGTCAGTTCGTCGCTCTGCGTGTCGAACTTGACATATTCCAGGAAGCGGTCAGTTACGTTCATGGTTAGTAAAGATTTGAATTGACGGCGCAAAGTTACAAAAAAATCGGCTTCCGAGTATGCGGTAAAAGCCGATTTTTTGTAATAATTTCCGGCAACATGCCGGGCTACACGTGGTGGGACGTCAACAGAATCAATCGCCGTTTGCCCTGTAATGCTCCACCACCTCGTCAATCGTGATTCCGAGGAGTTTCATTTCACGGAACACCTCATCAAGCGTGGATTCAAAGAATTCCTTGCGGCGGCCCATGTTGACCCTCTCGGCGGCATCATCGGCAAGAAAAAATCCCATACCTCGGCGAGGATATATGATTTCCTCGGCCTGAAGATACTCGTAGGCTTTCAGCACCGTGTGTGAATTGACCGCAAGCTCGGCTGCAAGCTCCCTGACCGACGGGACGCGCTCACCGGGGAGCCACGCGCCTGATATGATCAGAGTGAAGCTGTAGTCGACAATCTGTCGGTAGATCGGCTTATTGTTATTAAAATCCATGTCAACTGTTTTAAACCTGACGGCGGCAGATCTTTCGCCATGACAGAATGAAGAAAATCACCGCTACAATCAGGCCGGCGATGGAGAAATATACCATGAAATCCTGAACGAAAGGCAGTATAAATTTGTAACCAGCTTCATTGATTTCATCTTGGGTGGAACCTGAAATTTCACTAATTATCTCAACCGAGTCAATAACCTTGTCAAAGGCATAAATTATCCCGATTATGAAGCCAATTATCGACACGACTATCTTGGTCACAAACACTGCAAGAATGCACTTCACCACCCTGTTGCGGACCGAACATATCACCACATACAGAGCTATCGAAATCGTCATGAACCATGACGAGATATTTGAAAGGTAGGCCACGGAGTTATTGAGCGGAAGCTCATCAATCTTCATTACAATATCCGTCGAGAGGCCCCAGAATGAGTTATAATTCACATTGTCGACCGGCAGAAGTTCTCCGATAAACCAGCAGAGTGTCCACACTCCAACCATCAGCAGCGGAACAATCAGAAACACATATCCTGTGATAAAGAGTGCCTTTTCCGCGCCTAAGGCGGGGAGTTGTGTGGTCAGTTGCTGATTGTCATATTTATAGAAAGCTATGGGGCCGAGGGTTATCATCCAACTGAAAATGACAGAAGCCACAGGCCATAGCATAGCGTCAAATCCAATATAACGGCGACACAATATCGCTATAAAGAAGAAACCGATCACAGTCAGTGCATAAATCCACATCTGCGTCATGATCGATACCCCGTAGAAGCGGGCTATGAGCCGAAGTCTCCTTAAGGAAAATTTATCTGTTTGGTTCATATTTGTCACTTTTTCAGAATGTTTATCAATTTATCCGCTTCGGGTGAGAGCATAGCGGAGTAAAGCAGCCCGAAATCAATGTCGGTGTCATGGCCGTCACTGTTTGGAACTATGCAGTGAAACAACCCGAGATCCTGCTCCATGTATATCGTATCTACCGGAGGAATCGGAGTCACCGTGAAGGCTACCTTCTCCATGATGTCAGCCACCGAGATATTAAATATGAGTTGTCCGCGCGAGAGAATGATGACTCCGTCAAAAAGGGCCTCGAAATCTGCCGTGGTGTGGGTTGACACTATCACGGTGGAATTTTCGTCCATGACACGAGCCAGAATACCGCGCAGCGTCTTGCGGGCATTTATGTCAAGTCCGTTGGCCGGTTCATCAAGGAGCAGTGTCGGGCATCCGAGCGAAAGCACGTAGGCGAGCATTGCCTTATGTTGTGTGCCGAATGAGAGTGTACTCATTTTCTCATTGCCGGTCAGTCCGAACTCGCTCAGGTTAGCGGTGAAAAGTTCCTCGCTGAAATCGGGATAAAACGATGAATGTATTGACGCGAACTTGCGGATTGTGGCCGACGGAATGTCAAATGATTCTGAAAGGAAAAAGAGTTTCTGATACATTGACGGAAGTCGGTCAGTCACATTGGCTGAGTCAACCGTAATCTCTCCCTCGGAGGGAAACAGAAGTCCGGCTATCAGATGAAGCAGGGTGGTTTTTCCGGCTCCGTTCTCTCCCAACAGAAGGTATAGTCCGGGGGTGATTTGAGCCGTCACCCGCTTCACGGCCTCGAGACCGCCCGGATACTTGAAGCTAACATTGTCAAGAACTATCATGGTTATTCTTTTATATCAACAGGTTCAACATTAAATCCGAGCCTACGGAAACCCTCGAGGATTCCCTTTTCACCCGGCAGATGTCCCGCACCAACAGCTATCATTATTGAGGCAGTGGGCAAGAGTCCGGCCAGAATCCGGAGCCAGTCGGCATTGCGTGAATTGATGAAACGCTCGGATTCGTCAGGTGAAAAGCCCGTCGTAGGTGACTCGATCACGGCAAGAATCTCGTGGAGATCTCCGCTCAGATAGGCATCAGTGAGTTGCTTGACCATGAACCATGATTCCTCATCTGACCGGATGGTTTCTATCAGATTTTCAGCTTGCTCGATAATCGGATAGCCGAAAGCCGCGCGAGCCTGCTGCTCCATAGTCTCAAGTCCGGCCACTTCCTTGCCGGCAGCGCGGGCGCGGAGCTGAATCACAGCATCAATGGGAATAGTAGTCGCTTCCTGCGGAAACAATGCCATTGTCTTTGCTTTCCCTATAAGGGTTGAAATTACGGCGGGTTTGAGTCCGTCGAATGATGCCACCGGCACTCCGCCTAAATATTTGTCGGAAATAGTCTGCAATGAGTCAAGTTGAGCCGGCGACAGGAGCTTCGACAGTGTGCTGTCAGCCGGGGCTGTAGTCATGGCCATCATCACGTTCATAGCGGTAACGTCAGTCATCGACTGCATGTCCATTTCACCATAAACGGCATCAACCGAAGCCAGTGCGTTATCGAATCCTTTCACTGAGTCGAGAAATGCAGTAGGAACACAGTGGTGTGTGCCGAACACATAGCTCGGTTTGTCGTCACATCCCGGAGGGGTCACTTTCCATAGCAACTGGGCGAAAGCATTTCCAGTCACAAACAGGAGCGAGAGAGAAAGGAGAAAAATCTGTTTCATTTTATATTTATATTGTGATAGTTTTTTTATTTCCTTTTGCCGGCCAATCCTTAATTACGGATCAGTGAGGGAGTGTTTAGGTGTTGTACTCATCTAACACACCGCAAAGGTATGAATGATTTTCATAATTCCAAAATATTTTTCAAAAAATTTCAAATTTTTCATTTAGAGTCACTTTATCATCCGTCTGCCGCTGACCTATCCCCGACTCCGGTTGAATCTTTTAAGAAGCTTTAGAATTTGAGTTGCTTGAATTACTAAAGTTTTTCACTAACTTTGCAGATTGAAAGAGATTTCAAAACAAATGACAGAAAACAAAAAAACAGCTGAAAACGCCAAGCCGACCCGCAGCCGACTTGTCACCAAAATAATTATCGCCCTCTGGGTTCTGTTCGGAGCTTCAGTGGTGGGGGTGCTTTTCTTCCTATTTCTTGTATATAACGGCTTCATCGGTTACATGCCCCCGGTCGAGGAACTTCAGAATCCCAAAGACCGCTTTGCATCCGTGATGTATTCAGCCGACGGCAAGGAAATAGGCCGCTACTTTAAAGGCACCGGTAACCGCGTGTATGCCGAATTTGATGAAATATCCCCCCACGTGGTCGATGCTCTGATTTCAACGGAGGATGTCCGTTTTGAGGACCACAGCGGCATTGACATGCGCGGACTGGGACGTGTGCTTGTCAAGACCATTATCATGGGCAACAAAAATGCCGGAGGTGGCTCCACGCTCACTCAACAGCTTGCCAAACAACTGTATTCCCCCACAAGCACCGGATTCCTAACCCGCGCCATGCAGAAGCCGATCGAATGGATGATCGCAGTAAAACTGGAGAGATACTACTCAAAAGATGAAATCATCAAGATGTATCTTAACCAGTTTGACTTCTTATATAACGCCGTCGGAATCAAGTCAGCCGCCTACGTCTACTTCGGCAAAGACCCCAAAGACCTCAACATTGAGGAAGCAGCCACACTTGTTGGCATGGTGAAGAATCCGGCTTTTTACAATCCGGTTCGTCAGAACGAGCGTACACGTCAGCGCCGCAACACCGTTTTGAGTCAGATGGTCAAAGCCGGTCGCCTCTCTCAGGCCGAAGCCGACAGCCTGTCACAGCTCCCCCTCACCCTCAACTTCCACCGCGTAGACACTAAAGACGGCATAGCGCCATACTTCCGCGAGGAGCTGCGCCAGATGCTTCTGGCAAAAAAACCGGTGCGTTCAAACTATCGTGATTGGGAGAAACAGCGCTTTATCGACGACTCAATCGCATGGGAGACCAACAAACTGTATGGCTGGATTGAAAAAAATCCGAAACCTGACGGCACTAAATATGACATATATAATGATGGTCTGAAAATCTATACCACCATTGACTCCCGAATGCAGCAATATGCCGAAGATGCCGTGGCCGAACATCTGGGCGGATACCTGCAACCGGCATTTTTCCGCGAAAAGAAAGGAACCAAAGGCGCTCCTTACACCACAAACCGCACAGAGCTTTCAGAAATCCGCCTCAACCATCTGATCCGGAACGCGATGAAAAACACTGACCGATACCGTGAAATGGTTAAGGCCGGCGCGTCGCGCGACGAGATAGAGCGCGCTTTCAACACTCCGCGTGAAATGAAAGTATTCTCATATAAAGGGCAGATTGACACCGTCATGACGCCGCTCGACTCCGTCCTTTACCATAAGCACTTCCTCCGCTGCGGCTTCATGGCCATGGACCCGGTCAACGGTCATGTCCGCGCATACGTTGGTGGCCCGAACTTCTCATATTTCCAATATGACATGGTATCCGATGGCCGACGTCAGATCGGTTCTACCGGCAAACCGTTCCTCTACACATACGCAATGGAGGAAGGATTCACACCTTGCGACGAATTTCTCAACGAGCAACCCGTTATCCGCGATGAAGCCGGAAACCTATGGGCGCCCCGAAACTCTGGCAGCGCACGTGTAGGCGAGATGGTCGACCTCCGCTGGGCGCTCACCAACTCCAACAACTGGA
>CAZKNK010000109.1:0-5145 GCA_964554195.1 uncultured Staphylococcus sp.
TCCCAAATAGGTTTATTTTATAGGGGTCGTGTAGTTGATGTGTCCGCAAAAGAGTCGGTAGTAAAGATAGTAGATAAATAGAGATAAATATTTGATGATCAGCTAATTTGGTCTTAAAATAATTTGTCACTTGACCAAATTATTTTAGAACTAATTTATCTGATTACCAGAAATTTATCCATATTTAACACTCGTACAACCAGCGGATCTTTATCACATAGATTTGGGAAATGTTCCCTATAAAATTCTCTCACTTCTGAATCAACAAGGCGATTTTAAATGAAGGAGCCGTGAGAAATAAGTGGAAAAGTTGCGGAAGTTGGTGATTATGTGAAAAAAAGTGGTTATTTTTGCGGACTATTAGCAATAAAAACGAAGTTACATTATAAATAACCAGTCATGCAGACAGCTTTAATCACCGGTATTACCGGTCAGGATGGCAGTTTTCTTGCCGAGTTTCTTCTTGAAAAAGGCTATGAGGTACACGGTACTATACGTCGTTCATCAGTTGATTTCCGTGAACGTATAGCTCATCTTGAGGGCAAACCCCATTTCCATCTTCATTATGCCGACCTCGGCGACTCGATGAGTATCATTCAGGTTCTTAATAAGGTGCGTCCTGATGAGGTCTACAATCTTGCCGCTCAGAGCCACGTTCAGGTGTCATTTGACTCCCCTGAGTTTACGGCTGATGTTGATGCCACGGGTGTGCTTCGTCTGCTCGAGGGAATACGTCAGTGTGGTCTGGCTGAAACCTGCCGTTTCTATCAGGCGTCGACTTCGGAGCTGTACGGCAAGGTGGAGGAGGTTCCGCAAAATGAGAATACTCCGTTTCACCCCTATTCACCCTATGCCGTGGCCAAGCTTTATGGATTCTGGATTGTGAAGGAATATCGTGAGGCTTATAATATGTTTGCATGTTCAGGTATTCTGTTCAATCATGAGAGCGAGCGTCGCGGCGAGACTTTCGTGACACGCAAGATCACTCTTGCGGCTGCCCGTATCTCGCAGGGTAAGCAGGAGAAGCTTTATCTGGGCAATCTTTCGTCGCTGCGTGACTGGGGATATGCAAAGGATTATGTGGAATGTATGTGGCTGATTCTTCAGCAGCCGAAGCCTGAGGATTATGTGATTGCGACAGGGGAGCAACATTCGGTGCGTGAGTTCTGTCTTTATGCTTTCCGCCGCGCCGGTATCGAACTTCGGTTTGAGGGTGAAGGCGCGGATGAAAAGGGTATTGACGTCAAGACGGGCAAGGTTGTGGTCGAGGTTTCGCCTGACTTCTATCGTCCCACTGATGTGGTTAATCTCTGGGGTGATCCCACAAAGGCTAAGCAGAAGCTCGGATGGGATCCTACTAAAAAGACATCATTTGAGCAACTTGTCAACCTTATGGTTGATGCGGATATGGCAAAGGTTGCCGTTGAACGTGCCGGCGAGCAGGTGCGTACCAACCTGGCTGAATACCTCGAAAAAGGCATCGTAAAATAAACTTCCGGATGAAACCGAAGTCCTCTGCCGGAAACTTTACACTTGCCTTTGTGCTTGTGTCGGTGTTGTTCATGCTGTGGGGTATGGCCAACAATATGAACGACACTCTCCTTGCTGCATTTAAGCGAATAATGAGCATGTCTGATCTGGAGACGTCGTTTGTTCAGGGTGCTTTCTATGGTTCATATTTCTGTTTCGCGCTTCCGGCGGCACTGTTCATCCGTCGCTACTCTTACAAATCGGGAATTATCCTGGGCTTGTTACTTTATGCGGCGGGAACAATGCTCTTTTATCCTGCCGGTGAGATGGCGTCATATCCGGCGTTTCTGATTGCTATCTATGTCATGGCGGGTGGATGTGCTGTCCTTGAGACCACTGCTAATCCATACATTATTTCTATGGGACCGCAGAAGTCATCTACCCGGCGTCTTAATATCGCTCAGGCATTTAATCCTGTCGGTGCAATAGCCGGAATTCTTGTGAGCCGCTACTTCATTCTCGGTAAACTTCATGAGGCTGACGCTTCAGCCAGGGCCGGAATGGATTCGGAGAGCTTGCTTGCAATTCAGCATCAGGAGCTTAATGCTGTGTCAGGCACCTATATGATGATAGGAGCGGTGTTGCTGGTGCTTCTGCTTGTGATAGTTTTCGCGCCTATGCCGATTGACCGTGACTCGTCGGGCAAATGGAACATGGGGCAGACCGTAGGCCGGCTTTGGCGTAACCGCCGTTATCGTTACGGTGTTGTGGCTCAGTTCTTCTATGTAGGTGCGCAAACTTGTGTATGGTCCTTCACCATCCGGTTTGCTATGGTAAGACTTGGGATTTATGAGAAGGAGGCTTCCATGATGTTTCTCTATTCAATTCTTGCATTTACGGGTTTCAGATTTGTGTTTACGTGGCTCATGCGCTACGTTCGTCCCGTGATTTTGCTTGCGTTGGCGTCCGGAATGGCTATTGTGACCTGCATGGGAGTATTCCTGACTGATCCGATGGCGGCTGTGGTGTCGCTCATCGCTGTTTCGGCTGCTATGTCACTCATGTTTCCCACCATTTATGGAATTGCACTCGACGGAATCATCGGCGATGACGTTAAGATAGCCGCTTCCGGTCTTATCATGGCTATTCTCGGCGGAGCTGTCTTAACTCCGTTGCAGGCGGCTGTCAGTGACCGGTGTGGCATAACATTATCATTTATAGTTCCGGTAATATGTTTTGTCATCATATTGATTTACAGTCTTGGGGTAATCCGGAAAAGGCCCGTGACTAACAGTTGATTAATTCTAATACCAGATGAATAAAAAAGTATTTGTATCAGGTTGTTATGATATGCTCCACAGCGGGCATGTGGCTTTCTTCAAGGAAGCATCCCGCTATGGTGACCTCTATGTCGGCATTGGCTCTGACTCAACCATTGAGCAGCTTAAAAATCGAAAGACGGTCTACTCGGAGAAGGAACGTCTGTATATGGTCAAGGCAATTCGCTATGTGACTGATGCTTATATCAATCAGGGTTCCGGAATGCTTGATTTTCTCGATACTCTTGATATTGTGCGTCCTGACGTATTTGTGGTTAACACTGACGGTGGTTCTGACCTGAAGCGAAATCTGTGTAAGGAGCGCGGAATTGAATATATTGAACTCGAACGGGTACCTGATGCCGGACTTGAAGCCCGGTCAACAACCTCGCTTCGCAAGGGAGTGACCAGTCATTTGCCTTACAGAGTGGATCTGGCAGGAACCTGGATCGATCAGCCTTACGTGTCGCAGTATGGCCCCGGTTGGGCATTGACCGTTTCGATTGAGCCGACAGTTGAATTTATGGAGCGTGGCGGCATGTCGACATCCACGCGCAATGCCGCAAAGAAGATATGGCCCTACGAGCTTCCGAACTATAATGAGGAGATGCTTGCCCGCTTGCTCTTCTGTTTTGAAAATGATCCTGAAAACAAAGGCCATGTGTCGGGCGCTCAGGATGCCATTGGAATCTGCATGTCGGGGCTTAACCGTCATTATTATGACGGACGCTACTGGCCTGAAAAAATCGAACAGTGTCACGATGAGGAAATTCTCTCATGGCTTGAGAGTCATATATGTCTCGTCCCGATGTTTCCGCGTCGTCCGGGTTGCTCCGTGGTTGAGGGCAAGGACATTACGCCCGAAAAGGTTGCCGCCCTCACCGGTGCGGCCGATCGCTGTTGGAATGCCATAATGGATCGGGACCTCGATCGTTTCGCCGAAGCGTTTGCTGACTCGTTTAATGCTCAGGTGGCCATGTTTCCGGCCATGATGCAACCGGGAGTTCAGGAATATATCGACAAATGGAAACCGGTGGCAAAGGCATGGAAAATGCTCGGTGCCGGAGGTGGCGGACACCTCGCCCTTGTGGTCGATGAAATACCTGAAGGCACCATTAAAGTGAAAATCCGCAGAAAAGGACTGATGTAATCCAACTGAATAATGGAAAAGAACTCAAAAATCTATGTGGCAGGCCACCGCGGCATGGTTGGCTCAGCCATTGTCAGAGAACTTCGCCGGCAAGGCTATGAGAATATTATTACCCGCACTCACGCTGAACTTGATCTGACCTGTCAGCCGGATGTCGACAAGTTTTTTGCCGAGGAGAAACCTGAATACGTCTTTCTGGCGGCAGCTAAGGTGGGCGGAATCGTAGCCAATTCATCGGCACTCGCCGACTTCATGTATATCAACATGATGCTTGAGATGAACGTGATTCATGCTGCATGGGCCAACGGATGCAAGAAACTCGAATTTCTCGGTTCGTCGTGCATCTATCCGCGCATGGCGCCGCAGCCAATGCCTGAGAGTTGCCTGCTCACGTCGTCGCTTGAGCAGACGAATGAAGCTTATGCTCTTGCCAAGATTTCAGGCTTGAAATACTGCGAATATCTCAACCGTCAGTATGGCACAGACTATATTTCAGTCATGCCTACTAACCTCTACGGACCTAACGACAACTATCACCCCACACACTCCCACGTGCTTCCGGCTCTGATTCGCAGATTCCATGAGGCAAAGGAGCAGGGGATAACCGAAGTGACCTGTTGGGGTGACGGTTCACCATTGCGTGAATTCCTGTATGTCGATGACCTCGCAAATCTATGTGTGTTCCTGATGAACAACTATTCAGGCAATGAAACCGTCAATGCCGGAACTGGTAAAGAGTTAACCATCAAGGAGCTGACTGAGAAAGTGGCTAAAGTTGTAGGTTATACCGGTAAGATTCTTTGGGACACCTCCAAGCCTAACGGAACCCCGCGCAAACTCCTTGACGTATCCAAAGCCCGTAATCTTGGTTGGACCTACACCACCGAACTTGACGAGGGAATTCGACTTGCCTATGAGGACTTCCTCGCCCTCGGCGAAGAAAATCGAGCTTCACGGTAAAAGCTATCCCCCTCATTCCCGCTAATTCAGTTTCGGCAACCCATCCATAGACATTGATTCAGATTCGGTCAGAGTTTAAGGTTAGAGAGTTTCAGAAAAACTAACAAAAAACTGAGTTCAATTTTTTGCCGTCTGAATAAAAAGCTTTAACTTTGCACCGATTTAACGGTCGGTTGACCGTTAGGTCGGACCAAAGGAAAGATGCCGGAGTGGTCGATCGGGGCGGTCTCGAAAACCGTTGTCCCC
>CAZKNK010000110.1:0-5125 GCA_964554195.1 uncultured Staphylococcus sp.
ATAATTACGTTGCGTCCTTTCGGACCGAGAGTCACTTTAACAGCGTCAGCCAGCGCGTCGACACCCTTTTTGAGTTCTTCGCGGGCCTTGATGTCAAATTTTATTTATTTTGCCATGATAAATATCTGTTTTTATGGTTATTCGTTTGTAAATGATTATCTGAAATATCAGCACACCACAGCGAGAATGTCGCTCTGACGCATGATAAGATATTTTTTTCCTTCAAATTCGATTTCAGTGCCGGCATATTTACCGAAAAGCACCTGATCTCCTTCTTTGACTGCCATTTCTTCATCTTTTGTGCCATTGCCGGCAGCAAGCACAGTTCCGCGAAGGGGCTTTTCTTTAGCGGAATCAGGAATGATGATGCCGGAAACGGTTACTTCCTCAGCGGGTGTAGGTTCGACCAATACTCGGTCAGCCAGCGGTTTGATATTCATAGTTTAATGTTTTTTATTGATGATTTTAATATTAGTTTTAATTGTTCGATTCTTTATGTTGCACAAATCGTGCCAAAGTCTGATTGTGTCGGGTGAGAGTGTCCGACTCTGACATTTTGTCAATCCTAATAACGCGGCGAATCACCGAAAGGTTCATCTCGGTGTCAGTCCGCTCTTCACCACGCCATAAACCTCGTCCATGACCCGGGTGATGTCATGCTCATCAGCCGGAGGAGCGATTGGAGCATGGATGGTAAGGGTGATGTGACCCGGAAGGGGTAGTTTCTTGAAACGTGGCATCACTTCAAACGCACCCTCTATTGTGACCGGCACTATGGGCAGTCGGAACTCCTGAGCAAGTTTGAAGGCTCCTTTCTTAAATCGGCGCATATTGCCGTCCCATGTGCGGGCGCCTTCAGGGAAAACGACAAGCGACATGCCGCCACTCAGCTGCTTTTCGGCCTCTGACATGGTGCGTCGGGTAGCGCTGACCGATGAATTGTCTACAAAAATCTGTCCCGACCGGGCGCAGGCCCATCCTACAAAGGGGATGGTGCGCAGACTCTGCTTCATCATCCATCGGAAATTATGACCCAGATAGCCATATATCGAGAAAATATCGTATGCACTCTGATGATTGGGGGTAAACACGTAAGACGTTCCGGGATTGATGTTTTCACGCCCTTTGACATTGACACTGACAAAATTAAGCCAGCAAAACAGGCGCGCCCAAATAATTTCGGGATAGTAACCCCATGTCCGTCCCCATCCCATCGTGACGCCGAAAACCGTCACCGTAGCCGTGACTATGGTCGATACCGCAATAAGCGGACACATGATAAAAATCTGATAAATTCTAAATAAAGCAGTCAACATATTTAAGATAACAAGCCTATGGTTTCCACTACAAAATTAACGAAAAATTTCAATAAAATTTATTTTTTTCCTAAATTTGCATCGGGCTTAGGCCAAATTTTCTTCCATTTTCAAACCCGCCGCCATGAATAAATCCGAACTTGTCATAGCTGTTTCAGACCGCACCGGACTTCCGCGTCAGGAAGTCAGGGAGATTGTTGACAGCGTGTTCGGAATCATCACTGAATCGCTCACCGGGGGCGACAAGGTAACAATAGCCGGATTCGGCTCATTTGTAGCATCCGAAAAGCAACCGCGGCTCGGAGTGAATCCGCGCACAATGGAGCGTATGGAGATTCCCGCCCATCTGGCAGTTAAGTTCAAGCCGGGCAACGACCTGGCCGACTCACTCAAAAACGAATCTTCCGACCAGGAATAAAAACCGCCACAGAAGCATCAGCCGTTGGACCGGCTTTCAGAGCCGGATAAATTTACAGCTCGGGGCGCTTTACGGGCAGGCTTGCGCCGGAACAGATAATCAACTGCAAGAATCACAAGCATGGATATGATCAAAACCGAAGTAACCCTCATCAGTGTCAGCTCCGGTTTGGGATCAAGAGCCTCCACAATGTTAATGCGCGATCGGCGGCTGGCACTTTCAAAGTCGATTGACGAGAGCGTACGCTTCCACACAATCTTACCTCTGTCAAGATAAACAAGTGCCGAAGTGCCTCTGGCAAGTTCTCTGACAAGATTCGGCTCCACCTGATAGACCCCGTAAGTGGCCATCGAAATGTCAGTCCAGTAGTCTATTGTATCATCATCACCGGCTATGAATGCAGTTAGGGTTCCGCCACGCTCCTCGATGTAGTCATTGAGGTCATTGATGAGATTGGTGTATGAAATATCCACTTTGCCCACATCCGGAATTGTGACAATAAACTGCTCCGCTTCCGTGTCAATCAGCTCCGGAAGAATATCCTCACCGTCAACGGTGACCGAAAAGCCGTCGGCAGCCGATTCACTTCCGCTTAGCAGGATACGGTCAATAAAAGTCCATGTGGAATCGGGGAGTTCGTCGGATGAGAACTTACGCTGCTCACCATCTCTTTCATACACGAACGCATAGACCGGCTCATTTTCCGACGAATCGTCATCACCCTCCTCCCCTACTTTCAGCAACTCCGTGCCGGGAGCAAAACGTCTGAAATCCTGAAGCGGCTGAACATTGTAGCCGTAAAGAGCCAGAATAAGGAGATAAAATGTCAGCAGCCCTCCAATAATCCACTGGGTATGCTTAGTGTAAACCGCTCCTACCCTGACATTGGCAGCAAGAAGATAAATGAGCGCAGCCGTTATGATTATATTCTTTATAAATGTGGCGGTGTTGGAAATAACATACAGGTCACCGAAGCAGCCGCAATCAGCCACCGGGTCAAAAATGACTATATATAATGTAAGGGGAAGCATAAAGGCCATGACCAGAGTCAGGCAAATGACTGAGACACGCCTGTAACAGCCGAGAAGCAGAAGCGCTCCCCACACAAACTCCCATGCTGAGAGGGCGAAGGTAGCGAACGTGATGAGGGCGCCGGGGATGTCAAGGTCCCAGTAGTCAAGATATTCAGATATTTTATAGACTGTTCCCCACGGATCAATCCCCTTGGCATAGCCCGACATGACAAACGTCAGTCCGACCAAAACACGAAGAATCAATATCACGCAAACCTCCACCCGACGCCTGATGGTGGAACTGTGTGGAGAAGTGTCAGCTGTTTTCGCCATCTGTAAGTTTTATGATTCCGAAAACGGCATAATTAATAATATCCATGTAGTTGGCGTCGATACCTTCAGAAACGAGAGTCTTACCCATGTTGCTTTCAATCTGTTTGGTGCGCTGAATCTTGGTGAGAATTAGGTCTGTGTAAGAATTCACCCTCATTCCCCGCCATGCGTCACCATAGTCATGAGTCTTGGCAGCCATGAGGTCGCGGGCCTTACGGCTCCACACATCATATAGTTTCATAGCTTCCTCTGCCGACATGTCCACACTGTCCGAGTAACCCTCGGTGAGCTGAATGAGTCCGACGATGCCGTAATTGACTATAGCGATGAATTCGGGTAGGATTCCTTCATCGACCATCGCGCTGTCAGTTTCAAGTGTACGGATACGTTTGGCTTTGATAAACAGCTGGTCAGTTATGGACATGGGACGCATGATGCGCCACGATGCTCCATAGTCAATCAATTTTTTGGAGAATATATCACGGCAACGGCTCAGAGCCTTGTCAAACTGCGACAGAGTATGATCGGTATTCATTTTCGGGTTCTTCTTTGATAACAATGCAAAGTTAATGAATTTTCCGCTATTTCACTCCACTGCCATACAATAAATGCAGGGCAGTTTACGCTTCATAAATGTGCGTCGGAGCCATCGCCACACTCCGCCCTACTGCCCACCTGACTGTCAGCAGATCGGTTTCGGTAGAGAATCAGGAAAGTTATTAACATTCCGGCTATTCGGACTAAATCCGAATATCAAAACATAGTCATACATCCCCTCTGTCACTGTTTGAATTATTTGGAAATAACCGACTTAGCATTCTGCTCAAATATCCAAACGCATTGAAGTAAAATTATAAGTAAAAATCATAATCATCAGTCTACAAGATATTTATAAAGTAATTTTAAAGCATCACATTAATACAATGTTAATAACTTCATAATCACCTGAACATCAGTATAGTGACAAATTTTCAGTAATTCCAAAAAAAATTACGCTTTATTTTTCAGAAAATTTATCGGAATTTTGCGATGAAAAGAATAGCCCACAAAACTAAGAATGTATAACGAAAACGTAAAGAAGTGGGAAGAATGTCTCAGCTTTTTCCGCGACAATCTTTCCGCCGAACAGTTCAACGCATGGTTCAAGTTGCTGACTTTCCATGACTATGACAACGGGAAACTGACCATCAACATCCCGTCGCCATATTTCTATGAGCAGCTTGAAGAGCGCTACTACAAGCTGATAGCCACTGCCCTTCATAAATATTACGGCAGTGGCATACAGCTCTTTTATCACTACAATCAGATCAACAACGAGCCGACAACGGCGGTCACTATAGAAACCGGACGTCCGTCGGCAGCAGTTCGTCCACCAGTTGGAGCATCCTCCAATCCGTTTCATCAGGAGCAGGTGGAAGATATTGACTCACAGCTAAATCCCCAATATAACTTCGAGAATTACTGTAAAGGTCCAAGCAACAAGGTTGCCGTTTCAATCGGAGAGGCGATCGCTGACAACCCGAAACTGAAAACGTTTAATCCGCTCTTTGTCTGCGGACCATGCGGAGTGGGCAAAACTCACCTCATTCAGGCCATCGGTGTCAGAATCAAGGAACATAATCCGCAGCAGCGTGTGCTTTACATCACGTCACGTCTGTTTCAGAGTCAGTACACCTCAGCCGAACATCGTGGCAAAATCAACGACTTCATCAATTTCTATCAAAGTATCGACGTCCTGATAATTGATGACATTCAGGATCTGATAGGCAAGGACAAGACTCAAAACACATTCTTTCATATCTTCAATCATCTAAAGCAGAATCAGAAACAGCTCATCCTCTCAAGTGACTGCCCTCCGGCTCTGATGAAAGGAATGGAGGAGCGACTGCTGTCACGTTTTAAGGGCGGAACAACAGTGATGATTGAAAAGCCTGACTATGAGTTGCGTAAACACGTACTGAATCTGCGTGCAAGTCAGGATGGCCTTGATATTCCACGCGAAGTGATGGACTTCATTGCTTCAAACGTCACCGAGAGCATCAGGG
>CAZKNK010000111.1:0-4912 GCA_964554195.1 uncultured Staphylococcus sp.
CATTACACTCCATAACTACAGAGAGGCTATTTAATAGCTTAAGTAAACAGCATTGGGGCGCGATAAATTGCGCCCACCGCGAATGGTTTATGGCAAATTTGTATTCTTCTCCACCCGAATCATCCTATCCGTTTTTCTACCCACCATCCCCATGTGGGCGCAATTTATCGCGCCCGTACAATCCTCCCACATAGCGGATGAATGATCCATTTTGCCGCGCACCATTCCCCGCGGACGTGGCAATGCCGACGTTCCTACTAGTTTCAATACATTATCAATCAAATAATCGCAGCGGGCGGTATGGAATGTCGGTACCGTCGCGTCCGCCATCATTACCATTCTTTCGCGGATTTTTTGGTTAAAGTGGTATAAATTTAAGGATGTAGAGTAAATTTTGCGTAATTTTGTGAGATAATCACAAAACCAGATTCGGCTATACCATGCACCCTTTCATACATCTCCACGTACACAGTCAGTATTCACTTCTCGACGGTCAGGCGTCGATCACATCGCTTGTTGACAAGGCTATTGCCGACGGTCAGGGCGGTCTTGCCATCACTGACCACGGCAATATGTTTGGCATAAAGGAGTATTTCAATTACTTCAACAAGCTATCGAAGAAGTTCAAGGGGAAGATTGCCGAGGCCGAGGAGAAACTTGCCTCCACTACTGATGAGGCTGAGCGGGCTGTGCTTGAAGCGGAGATTGCCAAGACAAAAAAGAAATTGGCTTTCAAGCCGATTTTCGGGTGCGAGATGTATGTGGCCAACCGGTCGCTGCATGAGCAGACCGACCGCCGTGACACCGGTCGACATCTGATTGTGCTTGCCAAGAACCTGAAGGGCTACAAGAATCTGATTAAAATCGTCTCGCAGGGATTTACGGAGGGATTTTACTCTCACCCGCGCACCGATCATGATGCTCTCAAATCTCACAGCGAGGGGTTGATAGTGGCGTCGGCCTGTCTGGGCGGTGAGATTCCGCGGCATATCATGAACGGTGATCTGGAGCAGGCCGAGCAGACGATGCTGTGGTATAAGAGTGTGTTCGGCGATGATTATTATGTGGAGATTCAGCGCCATCGTACCGATGTGCCGGGCGGTAACCGGGATGTGTATGAGCAGCAGAAGGCTGTCAATCCGGTTCTGATAGATCTTGCCCGCAAGCATGGCATAAAAATTATTGCGACAAACGACGTTCACTTCACCAACGAGGATGATGCCGAGGCTCATGACCGCCTGATATGTATCTCCACGGCCAACTTGCTTAACGATGTGAACCGAATGCACTATACCAAGCAGGAATGGCTTAAGTCGCAGCAGGAGATGAACGAGATTTTCGCTGACATCCCCGAGGCGCTGTCGAATACGATGGAGATTCTTGATAAGGTTGAGACATATTCAATAGATCATGCTCCGATCATGCCGTTCTTTGAAATTCCCGCCGAATTCGGCACAGAGGAGGAGTATAGGAAACGGATTTCGGAGGAGGAACTGTTTGACGAATTCACTCAGGATGAGAATGGAAATGTGGTGTTGAGTCGAGAGGATGCCGAGAAGAAAATCAAGAAACTCGGTGGGTATGACAAGCTGTATCGCATAAAGTTCGAAGCTGATTATCTGGCTAAGCTTGCCTATGAAGGTGCCGAGCGCCGATATGGCTCTCCATTGACTCCCGAACTCGAGGAGCGCATCAGGTTTGAGCTTTACATAATGAAAACGATGGGTTTTCCGGGCTACTTCCTTATCGTGCAGGATTTCATCAATGTGGCCCGCCATCAGCTTGGTGTCAGTGTTGGTCCGGGGCGTGGTTCGGCTGCCGGAAGTGTGGTGGCCTACTGTCTGGGTATCACTCAGGTCGACCCGATCAAGTATGACCTCCTTTTCGAGCGCTTCCTGAACCCTGACCGAATCTCACTGCCTGATATTGATGTGGATTTCGATGATGACGGACGCGCCGAAGTGCTTCGCTATGTGACAGAGAAATATGGCGAGGATAAGGTGGCCCATATCATCACGTTCGGAACTATGGCCGCCAAGTCGGCTATAAAAGATGTGGCGCGTGTGGAGAATCTGCCGCTCCCTGAAAGTGACAGGCTTGCCAAACTCGTGCCTAAGCGTATGCCCGACGGGCCTGACGGCAAGACGCTCAAAACCACGCTTGCCAACTGTTATAAATACGTGCCGGAGTTTGCCGGGGAGCTTGTCAGTCATAATCCTCTGATTGTTGAGACTCTCGAATATGCCCGTCGCCTTGAAGGGAATGTACGCAACACGGGTGTCCACGCCTGCGGTGTCATCATCTGCCGCGATCCGATCACTGACTGGGTGCCTGTTTCGACTGCTGTCGATAAGGGCGCTGACTCGAAGGAGAAGGATAAGCTGATCGTCACTCAGTATGAAGGCTCCATCATTGAGGATACCGGTCTGATCAAGATGGACTTTCTCGGTCTGAAAACTTTGTCGATCATCAAGGAGGCTGTGGCTAATATCCGCATGACCACCGGAAAGGAAATTGACATAGATTCCATAGACATCACTGACCCCAAGACATATCAGCTGTACTGTGAGGGGCGGACCACCGGAACATTCCAGTTTGAGTCGGCCGGAATGCAGAAGTATCTCCGCGAACTCCAACCGTCGACATTCGAGGACCTCATAGCCATGAACGCCCTCTATCGTCCCGGCCCGATGGACTATATCCCCGACTTCATTGCCCGTAAGCATGGCGTCAAACCTATCGAATATGATATTCCGGTGATGGAGAAGTATCTTAAGGATACGTATGGCGTCACGGTGTATCAGGAGCAGGTCATGCTGCTGTCGCGTCTGCTTGCAAACTTCACCCGCGGGCAGAGCGACACGCTCCGTAAGGCTATGGGTAAGAAACTCATCGACAAGATGAACGAGCTTGAAGCTCTGTTTATCGAAGGCGGAAAAGCCAACGGGCATGATCCCAAAGTGCTTGGGAAAATTTGGGAGGACTGGAAGAAGTTTGCTTCCTATGCGTTCAATAAGTCACACGCTACGTGTTACAGTTGGGTGGCATTTCAGACCGCGTGGCTCAAGGCCAACTATCCTCCTGAATATATGGCCGCCGTGCTGTCGCGCAACCGCACCGACATCACCAAGCTGACCGGATTTATGGATGAATGTAAGCGTATGCACATAGCCGTAAAGGGTCCTGATGTCAATGAAAGTTTCATAAACTTCGGTGTCAACTCTGCCGGTGATATTCGTTTCGGTCTCGCTGCCATAAAGGGAGTGGGGGAGAATGTTGTCAAGGCTATCATCGACGAGCGTGACAGCGGCGGAGCCTATGAGTCAATCTATGACTTTGTTGAGCGTGTGCCGTCACAGCTGGTCAATCGACGTGTCTTTGAGAGTCTGGCTCTCGCCGGAGCTTTTGACTGCTTTCGTGATATCAAACGTGAGGACTTCTTTACCGAAAACAATCGTGGCGAAACATTTTCGGAAATCCTTCTGCGCTACGGTCAGGCTTATCAGGCAGACAAGTTGCGCTCCTCGGCGTCGCTCTTTGGCGATGATACCTCACTCTCCACGGCCGGTCGACCCGAGCCGCTTGTCGGCGTAGAGTGGGCGCAGGCCGAGCGTCTCGAGAAAGAGCGGGAACTTGTCGGAATGTATCTTTCGGCTCATCCGCTTGATCCGTTCTTCATCGAACTCAACTACGGGACAGAGTGTACCATCAAGGGATTCTCGGAGTTTGAACCGGTCGAGGGTGTTGAACTCACTTTCGGAGGTATGGTGGTTGACTTCACCACCCGCGCTGCAAAAAATGGCGGAAATTTCGGAATACTGAAGATAGAGGACTATACCGGCAGTACAGAATTCAGGCTGTTCGGACAGACCTATATCGACTTCCATAAATTCGGAGTAAAAGGGACGCCTATTCTCGTCACCGGTCGTTATCAGCGCCGCTTTGCCAACTCTGACATTAATTTCAACATCACAAACATCCGGCTGCTTGATGAGGTGAAAGGAAAACTTGTTCATAACATAACCATCACTCTGCCTAAGGATAAAATCACCTCACACATCTGCTCACTCATATCTTCACATCTTGAGCCGGGCGCACGTGACGCCGGAGAACTGTCCTTCAGAATGTTTGATCCGGCCATCAATCGCTCCATTCATCTGTCGGCATCTGTCCGAATACCCATCACGCGCAAGCTCATCGAAACGCTTCAGGAAGAGGACATCATATTCTCTATAAACGGTCGTCAGTCCGAATAACTTCCCTCCCGAAGCCGCCGATTTTGTCTTAAGGGTTGCATTTGGGTTAGCTTTGAGTGGGTCTATCTCGCCTTCTGCTTCGTCCTAAGGGATCTTTGTCCTTAGGAAGCGTTTGTCATCTTTCGGTTTTGACTTTTGGGCGTTTGGTCCTATCATTTAATATGTACTTGGCCGGGTATGTTTTTCATCTTTCCTCAGCGTTAAGGCTTTAGCTTCTCGGTTTAATCCGCCGAATGTTAAATTCTATTAAAATTGCGTGAAAAATTTGGAGGGATGGAGAAAAGTGTCTACCTTTGCACTCGCTTTTCGGAGGAAGGGCAGATGCGAATGAAATCCTGATGGAAAAACGCCTGATGTGGCGTGAAAGTTGAATAAGAAATGTTAAATGAATGTTAAATTCTTCAAAACATTTTGTTGGTTCAGAAAAAGGCAGTAATTTTGCATCACTTTCGCCTTGAAAGCAGAGAACATTGAAATAATTGCAACAATAACGAAGTAGTACAAGAGACGAGCTTCCCGGTCGGAGCGATCCGGACCGGAGAGGTAAAAAGTTTCTCTGTCAATTTTCGGTCAGGCGTTTTAAACGATAAGATGAAGCCGTGGATCAGGTCTTGGGGTCTGAACTTACAGAACAAGATAAAATTCAACTTGGTCTG
>CAZKNK010000112.1:0-4878 GCA_964554195.1 uncultured Staphylococcus sp.
CCTGCGGGCCAGTAATCCCTGACGTACATATAGTTGCCCTGCACCTGATAGCGGATGCAACGGAGCAGGACGTCAGATGTGTTGTTACACAGCCGCTCGGTTTTGGTTTCCCAGTCGGCACGGTCACTTCCGGCGTCGACCATAATGGCCGGAGTGGCTGACGGTGAGCCGGCGAAGTATGTCATGCTGCCGAAGGGAGAGCTGTCACCGTAAAACTCCTTAGCCCTGCTGTCAGACTCAACTATAATATCCTCGTCGTAGATTCCGGAGTCAGTTACGTAGGGGAGATATTGTCGCAGCGGGCGGTCAAGGGCATCGAGAGTGGTGTATGACACAATGTCCACGCCCGGGGCAGAGGCATTTTCGGCTATGGAAGCGTATTCCACGCCGTAGCAGTCATAGAGTGTTCGCGTCGAAACAGCTTTGGAGCCGTTCGGGCCGAGAAACACACGCTCACGGATGGATGTGTTGGTGAACTCATCGGGAGAGAAAAGCGAGTACTGATATTCGGTCAGGGGATTGCCGTCAGAGTCGAGAATGCGGGTCAGTCGCCCTCCGGTGTATTCATATTCGGTTCGTTTTCCCGTAGGCGAGGTAATTGCGGTGCAACCGACCAGCGGAATATATTCGTAGAGAGTCTGAAGCGCGGTGCCTTCAATTTTCATTGACACCGGTTCCGGACCTTTGCCTTGCTCACTGTAGGTGTAGAGCAGTGTGGGTTTGGCGTGAGAAACAATGCGCTCGGGACGCATTGACGCACTGTAGGCCGTGACGGTCAGACTGTCGGCAATGACACGTCCATCGTCGGCGTATGTGATCATTCGCCACGGAAGCGGATAATTACTGTTGTTGAAATAACGGTAGGTGGTTTTTGTGGCAAAGTTCTCATCGTCGGCTATCATCTTCTTCCACACGGGGAGAGTTTTGACATGACATGAAGCAGCGTTGCCGGCTATGAACGATGATGGGGTGAGGTTTTCGCTCAGAAGCTGATATTCCTCCAGACGGGTGCCGAGACAGGTGATGATGCTTCCGGAGGGGCGGTGAAGAGTACCGGGATTCTTGGCGGTCGGGCTTTCCTCGGTAAATTGATCAAGGGTGGTGGATTCCTTGTCATTGTAGACGAAGCGGGTCAACATCCGCCGGGATGACCCGTCGGGAAAGTGCCTGACGGTCACGGTGGAGTCACAGTAGGTGCGACCGTGAATCACCGTGGCGACTCCGGTGTTGAAGTCACGGATGTTGTCACTGTATGCCACGTGGCCGGCTGAAACCGTTCTGCGAAGCCGCTCGCAATATATTCCGACCTGAGTACTGACGGAGTCACCATAGGAATAGTAATTAATGGTCTCGTCGGTGATGCGGTATTGTCCGTTCGTGTCACACTCATAGTCAGTTTTGCGGACAAGCGGCGATTTCTGGAAAAACCGTTCGCTGAATCCGAATTTCACGTCGGCATTGCCATATAGTCTAGAATCAATTGATGCGTCAGACACACCGTAGCCGAGATAATATTGGGGGTTTTGGTGCCGCATGTCGTCACTCACTTCGGAAGTGATGGCGAAAGCTGAGCAGACGGAGTGGCTGTGGTCAAATTCATAGCGAGACTTTACGGGCCGTGACATGCCGGTTCCGGAAACGGTTTCTTCAACCGTTCCGTAAAGAATCACGGCACTCTCCGCGCTCATGCCCGGAACGCGGCATGATGAGGTGAAGGTGGTGGATTGGGATGGCTGCGGGTTGTAGAGCGATCCGGCAGAGATGATGGAAACATTGCCGGCATGAGCTATGAAATCAGTTATGCGCAGTGAACCCAGCGGGATGGAAAACACCGGGTCACTGTAGGTGAACTCCCTCTTGCGCGTTCGGCCGGAGAGGAGGTCGGAGGTTGTGATTTCTTTAACACGGATGCCGATATTGACATCAAAAGAGTCGCGGCCTACTTTCAGCGGAGCGCGGTTAGGTTCATAGACTATGGTGGTTATCAGTCCGTTGGCATCGGACATCTGCTTTAGCGATGCGCTTTGGGCATGACTGAAATCATAATTGCGGTGCGGATTCAGTGATCCGCTGACTGTAAACACACTTTCACTGGTGCTTACTGTTATGGTATTGTATTTCCAGACTCCGGAGCCTGACCCCTCGCCCGGGATATAGGCGTCGCCAATGGTACCCTTGCCTTCGGATGTTTCCACAGGACACCATTGTTTAATGGTGTCAGTAACAGAAGGCTCGTTTCTGTTTGAATATCCGAAAAAGTCACAGCAAGCGTCGGGTCGGATTGAGGAGTAGCTGTCCTTATGATATGTAAATTCCCTCCGGTCGAGAACCTCGTCACCGGAAAAAATGGTGAGAGATATGAGTTTTTTTCGTGATGAAATGCTGTTGTCAAACTCAAAGACGATGCGGCGCACCTCCTTTTCGAGCCTGTTTTTCACCACGCATACCAGCGTGCCGTTGCTGGTTTGGAACGAAACCGAAGCCTGCTTGCCTTTGATGGAGGTTATGGCATGAGAGCCGACATGGGTGACCGTCACCTTATCCTTGGGATAGTCGTTATATTCGCCCCCGCCGGCCAGGCCCTTCTCTGTCAGACTAAAGGAATAGAGGATGGGATCGTCTTGTTTCTCATTTATGATCGAAGCCGCGTAGGTCAGATTGAGTTTTGACACCTTGTCGGGCATGACAACCTCATAAGCAGTCCAAAGTGATGTGGCCTCATAGTCGGTATTAGAATATGTATATGAGGCTTGACGTGGCTGAGTGTGTTTTTTTGTTTTTCCGGTTGCTTTGAGCTTGTAGACCCATCCCTCGGGAGTGGTTATGGTGAAATGGGAGATGCTCTGAGAGTTAGTTGAATCAAATTGTGGAGTAATGGTCAATCCGCTGTCTGACAGGTCGGTAACCACTTTATTACGAATCAGGAAGCATCCGGAATAGCCTGTAATGGAATAATAGTATTTGTCAGCGTAGGCATCATGTTTGCCGGATGCCAAATCCTGACGTCCGGTCAGGTCAAGGCTATTGAGATGAGCATATAAATCTGTCGGCAAGTAACTGTTATTCCCCTCGTCAGGCAAGCCGACTATCTGCCGGCTGATTGTCCCGGTAAAGCCGCCGAGTGACCATCCGAGACCGAACAGTCCGGCCTTGTCATTGGCCTTGATACCGGGATTGTAGTCAAGCGTAAGGGATATGGGAAAACCGTTTTCCTCCCAGGAAAAAAGCGGGACTGAAAGGTTGAACGTGCCGGTGGAATAGCTTACGGGGCAGTCGATATAACGATTGACCGCAGCAACCTCGGGTGATGGAGTCTGCACGAGATCACCAAATCCGAGCGGAGCTGAAAACTTGGCTACATCATCGGCCGAAGCCGGAAATATGGAGCAGATTATGGCGGCAAACCATGTGAATGACAGGAGGAGAGAACGTTTCATCGCAGAGGGATTTTTTCAGTGAATGATTCAATGCCGACGTTGATGTAGAGGACATAGTCGCCGGGCGGGAGGGCGGAACGGTTGACGTGGAAGTCATAGAAGTCACCCTCCTTGAGTTGACGTCGCGGCATAGACGCATAGACATGACCTAACACATCGGTGAGAATCATCTCCATCTCCATGTCACATTGGGCGGCATATTGTATGTCAAGATTTGAGCCGGTTGCATCTACTGTCAGACAGGCAGGATCGTAACCGCTTCCGGAGGGAGTTGGCTCTCTGTCAGGTGAGGACACGGAATAAGAATTCCGGTCAGGATCATACGGCAGATCCTCGGGCAGCACCGCCGCCGAGGAGCGCGAGCGGTAGAGAATCATACCGTTGGCAGAGACCTCCGTTGACCATGACTGAAGGAGCGGATAGCGGCTGACGGGAGAGTACCATGAATTGACCTCCTCGATATAGAGGGCAGTGGAGTCAATGGCGGAATCGCTTTCAGGATAGTCAAGCAGTTTGGGCAACGAATATCGGCAGACGGTGCAGGTGGAATGGATGGTGACATTTCTGATGGTGTCGGTCGAGAGCATTACAAGGTCGCATTTCCCGGCGTAGCCCTGCACCACGGTTCCCTTGCCTACGTAATGGTCGCGCTGAAAGCGAAGCACCTTGCGCTCGGACTCCGACTCGGTTAATGATTCGGCTGACAAGGGGAAGCTGATCCATATCGGGGGCTTCTGTTCACGGATTATGACATCGTGGGCTTCGGTGGTCATGAGCCGGAGCGAATCACCCGTCAGAAGAAATTCACGCCGTGAATCAGGACGCAGTTCGCACAGGACGGAGTCGGAAAGAAACATGTAGGAAATCTCAAATTCATCGAATCGCTCCGCTTTTGTCAGATCAATCAACGGTAAAGCCTTGTCAAACGGATGATCGGAATCGGGAATCGGGACGTCAATCCATTCTATTCCGGTCATACGTACCACATCGCCGTCGGTCGGCACAAAGTCATTGGCAGATAGTGAACCTACGAATAAAACAGCGGCTGAAATACAATGAATTTTTTTCATGAGAAGAGTGGATGGTTTATAGTTACAAATGTAAATAAAATCATAGTGAATGTGGGTGTTTTTTTAATTCATTAAAGTATCTTAACAAAATTTACATAATCATTTCCTGACCTCATTCTCGGAATCGGGTTATTATCTAACTCGGACACTAAAAAACGCTCCTGCCATCGCGGTAGGAGCGTTTTTAACTTTCAATTACTTTTGATTTTACCAATCTTACTAATTTAATTCACAGAAACATCTATATTTTATATTTTTGAGGCATCGGAGCCTCGGGCAACTTTTTAAACTTTTGTTCGGGGCGACCCTTTAGCGATAGTCCGAGAAGCGAACCTGGAGGCGCTTGCGGGCGAAGAAGATTCGGCTCTTGA
>CAZKNK010000113.1:0-4442 GCA_964554195.1 uncultured Staphylococcus sp.
CCGAGAGGGATGAGCTTGGTGAGGTGCATGTTCTCTTCGGGGAAGATTTCGGTTTCAATCTCGTCCATCAGTGGATAGGAGTTAGGACCGAGATAGAGAATGAATGACGCCGGATTAGCCAGAGCCGGTGAATAGTCCATAGTGGTTTCAGCCGACAGCTTCTTTATGAAGTCGGGATTGTTTTCGAGTACATCCGAGTGGAGCTCGGCGCTTGAGAAGTTGGTCCGGGCCATCATGACGGCCGAGAAGAACTGGTTCTTATAACCGATCCACTTGATTTTGTCGGTGAGGTCCTCCGAATCATTGCCGTTTTCCGAGAGGTTGTCCACATCGCCGTCAATAAACATGTAGTACAGTCCTGAATTGCGTTCCTCAAACACACGTCCGGCTTCGTTGCGACGCATTTTCTGATTCCACGCAAAGTCCATCGAGGCCACCGACGAGGGTATCACCGCCGTCATGCCCTGCTGCACCACATCCATCTTGACCAGATAGCTGTCAGGGAGCAGAGTGTAGCGCAGTCCGAAAAGGGCGCCGTCGCCCAGATCAAGTTGCATCAGCACGGTGGTGTCCGACTCCACCACCGGGGTGAAGTAGAATTCGCGTGTGTCAAAGCGCTGTGTCGATGATGTGAGTGTGAAGCCGTAGCTGTCGGTCTGCGGCGAGAGAAGTTCGATTTTGGCCGAGTCATAGGAGTCATACTTGTCAAGTGTGGCCCGGGCTATGGCGCCACCCTTGTTTGACAGTTCCAGTGAAAGGAGTGAATTGGAGAGCTTGACCGTGACTGAGTCACCGTTGAGATAGCGGGCAAAGCCTCGATACTTGGCTGCATCGAGCAACCCCTTGCGCAGGGCCGCTATGGCAGCAGAGGCTTGTGAGGGGTTCATGGTGTCCCAGCGGTTGGCCACCATATCGGCTATCTCCACATTGCCGTATGAAGTTGCAACATAGCCGCCAAGCGAGCCGTCGGAGGCAAGAGTAAGGTGCATCTGACCTACGTTCAGGGCCTTGACTCCGGTTGAGTCGGCCACACCGAGTTCGCGCACGGTATTGATTATATTTGCAGCCTCGGCGCTGTTGAGGGAATCAGCGGTCAGGACCGCGGCATTTTCAGCCACTTTGTTCATCTGCTCGAGTTGCTCCTGAGCTTCACGTCGCTGACGCTCGAGTTCTTCAGGTGACGGACGGTTCAGATAGCTGAATCCCAAAATCAGGGCGCCCATCAGAAGCAGTCCGATGATTGTATTTTTATCCATTTTTAAATTTTTTCGGCTTTTTCGTCGTGATATTTAACTGCGGCTTTGATGAAGTCGAGAAAGAGGGGATGGGGAGTGAGAACGGTCGAGGAGTATTCCGGATGATACTGTGTTCCGATAAACCAGCGATGGTCAGGGAGTTCAACAACCTCAACCAGATGAGTGGCGGGATTCTCGCCCACGCAGCGCATTCCGGCTTCCTCGAAGCGGTTGCGGTAGTCATTGTTGAACTCAAAGCGATGGCGGTGACGCTCGTTGACCGTAGTGGTGCCGTAGGCAGCCGCAGCCCTTGAATCGGGAGCGAGCTGACACTGATATGCTCCGAGCCTCATGGTTCCGCCCATGTTTGAAATGCTTTTCTGTTCCTCCATGAGGTCAATCACATTGTCGGGGGTCTTGGTGTCCATCTCCGTTGAATTTGCCTCGTGGAGTCCGAGGACGTCGCGCGCAAACTCAATGACCATACACTGCATTCCGAGACAGATTCCGAAGGTGGGGACATCATGCTCCCTACACCACTTCAGGGCCACGAATTTACCTTCGATACCGCGCTGTCCGAATCCGGGGGCAATTATGACACCGTCGAGTTGCGAGAGCTGCTCGTCAACGTTCTGCTCCGTCAGGCGCTCGGAGTGAATATAGCGAAGGTCAAGCACTCGGTCATTATATGTGGCCGACTGAAAGAGGGCCTCGTTGATTGACTTGTAGGCATCCTGAAGCTCCACATATTTTCCTACGAGTCCTATGGTGACTTTCTCTGACGCATTGTGCATCTTCTCGAGGAAGTTGAGCCAGGGGGTCATGTGAGGCTCGTTCTCGGTGCTTACTCCGGTCTTGCGAAGCACGATTTCATCAAGGTGCTGATGGTGCATCTCGACAGGCACCTCGTAGATCGACGGCACGTCTACGCTCTGAATCACTGCGTCGGGAGCAACGTTACAGAACTGGGCTATCTTGCGGCGCATTGCCACCGGGATGTCATGTTCGGTGCGCAACACAAGCACGTCGGGCTGAATTCCAAGCTGCTGGAGCTGCTTGACGGAGTGCTGTGTCGGTTTGGTTTTAAGTTCCTTAGCCGCGCGGATGTAGGGAACGTAGGTCAGATGGATGCACAGCGCATTGTTGCCCAAATCCCAACGTAGCTGACGCACTGCCTCGAGAAACGGGAGTGACTCAATGTCGCCCACAGTTCCGCCGATTTCAGTGATGACGAAGTCAAAGTTACCGGTGTTGCCGAGGAGCTTCACGTTACGCTTGATTTCGTCAGTAATATGAGGGATAATCTGAACGGTCTTGCCGAGATAGTCACCGCGGCGCTCCTTATCAATCACGCTCTGATAGATACGTCCGGTGGTGACATTGTTGGCACGGGTAGTGGAGATATTTGTGAATCGCTCGTAGTGGCCCAGGTCAAGGTCCGCCTCATGGCCGTCGACGGTGACATAACACTCACCGTGTTCGTAGGGGTTAAGCGTACCCGGGTCAATGTTGATATACGGGTCAAATTTCTGAATTGTGACTCTGAAGCCGCGGGCCTTGAGCAGACATGCCAGAGAGGACGATATGATGCCCTTGCCAAGCGAGGACACTACTCCTCCGGTCACGAAGATGTATTTTGTTTCCACTTGTGATAATGATTTATGTAAAGTGCAAAGTTACAAAAAATTCCGCCTACGGTGAAACCGACATCGGTGTTAAACAAAAATTAACAGTCAGCCGCCGTTTTATCGCATGGATTGACAGGCGGAGGTGGTGTAATTTTGCAGTGACTTCGAGGGGAATCATGCAGGTCGCCAGGGAATTTCGGGCGTCGAGGTGATTCGGTTGATGTAGCGCGACAGAACGAACAGATAGTCGCTCAGTCGGTTGAACCACTCCAACACTGTATCATCCACCGGATAGCCTGCCCTGACCACATCGAGCAAGCGGCGCTCGGTGCGGCGGCAGACAGTCCGGGCTACGTGGGCCTGAGCAGCAGCGCGGTGA
The DNA here is from genome assembly GCA_964554195.1 of uncultured Staphylococcus sp. GTDB lineage: Bacteria > Bacteroidota > Bacteroidia > Bacteroidales > Muribaculaceae > Duncaniella. Next base: position 3,243 of record CAZKNK010000113.1, read on the forward strand.
CCTCCGGGCAGCAGGAAGCAGCGCATCGGTTCTACGGCGGCATCCATGCGGTCAATGGCATTCTCAAGTGTCGTCACTCTGTCAGCGGAAAGGGACGGAAGTGACGCTCCTTCAGAACCAAGCGACGCAAGATAGGAACCGGCATCGAACAGGGCGCTCGAGATTCCGGTTAGCTCATCGGTGAGCTGAGCATCCAACTCACGACATTCGGCAGCCAGGAGTCCGATGGCAGCATTGAGTTCGTCGGCAGTGCCGTAGGCTTCCACACGGACATCATTTTTGTCCACCCGCTCTCCGCCTACGAGCGAAGTTGTGCCTTTATCGCCTGTGCGGGTATAGAGGCGGCTTTTGGGATTATTCTGTTCCATAGGTCAGTAAACAGTTTCCCGTCATCGCAGTTTAGGGCTGTAAAGAGCGATGACGGGAAGCGGTTGGAAATATTTTTTCTGATTGCTTGTAGCAGTTAAACGGGGACTTATTCCTCCTCGTCTGACTCCTTCATGTTGTGGAACACGTTCTGCACATCCTCATCCTCCTCGAGTTTCTCGAGAAGCTTATCGAGGGTGGCACGCTGCTCGGGAGTGACATCCTTGAGTTCGTGGGGAATACGTTCGAATTCGGCCGAGATGATCTCATAGCCGTTTGATTCGAGATATTTCTGGATGTTGGCGAATTCCTCAAAGGCACCGTAGAGTACGATTTCTTCCTCATCGGGTTCGATTTCGTCCACTCCGTAGTCAATCAGTTCGAGTTCGAGGTCATCGAGCGAAATATCTTCGCGTGATTTGATCTTGAACACGCTCTTGTGGTCAAAGAGGAATGTGAGTGAGCCTTGTGTTCCGAGAGTTCCGCCATGCTTGGTGAAATATGAGCGGACATTGGCCACGGTGCGGGTGTTGTTGTCAGTGGCAGCTTCCACAAAGATGGCGATGCCGAAGGGGCCGTATCCCTCATAGGTGATTTCCTTATAGTCGCCGGCATCCTTGTCGGTTGCCTTTTTGATGGCGCGCTCCACGGTATCTTTGGGCATGTTGGCTGCTTTGGCGTTCTGCATCAGCACACGCAGGCGGGGATTGGTTGACGGGTCAGGACCGCCGGCTTTGGCAGCGATGGTGATTTCCTTACCGATGCGGGTGAATGTGCGCGACATGTTGCCCCAGCGTTTGAGTTTTCTTGCTTTGCGGTATTCAAATGCTCTTC
>CAZKNK010000114.1:0-4369 GCA_964554195.1 uncultured Staphylococcus sp.
CTTCATTTTCCCGCAGGAGGAAGTATATGCCGGACAGGTGGTGGGCGAAAACGCCAAGGACAACGACATTGTGGTCAACGTCACCAAGTCAAAGAAACTCACCAATATGCGCGCCAGCGGCGCCGACGACAAGGCCCGCATCATTCCTCCCGTGGTGTTCTCGCTCGAAGAAGCGCTCGAATATATTAAAGAGGACGAATATGTTGAGGTGACCCCACATCATATCCGTCTCCGCAAAATCATTCTCGACGAACTCGAGCGCAAAAGATCTAACAAGTAATTCCCGCTACGCCAAACATTCCGTCAAGCTCATCAAACCGTTTGAGCGAACCTGCGGAAATCTTAGCCATAGAAGCCCTCACAGCCGTGAGCGGCTTCTTTTTCATTTCGCCGCTCTTGGAGTAAAACTTGTCGGCATAACATATCAGCTTCTCAAGCAGCGTCACGGGCAGATAATCCCTGACCGGAAGTGGCAGCTGCTGACTGACCACCTCGTCAGCCGTAATGCCGGACCCTGTGTGAAGTTCGGCCACACGGGCATACTTCTCGTCCATCCCCTCATCACGCAGAAGCATACCGCCGAGAAGTCCGTGAAGAATGTAAGGCGACCGGCCCTCGCATCCTATGCCGGGAGCATCGGTCATGAAGATTCCGATGTCATGAAGCATGGCGGCTGTCTCGATCTCATCCTTGTCAAGCGGGAGCCGGCGGGCTGCCGCAATCTCAAGGGCCAGGTCGGTCACACTGCCGCAGTGGCGCAAATATATATCCCGCCGGAGCGAACCGACGGGATAATATTTGTCAATCTGTTTTCTGTAATCATTCATGCGCTCATTCCACTATCGTACACCAACCGTGAGTGTCCTCGGCTTCGCCATACTGAATGGCGCGCAGAGCGTTATATAGAGCAGTGGTGACCGGACCGGGATTGCCATCCTTTGACACAACATATTTCTTGCCCGTGTCAAGATCGTCTATTTCAGCCACAGGCGAAGCCACGGCGGCTGTTCCGGCGGCGGCAGCCTCGGAAACGTATTCGAGTTCGTCAACCGTTATGTGGCGCTGCTCCACCTCCAAGCCCATGTCGCGGGCAAGCTGCATGAAACTCTTGTTTGTGATCGAAGGGAGAATCGAATCAGACGCAGGAGTGATGTATTTGCCATCCTTTATGGCAAAGAAGTTGGCCGGACCACATTCGTCAAGATATTTCTTTTCTTTCGGGTCAAGATAAAGCACAGCCGAGTAGCCCAGTTCATGGGCGCGCTCTCCGGCGGCAAGCGAAGCAGCATAGTTACCGCCCACCTTCCAGCGGCCTGTTCCCTTAGGTGCAACGCGGTCATATTCGCGCATGATGCAAATTTTGGTCGGCTTGAATCCCTCCTTGAAGTAAGGACCAACAGGCGATACAAGGATAATCATGCAATACTCCTTGCCGGGTTTCACTCCGATCTGCGGCGAAGTGCCTATCTCGACAGGACGGATGTAGAGCGACGCTCCGGTGCCGTAAGGCGGAATAAACCGCTCGTTGAGCTTCACTGCCTTCAACACCATTTCACGAAACAGATCTTCAGGAATCGGAGCCATCAGCAGACCGCGGGCCGAATCAGCTATACGTTTGGCATTCTCATCCAGACGGAAAATTCTGACCTTGCCATCCTTACCCCTGAATGCCTTCATGCCCTCAAAAATCTCCTGACCGTAATGGAGTGAGGTAGCTGCGATATGGATATTGATGGTGGGTGAAGATGAGATTTCAATCTCGCCCCACTTTCCGTCGCGGTAATAGCAACGCACATTATAATCGGTGGGAATATAGCCGAAGCCTATACTTGCCCAGTCAATTTCGGTATTCATTATCGTATTGTTTAGTTTCTGTTACGCAAAATTACACAAATCCGATGAAATTCATCACTCATTTGGTATAAATTTGTGGAATTATGTAACAAAATCGGTCACGTAAGGCATACATTTGCGTCATGAAGATGTTATTATTAACGGATTAACCGTTTTTTTCATTAATTTTGTCAGCATGAAACCTGTTGAACTCCGACGTCACGACGTCACCCGATATATAGTTCCGCTGCGCGAGGGAGGTTCACTCCCGGCCCTGGCCGAAGCCGACGACGGCTTCAAGTATGTGGTCAAATTCCGCGGCGGCGGACACGGCGCCAAATCTCTCATTGCCGAATTTGTAGGCGGAGAACTCGCCCGCGCTGCCGGAATGAAGGTTCCGGAACTTGTGTTTCTTGACATTGACGAGGATTTCGGACGCACTGAAGGTGATGAAGAAATTCAAGAACTCCTTCAGGCAAGCCGCGGACTCAACTTAGGGCTTCATTATCTGCCGGGAGCGCTGACATGGGACGTTGCCGTCAACAAGGCTGACCCCGTCACCGCTTCACGAATAGTGTGGCTTGACAGCCTGCTGACAAACGTTGACCGTACATTCCGAAACACCAATATGCTCCTATGGAACGGCGAACTGTGGCTTATTGACCACGGAGCCACACTATATTTCCATCATTCGTGGACCGGATGGGAAAAGACAGCCCTGTCACCCTTCGTCTACATCAAGGACCATGCCCTTCTGCCGGCGGCCTCGCGGCTGCTTGAGGCTGATGCAGTGATGAAGCAACGAATCACTCCCGAAGTCATCGACTCCGTAGTCGATGCTATTCCCGAGGAATGGCTCACGCAGGCTTCGGCCGAAATCTCACCCGAAGAGCAGCGGAAAGTCTACCGCACATTCCTCAAAACCCGACTCAGCAACTCATCAATCTTTACCGACCATGCAATCCAAGCCCGAAAAGCACCTATATGAATATGCGGTTATCCGCTATGTGCCGCGTGTGGAGCGCGAGGAGTTTGTCAACGTCGGCCTGATAATGATGTGCAAGCGCCGCCGCTGGATCCGTACAGCCATCACTCCTGACCTGTCACGTGCCGTGAGCCTGTTTCCGGAAACGGAAACAGATCTGCTGCGTGAGCAACTCGAATCATTCAATGCCACTGCCTCGGGAAAATCTGAGCCTATGGGGCAAGCTGAGGTCCATGAGCGGTTCAGGTGGCTGACTGCTGTGCGCAGTGCGTCAATCCAGACATCACGTCCCCATCCGGGCAAATGCTATCAGCTCGACGAGACGTTTGACCGTCTTTATTCCGAACTTGTTGAGGCATAGATTGCCGTCATAGCCTGCTCGAGCAGGTCTGATTTAGGGTCAAGTCTGATCACGGATGGGTCCTTTGAGAGCCAAAGCAGCTGCTTCTTGGCGTAGACACGTGTGTTTTTGGCAATGCGGGCTATTGCTGTAGGTCTATCCATAATCCCGTCGAACATGGCAAACATTTCCTTATAGCCCACAGTGTTAAGCGAATTCAGGTGACGCATCGGCATAAGCGCTCTGGCCTCATCTTCAAGTCCGTCGGCAATCATCATGTCGACTCGGCGGTTGATGCGGTCAAATAGCATCTGACGGGGATAGTCTATGGCAAGTTTCACAATCCGGAAGTCACGCTGCTTCACAACTCCGGTCATGAGCGACGAACATGGCACCCCGGCCTGAATGGAAATCTCTATGGCATGAATCAGACGGCGGGAATTGTTCAGATCAGCCTTTTCAAGATAGGCGGGATCAACACGGCGGAGTGTGTCGATAAGAATTTCATTACCGCCGGACTCATAGAGAGCCTTCACCTGCGAGCGCACCTCGTCTGAAATTGTTGGGAGTTCATCTATTCCTTTGGTGACCGCGTCGATATACATCATCGAGCCGCCACACATCACCACATAATCATTACTCTGCCACAGGCGGGGAAGAAGCGCCATCACGTCCTCCTCAAACCTTGCCGCACTGTAATATTCGGTCGGTTCGAGCGTGGCCACGAAATGATGAGGGACGCTCCGCAGTTGCTCGGCTGTCGGAGCAGCCGTCCCTACGGGCATCCCTTTATAAATCTGCCGCGAGTCGGCCGAAATGATTTCGCAGCCGAGACGCCGGGCTATCTGAATTGACAGACCGGTCTTTCCGCTTGCGGTAGGACCGGTCACAATGACAAGTGTCTTATCCACGCTCTGCAACCAGACGGGCGATTTCCACAATCACCTTCACGGCCTTCTCCATTGAGCTGACAGGCACAAATTCATAACGACCGTGGAAATTGAGTCCGCCGGCAAAGATGTTGGGACAAGGTAGCCCTTTGAACGAGAGCTGAGCGCCATCCGTTCCGCCGCGGATAGGCTGCACTTTAGGTGTCACGCCGGCATCCTTCATGGCCTGGACTGCAATGTCGACAATGTGCATGACAGGTTCGATTTTCTCGCGCATGTTGTAGTACTGATCCTTGATTTCAATCGAGGCGCAGTCAGGAA
>CAZKNK010000115.1:0-4332 GCA_964554195.1 uncultured Staphylococcus sp.
CGTTTGCTCATGCGTCCGATTATGCTTCGGAACATTATGCTTCTCTTGCAGCTCCTGAAAAGGTAGTTGTACAGACCGCGGTCATAGCGTCCGAAGTTCCTCTCGGGCAGAATGATGGGTATGGTATCCTGCCCTACAATCACAAGTTCGTTCTCAAGTTTGGCCCGGCGCTGGAGTGCCACGGTGTCCTGACGCGCTATGATTTGCGCATGAGCAGGCACACCAACCGTCATGACAATTGCCACTATTGCGACGAGCCTGCAGAAGCCTGTAATGAATGTTGAATTTTTCATGACCCGTCAGATATAGAATGTGCAACCGAATGTTATTGAGAAAAGATTGATGCGGAAGTTGGCCGAGCGCATCTTCACATCCGAAAGATAGATCTGGTCGGTAGTTGACCGTGTGTGGTTGTATGAAAATCCCAGAACTCCCACATTGACCTCTATGGCCGAATAGTTGTTCAGGAACATAACCATGCCTGGAGCCAGACCTACATCAAGCGAGAAATTCTTGGAATAGGTACCCGTAAAATCTATACCCTGTCCGCTTTCAATCTTTGACTGTCCACCTCCAAACTCAAGCTGAACCTCGTTGAAAAGGCCGAAGCGAGTTCCGTTTCCAAGCGAAATATAGTTGCGGAAACAGGCTGTGCCGTAAAAATTGTGCGAGATGGAATAGAGGTGATCAAGGTCATACTGCGTATCCGAACCGAGCACAAACGAAGCACCGTCAAGGCGCGTGCGCTGGCGTGAGTAAGCAAATCGTCCGCCGGCAGCCAGATTGTCCTGGAAGGCATACATCAGCATAGGGCTTACCTTGAAGGTGTAGGTATCGCCGTTAAGATTTTCAATAATAAGGAACTGGTAATTGTCTTGCGACGACTGCGAATAGCTGACACTGACGCCGGTTATCCACTGCCCTTTGGGCACGAATTTAACCTGCTCGATATGCCGTGAGAATTCCTCCTGCGCCGATGCCGGCAAGGTGACGGCAAACATGGCGAGCAACATCATTAAGACGGTCAGTCGCTTTATGATCGATCCGGGTCCATGCGATAAGCTTCCGGGGGTTTGCATAGGCGGTGATGTGTTCTTGTTTATTATGGAGGCTAACTTTTAACCTATTTGGGTGCAAAGATACAAATATTAACGGTAATAACCGCGTCCGGTGTACAATTTAAGTATCGGGGTCAACGCCTCGGATTAATATGAGAATGAGAGTTCGGTGAGCCACAGCACTGAACCCACAAGCGAAGCGCTGCGCAAATCAGGTGTAAGCGGAACTATCTCGTCCGGATAATGCGACGAACGGACGCTTACTCGCAAATGCGTGGGCCTCAGGTTTACCAGTGAGTATGTCATTGGCACATTAAACGACTTATAGTCCGGTGATGTACGGAAGTCGAAATGGCCTTCTGCAACCGTTGTTTCAGTGCCGTCCGATTCCTTGCGCACAAGCTGTATGTCCAGTGTTCCGTAATCAGTGGCATCCGTCAGGTCAGGCAGATACTTATAGTAACCGTTTAGCGACGACGGACGTGATGTGAATGGTTCACCTTCCGTAACGGTCTCCGCTCCGGAGCTATGACTGTATGAATACGACCCCAGCCAAGCACGCCCCGCGCAGCGGTCTGTGACGCGTGGCACCACAAGACTGTAAGGGGTGGGTGCTGACGCATCGGTCTGTACGTAATCTGCAATTTGAGAACCGTCGTGGTCATAGCCCACCGAACGCACACAGATGGCGCGCGACGACTCGGTGCGACCTGTTGTGAGCCATGCTGAAGGCTGCATGTACCATGTATTGGGCATTTTTGAAGAGGTGTCGAATGTACGGGCATTGACGTTGGCCCACAGCTTTTTGGGCCACTCTACAAACACATCGGTATAGTTCTGTCGATTTACCACGGGAACAGTCGTAGCCGAATACTTTCCACCGCTGGGAAGCCGCTTGTAATCTATCACCGTGCGGTAATCCATCACATCGCCGGGGAAAGGACTGGCAACCTCGGTGTTGAACCTGGCCGTGGCCGCGGGCCCTTCGCCAACAAGTTTGAGTGTGAGGTCATAACGCGTATTTGGCGTTAGACCATTGATAATCACTATTCCGTCTTCGGCAACCTTATACCAGACGGATGAAGGATTGTCATTTACCATTATGCGCAGTTGATCGGTGACTACTGCCAGTGCATCCCTATTAGCCACACCTATATAGAGGATTGCTGTGGTGGCGAAAGCATCGACGGTGACGCTCATCGTCGGATTGGCGCGTTTGATGACAGTACTTATACGCTTCAGTCCCAGATAATAAATCTCGACGGGCACGTCCTCCAGGCCCTGTGGCACTATGAAATCGAGAGCAACCATCCCGGTTCCGGCATCTTCGAGTGACGTCACCGGACAATCAAGAGAAAACTCTCCGTCACTACCCAATGTCCGCACTGTAAAATCACCTTTTTCTGTCAGAGTTTCGGACGCTGCGATAACCACCGATGCTGTATCAGCTCCTACAACAGCCGGAGTTGATGACAAGAGGCGCATCTCAACAACCTGAGTGCTAACTGACAACGTCATAGGCTCGCTGCTCGCTCCGGCTACATCCTGCGCCAGCATGGTGAAGTGCGAGACGGCACTTGTTCGTGAGGCAAGTTCTTCAACCACATGCGTGTAGTCAGCCACAAGACTGCGACCGTCGGCACCGACAGTGAAGCTGAAACCGCTGCGCTCCATGAACTCACGTTGAGCCGGTGTAAGATTCAGCAGGTCGGCATCATACAGATCAGAATCCTCCGACGCCAGAAGCGGTGATATGGCCATCACATAAACATGCGCCAGCTTCACCGCTGATGATACCGACATGAGCAACGGGATCTCGATGCTAAGGCCTTCTGTGGCTTCCATCGTCTGGCCGGGGATGAAACCGGAGGCGGTAATCTCCGGCGCGCTTTCGGGCAATCCTTGCGAGAGGTCAACGGTACTGATCACACGGTTATTGACAGTGAGAATCAGGGCACCGTCGTCCATGCTCACCCTGGCATCATAGATATGAGCGGCCGCAAGAATGCAGTCGCCTGACATGGCCAGCGAAACGCTGCGCTGGCCATCTGATACCGTAACGTAGATATCAAGATTACCCGGTGCTACAAATAAAACCGTATCAGTATCGGTCACGGTGGCATAGCCGTGTCCCGGCATGTGAACAGTGGCCGATGAAACGGCAAGCGCGCCCACAGTGTCGTCAAGTTTGAGACATAGCATGGCGTCGGCGGCAGTGGCTGTCATTGTCACTCTGGTGCTTCCGTCAGGAGCAAGCTGTATCACCTGCTCGGCGTTAAATAAAGGAGCTTCATCTGACACGCGTCCGGAAAGATAACCGGTGTATGTGCCGGCCATATAGGTGTCTTTGTCAAGAATAAATTCCTTTGCCGTTGGCCAGGTAAAAGTCGCACCGTCAGCCGATTTGAGGGTGAACGAAAGACTCTCTGCCTCCGGAACAAGCTCGGGAAGAAGCGCTGACGTTACACCGTCGGCAGTCACAAAACCGGGATCGATAAACACCTCGAGGTCAATATACCCTTGACGGGTGTCGATCTCGTTACCGCTTGTAGAACAGGATGCAAGAAGCGCTCCGATAAGAACGGCAATAAAGAATCCGAATATAGTGTGGCATATGTGAAGCATCTAATAATGATGGGTATATGTAATTAAGACGGTAATGTAGCCCTCGGTTTTAAAGGTCAAAATTAAGGATTTTTCGGGAAACACAGACGCGCCCACCGACGAAAAAGCAAAAAAATGCGTAAATTTGCATTATGATTTATCTGCAAACAGAAGAACTCACCAAAAGCTACGGCGACCGCCTGCTGTTCGGCGACATCAGCTTCGGCGTCAGCGAAGGCGACAAGATAGGTATCGTTGCCAAAAACGGAACGGGCAAGACCACCTTGCTACGTATCCTGGCCGGGAAAGAGAGCCCTGACAGTGGCAAAGTCACATTCCGCAGCGACATACGCACCGTCATGCTCGAGCAGGAACCGGAGTTTGCCGAGGGTGCTACGGTCAGGACAGCCGTGGACGGAGACCCTGATTTTGAGGGACATCCTGACCGTCAGCAGCTTTTTGTGCGCCTGTGCTCTCAGATGGGCCTTGACAACTGCGACGACCGTCCGGTAAGCACACTCAGCGGAGGCCAGCGCAAACGTCTGGCTCTGGCTCGTGCAATTGCTGCAGAGCCTGATCTGCTAATTTTGGACGAGCCCACCAATCATCTGGACATCAGCACTATCGAATGGCTCGAGGGCTACCTGAAACGCAGCCGGGTGACTCTGTT
>CAZKNK010000116.1:0-4300 GCA_964554195.1 uncultured Staphylococcus sp.
CTCCTACGTCAGTTTAGCAAACTGGTGGTTTCAGCCACTCACCCACCTCTCCAAAGTTTAAAGCGGATACGCGCTTTCGCGTTTTGCGATGCAAAGTTAATACGAAAAGCCGACTTGTGCAAATATTTTGGAATAAATTTGTGATAAAAAAATATAACTATCTATCAAATAGCTGAATGTCCGTGAATAAAGCATGTGAGTTTGTTGATGTTATATTCGCAGATATGAAAAGAAGGCATACTATGTGATACAAAAAATGATTTATGCATTAAAACATGATTTTACTCGATTTAATTTGTAATTTTGTGAAATGAAAACTCTTATAAAACTTGCTTACGACATTTGCTTGGAAGCTCATAGAGGACAGGTTGATAAAGCCGGTATGCCTTACCATCTTCATCCTGAACGTGTGGCAGCCCGATGCTCAACTGATGTGGAGACGATAGTAGCTCTGCTTCATGACACGATAGAGGATACGGACATTACGCCTGAATATCTTATAAATAGGGGCCTTCCGCAAGAAATCATTGACGCCATTCTATCTGTCACCAGACGCGATGGCGAAAGTTATGAAGAATTTGTGACCCGTGCCAAGCAAAATCCGATAGGACGGATGGTTAAAATCCATGATCTTGAGGACAATATGGATATTCGCAGGCTTGATACACTGAGTGATGAGTCAGTGAACCGTCTGCGTAAATATCTGAAGGCATATCATTTTCTTAAGGAATAAATGATGATTATGAATGAACTTTATCAAACTTTAGTATTTTAAATAGGTGATTTATGAAAGATTGTGATTAATTTTGTTGCTTGAAGTTATAAATTCTCCTGTTATGAAAACATTCGCAAGGATTGTTTCGGCTATTTTTTCTCCGCTGCTTTGTCCGACATTCGGCACGGCAATAACCGTTGCGACCACAATTTTATGTTTCCTCCCGTCCAATCTGATTTTTTCGACGATAGTGATGACCTTCCTGATGACATGTGTTGTCCCTGCTTCGGCCATCTTTGCGCTTTACAGGTTGGGCTATGTGTCAGATACCGGACTAAACAACCGCACCGAACGCACTTATCCCTACGTCATCACGTTGCTCTGTTATATCGGTTGCGGATTCTTTTTTTACCGCGCCAATGCTCCGTTATGGTTCTGTATGTTCTTTGCCGGAGGTGGAACCGCCTGTATGGTGAATATAATAGTAAACCGATGGTGGAAAATATCGGCACATGCCGCCGGTATGGCCGGACTGATAGCCTTGACAATGCGGATTGCCGTCAGTCATCTCGCTATATTTGATATGGAGTGGTGGATAAGCGGAGCCATCCTTGCCACCGGCCTTGTGATGAGTGCGAGGGTGTTTATGGAGCGGCATACTTTATGGCAGGTTATAGCCGGAGCTGCCAACGGGTTTATTTGCGTATATTTGTTAACAATGATATAATTTACATACTTTTTTATGAAACCGATAGTCAGCATTATAATGGGCAGCACAAGCGATCTGCCTATATTGAAAAAGACCGCCGACTTTCTTGAAAAGATGGAGGTCCCGTTTGAAATGAATGCTCTTTCAGCGCATCGCACACCTGCTGAAGTTGAGAAATTTGCCAGGACAGCAGAATCGCGCGGACTCAAGGTGATTATCGCAGCAGCCGGTATGGCCGCAGCTCTCCCGGGCGTTATCGCAGCCATGACCCCGCTGCCCGTTATAGGTATTCCGGTGAATTCTACGCTTGAAGGACGCGACGCACTGCTTTCAATCGTACAGATGCCTCCGGGAATATCGGTTGCCACAGTCGGAATCAACGCCGGCATGAATGCAGCGGTGCTTGCCGTTCAGATTCTCTCACTCAGCGACACGGCTCTTGCCGAGCGATTTGCGGCCTATCGCGCCGGTCTGGTGGAGAAGATAGTCAAAGCTAATGAGGAACTCAAGGAAGTGAAATATAAGTATAAGGTAAACTGAACATGGACTACAACTATCACCGGCGAAAATCATCGGAAGTTAAGGTTGGCAATGTGACGCTCGGGGGCGTAAATCCAGTCAGAGTACAGTCAATGACCTCTACTTCGACGATGGACACCGACGGGAGTGTGGCTCAGATAAAACGGATTGTTGATGCCGGAGGCGAGATTGTTCGCCTGACGGCTCAGGGTGTGCGCGAGGCGTCGAACCTGGCCGAAATTTCATCACAATTACGTAAAGACGGGTATGACATACCTCTTGTCGCCGACATTCATTTCAATCCTAAGGCCGCATTTGAAGCAGCACGTCATGTGGAGAAGGTGAGAATAAATCCGGGCAATTTTGTTGATCCGGGTCGCACATTCGTTAAGATTGATTTCACTGACGAGGAGTATGCCCGTGAAGTTGCGAAAATAGAAAACACTCTTGTTCCTTTTCTTGATTTATGCCGGCAAAACTCCACTGCAATACGTCTTGGTGTGAACCACGGTTCGCTTTCCGACCGAATCATGAGCCGCTATGGTGACACCCCCGCCGGCATGGTGGAGAGTGTGATGGAGTTTCTGCGGGTGTGCCGCAAACATGATTTCAAGGATGTGGTTATCTCAATCAAAGCGTCGAACGTGACTGTAATGGTTGAAACCGTTATACTGCTGACCGAGGCCCTCGAAAAAGAAGAAATGGAATTTCCGCTTCATCTCGGAGTCACCGAGGCGGGCGATGCCGAGGATGGCAGAATAAAATCGGCTGTCGGAATCGGTATGCTCCTTGCCCGAGGTATCGGTGATACGATTCGTGTTTCTCTTTCAGAAGAACCGGAATGTGAGATACCGGTGGCCCGAATGATTCTTGATCACATCGACCGTATGGCTTCAGCCCCATTAATTGATGGTGAGTATGATGCGGATGCAGTGGCAAAACATCGTGAAAGTCTCCGCACCGGTAAATTACCCCTTGTTCCCGGATTGGATGTCGACGCTGATTCAGATGAGTTTGTGACTCTGAGCGCCGACTCGGCTCTGCCTGATGAAATTGATGCAGACAAGACTATCATTCTGACCTCAAATCATCCTAATTACATAGGGGCCATCCGCAGTGCCATGCACGGAATCATGAAAAAGGGATGGAAGAATCCGGTTATTCTTAAAGCTAATTATGACGGATTTACTCCGGAGCAGGTCACCGTAGCCGCGTCGATAGATCTCGGTTCATTGCTTCTCGAAGGATTCACTGACGGAATCATGATTGAGGCTGATTCAATGACCTGCCGCCAGCTTTCGGATCTTGCGCTCGGAATTCTTCAGGCCACACGTCACCGAATCTCAAAGACCGAATTCATATCATGTCCCGGATGCGGTCGCACTCTTTATGACCTTCAGAAAACCCTGCGGAAAATTAAGGAAGCAACCGGACATCTGAAAGGCTTGAAAATCGGAGTGATGGGATGTATTGTCAACGGACCGGGCGAGATGGCTGATGCTGACTATGGATATGTAGGCAGCGCTGTAGGCAAGGTGAATCTCTATAAGGGAAAAGTGTGTCTGCAAAAAAATATTCCCGAGGAAGAGGCCATTGACCGTCTGATAAGTCTGATAAAGGAAAATGGTGACTGGAAAGATGAATGACGGTGAAAAATATATGCGCCGCGCATTGCAGCTCGCACGTAACGGACGGCTTGACGCGCATCCAAACCCGATGGTGGGTGCTGTAATAGTTGACTGCGCAGGCAAAATAATAGGGGAGGGATGGCACCGGCGGTGTGGCGAAGGCCATGCCGAGGTCAATGCCGTGGCGTCTGTGGCTGACAAGGATTTGCTCCGTGATGCCACGATGTATGTCACTCTCGAACCATGTTCTCATTACGGAAAGACTCCTCCGTGTGCGGAGCTGATAATCCGAATGGGTATTCCGCGTGTGGTAGTTGGGTGTCTTGATCCGTTTGTCAAGGTCAGTGGCCGAGGCGTCAGAATGCTTCGCGAGGCAGGTGTGGATGTCAGTGTCGGTTTGCTCGGTGAGGAGTGTGAGGCTCTCAATGTCCGATTCATGACTGCTCACCGTGAAGGACGCCCCTACGTTATCCTGAAATGGGCGGAGAGTGCCGACGGATTTATTGACGGACAAATCTCCACTCCTGTAACGAAGATGATGGTTCACCGTCTGCGAGCCACAGTTGACGCCATCATGATCGGAAGCGGGACCGCATTGGCCGACAATCCTCGGCTTGACACAAGGGAGTTTCCGGGTCGCAGTCCGAAACGGGTTCTGATTGACCGGCGCGGGCGTGTTCCGGCAGATTCGTCACTGTTTCGTGATGATGACGTGATCTGCTTTACTGA
>CAZKNK010000117.1:0-4027 GCA_964554195.1 uncultured Staphylococcus sp.
CCGCACGAGCACTCAAGGCTCTGGTAGGTAAGCGTCGTCGTCTTCTCGACTACCTGATCCGCAAGGACATCAACCGCTACCGCGCCATCATCGCCCAGAAGGAACTCGGTATCAGAAAGTAAGCCGCACTTTCGGCTTGCTCTCTGTGAGCAAAGACTTGGAAAAGGACAATGGAGGACACTGCCTCCGTTGTCCTTTCCGCATTTTTTATTATCTTTGCACCAAATCCATACTCAGCATGAAACCGCAAACACCTGAAATCATCTATCTGCCTAAAATATATGACCCTCGCGGAAGTCTTACTTTCGTGGAAAACGGAGAGAAACTGCCCTTTGAAATCAAGCGCGTCTACTGGACCTACGATGTCCCGGCAGGCGCTGAGCGTGGCGGACACTCACACAAGGAGTCTGAAGAAATCATTATAGCCTTGTCAGGCAGTTTCAGAGTTAATCTGTTTGACGGAAATGAGTGGCGAAGCTTTGACCTGAACAGGCCTTACAAGGGACTGTATGTGCCTCCGTGCAACTGGCGGACGCTCGACAATTTCTCCACCGGAGCCGTGTGTCTGGTGCTGACCTCAACGGTTTTCAACGAAAGCGATTATATAAGGGACTATGATGAGTTCATTAAATCCGTTGACTGATGAAATATCCTTTTCTTGACCTCGATGTTGCAAACGAGCCATACCGCGAACGTCTTGAGGAGGCTGCCCTAAGAGTGATTCGTTCCGGCCGATATATCGGAGGCACGGAAGTGGAACTGTTTGAAAAAGAATTAGCCGCTTACCATAAAGCTCCGCATGCCGTCGGAGTAAGTAATGGTTTGGATGCCCTTAGATTAATTTTGCGCGCTGCAATCCTGATGGGTAGGCTGTCACCCGGCGATGAAGTAATAGTCCCGGCCAACACCTACATCGCCTCAATCCTGGCCATCACCGACTCCGGACTGACTCCGGTGCTTGTCGACGCATCAGCCGAAACTCTAAATCTCAATACATCACTGATCCAGAATGCCATTACCGGTCGGACCCGAGCCATTATGCTCGTCCATCTTTATGGCAAAACAGTCTGGGATGACAATGTAGTGGACGCCGTGAAGAAGCATGACCTGTTTGTTGTCGAGGACTGCGCTCAGGCCATCGGGGCAAGGGCCACCACTGACGGTCTTTTCGGTTCACGCCACGCAGGCGCATTGGGTCATGCAGGGGCATTCAGTTTCTATCCTACAAAAAACATCGGCGCCCTCGGCGATGCCGGTGCCGTTGTCACTCATGACGAACAACTCGCCGCAACAGTTCGCGCTCTCGCAAACTATGGCAGTGACCGTCGCTATCACAACATTTATGCCGGATTCAACTGTCGCCTCGATCCGATTCAGGCTGCGATGCTGCGCGTCAAGCTACCTTACACTGACAGCGAAAATGCCGCCCGTTTTGCCCGCGCTATGGCCTATGAACGAACCATCACTAACCCCGCTGTAATTAAGCCGGTGATAACGCCTCAGGTGATTGACAATGTGTGGCATCAATACATAATCCGTGTTCCGGCCGATCGGCGCGACTCATTCCGCGAGCAACTTGCACAAAAAGGTGTCGGCACTGACATTCATTATGCCACCCCACCCCATCGCCAACCTTGTTACACCCATCTTAACCACGGACCTATTCCTGTCACCGAGCAACTGGCAGCCGAGATGGTAAGCCTGCCCATCGCAACAGGTACATCCGTAACCGACGCATCTGAAATCGCAGGAATAATAAATTCAATAGATTTATGACCTCACGCCGCACTATCGCAAACAAACGCCTGATTAACATAGCTAAATTTGCACTGCTTTTCGGGCTACTCGCCGTGGCCTACTGCCGTTCGGAGCAGAAGGACACCGACTCGCTGCCTGACTACCGAAAGATGGACCTACCTAAGAATCTGACCGACAGCCTTCTCACGGTCGGAATACCTGAAACAGTTCCATCTCTAAACCTCAAATACACCGGAATGAACATCGGCTTTAATCCGAAGCTTCACATTCCCAACTGGGTGGCATGGGAACTCACAGCTGAGGAAACAGACGGCAAGGAACCGCGTCCAGTGAAATTCACGGTCGACCCGGACGTGGACGGTTCGGCTGATCCGTCCGACTATAAAAACTCAGGCTATGACCGAGGACACATGGCACCGGCAGCAGATATGAAGTGGGACAAAAAAGCGCTCAACGAGTCGTTTATGATGACAAACATCGTTCCTCAGGCCAACTCACTCAACTCCGGGACATGGAAACGCCTCGAGGAGAAGTGCCGCCTTTGGGCTAAAGCCGACTCGAAAATCTACATCGTCTGCGGTCCGGTCATCTCTGACGAACCCATCGAATACATCGGCGACAATCAGGTCTACGTCCCTCGCCGGTTCTTCAAAGCCATCCTGTCGCTTGACGCAGACCGACCTCGCGCCATCGCATTCGTAATGCCAAACGGGAAAGTGTCCGGAGGTATGCAGCAGGCTGCAATCTCAGTCGATGAACTTGAACAAATCACAGGCTACGACTTCTTCGCCGCACTGCCTGATGATATTGAAAACGAAGTCGAAGCACAATGTGACTTCCACTTTTGGTCAACCATAAAATAACCGAAATGACAAATCCAGCTAACGGAATTAATCATACAATCTGCGCCATATCCACCCCTCCCGGTATCGGAGGGATAGCCGTAGCACGTGTATCGGGACCCGATGCCATTGAAATAGCTGACATGGTCTGGAAAGGACATCGTCTGACAGCGGTCGCGTCACACACAGCCCGACTCGGCTACGTCATTGAACCTGACGGCACAATCCTTGACCAAGCCGTTGCCACCGTATTCCGCGCTCCGTCATCATTCACCGGAGAAAATGTTGTTGAAATTTCGGTCCACGGTTCACGCTACGTGCAACGCCGCCTTATTGAAATTCTCATCCAGGCGGGTGCCGAACTCGCATCGCCCGGCGAATTCACCCGTAGAGCCTTCGCCTCAGGCAAAATTGATCTTGCAGAAGCTGAAGCCGTTGCCGATGTAATTGCATCAAACTCCCGTGCAGCCCACCGCATTGCCATCTCTCAGCTCCGCGGCGGATTTTCAAAACGAATTGCATCTCTACGCAGTCAGCTTCTCGAACTCGCCTCACTCCTTGAACTCGAACTTGATTTCTCTGAAGAGGAAGTAGAATTCGCCTCCAGAGCCAAACTCCGTGCATTAGCCACTGAAATCCATGCCGAAGTCACCCGGCTTCACCGATCCTTCGCCTCCGGGCAGGCCATAAAGGAAGGAATACCCGTTGCTATCGTCGGACAGACAAACGCAGGAAAATCCTCACTCCTCAATGCCCTGCTTGGCGATGAACGCGCCATAGTCAGCGACATCCACGGCACAACACGTGACACCATCGAGGAGACCCTTGAGTCAGGCGATTACCTCTACCGCTTCATAGACACAGCCGGAATCAGAGCCACAACTGACCGCATCGAGCAAATCGGAATCCAACGATCCATCGACGCCATAAATCGCGCCCGAATCATCATACTCGTTATCGATCCCGACAGTCAACCTAATTCGGAAATCTTCGACCAAATCCGGAAAGCAGCCCCACAAACAACCATCATCTTCGCCGTCAACAAAACCGACACCGCCGCATCTGACGCAATCACTCGCACCATTAACCAACTTCCTACCGACATCCCGGCCACCGTTGTCACCATCTCTGCACTAACCCGCCACGGCATCGACAACCTCCTCTCAACACTCGACTCCACCGCCCACGCCATTGATGGCAACGACTCGGAAGGAATCCTTGTCACAAACCTCCGCCACGCCCAAGCCCTCGCTCGAGCCGCCGAGTCAACCGCCCGAGTCATCACAGGACTCGACACCGACCTCCCCGGCGACCTCATTGCCCAGGACCTACGCGAAACCCTCACCCACCTCTCCACCATCACCGGCCACATCCCCTCCACCGAAATTCTCACCACCATCTTCTCCCGCTTCTGCATCGGCAAGTAA
>CAZKNK010000118.1:0-3686 GCA_964554195.1 uncultured Staphylococcus sp.
TTGCAATGGAATTTGCAAAAGCGCTAAAAATAACAACAAATAGAATCCTCTGTTTGATTGTTAATTTTATCTATATTACCTTTAATATAGTTATCGTTTCGATTTGATTTCGTTCTCAAGTGCTTTTGCTTTCTTCACACTGGCTTCACTCTTGCTATTGATGCCATACTTTTCAGCCGGCGGAATGATGAGATTAAGGCCGACGGTCAGATTATCAGGGTTCTTAATCTTAGACTTGTTTTCCTGGTAAATATACACCCAGAATGCACGGTTGCCATAATGTTTCAGTGCCAAACCTGATATATGATCACCGGGCTTGACTTTCACCGTCACAGCGGCAGGTTTTGCTTCCGGCAGTGAGGATGGAATTTCAGATTCAGCAGCAGCGGATGCTTCGGGTTGAGCAGACGAGATTGTATCAGGAATAATTGTGTCGGTCGGCAATGTCATCACCTCCTGCACATCCTCGGAAATGGATGAATCGTCATCCTCCACAAGTTCTTCTTCCGGATCATTAGTTGCTCCGGGGTTATTGGTAATAAGATTAGTGTAGAAGAATGTTGCAGCCGCTCCAATAGCCAGACCAACCAGGATTCCGACAAGAAATCCCAATCCGAAGCCGCTTCGAGATTGTTCTTCCTGTTCAGAGTCATCACCAGAATCATCATAGGGGGTCGGAGATGGTGAGGTGTCAGGTGAAACGTGTTCTTCCTCCTCTTCTTCTATCGTGATAACCTCCGGCACTTGACCCGATGAAGAATCAGACTCATGACTTGATTCACAGGTAGGTTCAGGGGTAGATTCAGTAACAGTGTCAGTGACAGCATCAGTATCATTTACTGAAACTTGTTCAGCGTGTTCAGTGTCATCGGTGTCAGCTGTCACGGAAACTGATGGAGAGTCAAGGGGAATGAATACAGGTTCTTCATCTTCATCATCCGTCAAAATTTCTTCTGCAACAACCGGCTCGGAAAAATCCTCACTGGCTGCCGATGATACCGGCTCGCCATCACTCTCGGATTCTTTCTGAAATTGCATCTCGGCCTCATTGAGCATCGATTCCGTCACTTCATCATTAAGAATCTCCGGCTCAAACTGGGCAAAGGGGGCATTGATGATTGTCCGGACTGCTTCGTCGGGCGTAAAGATGACCGGATCAGGTGCTGATTTGTCAAGGCTGAATGTTCCGAAGCCTTTGACTGTCACACTGCCGTCAGTGAGCAATCCGTCTCTGATCGTGTCAAAGAAATGCTTGATAAAAACTTCACTTTCAGCTTCCGGCACACCGGCTGATGCAGCCAGACGGGCTGCAAGTTCCTGAAATGGTATTTTACGATTCATAATTTCTTACGCAAAAGTATGCTCGGTTTGAACTCCATTTTGATTTCGGGTGGGAGAAGCTTACGCTTCCCCGAAGCTTGATCAGAAATAACTGTCTCATCATACTTTGAAGTGGTGAAGGTCCCGAATCCCGGAACTGCCACGGCATCAAGTTCGGTGCCGAAGTCAACAAAGACCGATGTAAGTTTTTCAATGAGGATATTGACCGTAGCAGAGGCCAGACCTGATTTTTCGGCCAATGCTGAAGTGAATTGTTTACTATCCATCTGTTTAAAATTGTTAGTCCATCAGATAATCTTTGACAGCATAGCGCGGGCGATTTTTAACCTCGATAAAAATCTTGCCGATATATTCACCGACAATTCCGACACCCATCAGAATCAATCCACCGAGAAACCACACTGAAAGCATGATCGAGGTCCATCCCGGCTCAATGATGTCACTTGTGAAGTAAGAAATCAGCACGTAGATGGCCACAGCAATGTCAACCAGAATCAGAAATAATCCGGTAAGGAATATCATTCTCATCGGCTTGGCGGAGAACGATGTGATGCCGTCAATGGAAAAACTAAGCATCTTGGCCAACGGATATTTTGACTCACCGGCTGCACGGGCTGCGCGCGGATAGGTCACGATGTCGGTATCAAGACCTATCATGGGGATGATGCCGCGGAGAAAGAGATTTTTCTCGCCGTATTCGGCCAAAAGATTCAAAGCGCGGCTGCTCATCAGCCTGTAATCAGCATGATTGCTTACAGTGTCAAGCCCCATCGCTTTCTGAAAGCGATAAAAAGAGTTGGCTGAAGTACGCTTGAACCAAGTATCGGTATCACGCGAACTCCTTACGCCATACACAATCTCCTTACCATCAAGAAATTTATCGACCATAGCTATTATAGCATTCGGATCATCCTGAAGGTCAGCATCAATCGAAATCGCAGCATCGCAGCGGTCCTTGACTGTCATCAGTCCGGCAAGGAGAGCATTCTGATGACCGCGGTTATGGGCAAGCGAGATTCCCTTAATGCGGTGGTCCTTAAGGTGGAAGGCCGTGATAACATCCCATGTGGAGTCACGGCTTCCATCGTTTGAGCAGAGAATAAAACTGTCCGGACTGATTTTCCCATCGGAGGCAAGACCGTCAATAATACCAATAAGAACAGGAAGTGTGATTGGAAGCACTTCCTGCTCGTTGTAGCACGGTATAACAATAGCTATGACCGGTTTTTCCATGAATAAGAAGAATTAATAGTTGCGGGCAAAGAGAACACGGCACTTGGAGGGGCGACCCGTCACCATGCAGAATCCGGGAGTTTTGTCACCGTCAAGTGGAACACAACGGATTGTAGCCTTAGTTTCGTTTTTAATCTTCTCCTCGGTTTCAGGGGTGCCGTCCCAATGAGCCAGAATGAATCCGCCTTTTTCAATTTCGGTTTTGAATTCATCGTAAGTCTCAACCGTGCGGGTCATTGACTCACGGCGCTCAAGTGCTTTGCGGTAAATGTTGTTTTGAATTTCCTCAAGGAGCGATTCAATGTATGTAGCAATGCCGGCTATAGGAGCAGAATGTTTCTCAAGAGTGTCACGACGCATGATCTCAACCGTGCCGTTTTCAATGTCACGAGAACCGATAGCAAGTCGGACAGGAACGCCCTTAAGTTCATAATCGGCAAATTTGAAACCGGGACGACGATTGTCGGCATCGTCATACTTGACGCTGATACCGTGGGCGCGGAGTTCTTCAATGATAGGCAGAACGCTGTCAGTGATTTTGGCAAGCTGTTCGGCATTTTTGTAGATCGGCACGATCACCACCTGAATGGGGGCGAGGTGAGGAGGAAGCACCAGACCATTGTCATCGGAGTGAGTCATGATAAGGGCGCCCATCAGTCGGGTTGAGACACCCCATGAATTAGCCCATACATATTCCGGTTTATTCTCCTTGTTAACAAAAGTGACGTCAAATGCTTTAGCGAAATTCTGACCGAGGTTGTGAGATGTGCCTGACTGAAGTGCCTTTCCATCCTGCATCATGGCCTCAATGGTGTAAGTGTTTACGGCACCGGCAAATCGCTCGGTTTCGCTCTTGACACCTTTAATCACAGGCATGGCCATAAACTTCTCGGCAAAATCAGCATAGAGGTTGATCATCTGAACTGTTCTCGCTTCCGACTCTTCAGCCGTTGCATGAGCGCAGTGGCCCTCCTGCCAAAGGAATTCGGCGGTGCGGAGGAACATGCGGGTACGCATTTCCCAACGCATCACATTGGCCCACTGATTGCAAAGCACGGGCAGGTCACGGTAGCTGTGAATCCAGTTCTTATATGTTCCCCAGATAATTGTTT
>CAZKNK010000119.1:0-3608 GCA_964554195.1 uncultured Staphylococcus sp.
GAAATAGCCTCATTGCGGTAAACGCGTCCGGGACAGATAATGCGGATAGGGGGCTTGGTGGTCTCCATCACGCGGCTCTGAACCGATGAGGTATGGGTGCGGAGCAGAACGTCGGGATTACGCTGAATAAAGAATGTGTCCTGCATGTCGCGGGCCGGATGATCAGCCGCAAAGTTGAGCGACGAAAACACATGCCAGTCATCCTCAATCTCCGGACCCTCGGCAATGTTGAAGCCCAACCGGGAGAAAATCGAAACGATTTCGTTTCTGACGAGCGACAGAGGGTGGCGTGTGCCGAGAGGCATTGAGGCCGCCGAGCGGGTCAGGTCAAGATCCACATCGGTCTGGGCCGCTGTGGCAAATGAGTCGCGTAACTGCGCTATGCGGTCGGTGGCATACGTTTTGAGTTCGTTGAGAGCCTGACCTATCTCGCGCTTTTTCTCGGGCGCTACGTTACGAAATTCGTTAAAGAGTGCCGAAACCTTTCCCTTCTTGCTCAGATATTCTATTCTGATAGCTTCCACAGCCTCCGGAGTGGTGGCCGATAGCTGCTCGAGTTCGGCTTTAAGACGATTTATGAGGTCTATCATGATGTGATTATTTTCAATTTTCAAGCTCGGACTTTCAATCCGTCTGCAAAATTACAAAAAAATGTCAATAATTCTCATTACCTTTGCATACAAATTAAGAAACTTATTTAAAAAGCACTATGCAGATTTCTTGTCGAGTAAAGTCACTGGCCGCATCGGCCACGCTTGCCATGTCACAAAAGAGCAGTGAACTCCGCGCCGCCGGAGTGGATGTGATCAATCTCTCAGTCGGCGAACCTGACTTCGAAACCCCGCATTTCATCAAGGAGGCGGCCAAAAAGGCCATTGATGAGAATTTCACGTTCTACACCCCAGTCCCCGGCTATCTGTCGCTTCGTCAGGCTGTGAGCCGCAAGTTGAGCAATGAAAACGGTGTCACTTTCCCTCCCGAGCAGATTGTGGTTTCCAACGGCGCCAAGCAGGCGCTCTGCAATGTGATTCTCGCCACGGTCAATCCAGGCGACGAAGTGATAATCCCTATGCCGGCATGGGTAAGCTATGTGGAGATGGTGAAACTTGCCGAGGGAAAAGCCGTTGAGATCAAGGCTGACATTGAGCAGGACTTCAAAATCACTCCGCAGCAGCTCCGCGAGGCCATCACTGACCGCACCGTGATGCTGATGCTCTGCTCCCCTTCAAACCCGACCGGAAGTGTCTACTCGCGCGATGAACTGCAAGCGCTTGTCGACGTACTTAAAGATTATCCTGACGTGATGGTTCTGGCCGATGAAATATATGAACACATCAATTTCACCGGTTCATTCACATCCATGGCCTCATTCCCCGAGCTTGCCGACCGTGTGATTCTCATCAACGGAGTGTCAAAAGCCTACGCCATGACAGGTTGGCGAATCGGCTACTGCGCTGCTCCCCTCACCATAGCCAAAGCAGTGTCAAAGCTCCAGGGACAATATACATCCAATGCCTCATCAATAGCACAGAAAGCTGCCGAAGCTGCTTATAATGGTCCGCAGGAATGTGTCGAGGAAATGCGCAAGGCCTTCCTTCGCCGCCGCGACCTTGTGGTGCAACTTGCCTCACAGATTCCCGGGCTGAAGGTCAACAAGCCTCAGGGAGCATTCTATCTCTTCCCCGAGGTGAGTGCTTTTATAGGTAAAACTGCTCCGGACGGAAAATCCATTGCCACATCGGGTGATCTGGCCATGTATCTGCTCGAAACCGGCCACGTGGCAACGGTCGACGGGGCTGCATTCGGCATGGAAGGATATATCCGACTGAGCTACGCCACATCCGATGACAACATCCGCGAGGCTATGCGCCGCATCGCCGCCGCTTTATCCGTTCTTAAATAATTCAATCTATAATATGCTTAGAAACCTTATTCCACTGTCAGCTTTCGCTCTACTGACCGCAATTACGGCGATGGCAGACTCTGCCGTGAAGCAGGACTCCCGCTATCTGTGGCCAGCCGATTATATGGCTGACCCCGCCGCACATGTGTTTGACGGCAAGGTGTATATCTACACTTCCCATGACTGGGATTCACCTGTCACTGATGGTACTGACGGCGCCCACTATGATATGCGTGACTATCACGTTTTCTCGCTCACTGGTGACCCGATGACCGCCGAAGTGACCGATCACGGCGCTATCCTCTCCATTGACTCCGTCCCCTGGGTTTCACGCCAGATGTGGGCCACCGATGTGGCTGAGAAGGACGGGACATATTACCTCTACTTTTCAGCGCGCGACCTCAACGGCCTGTTCCGCATCGGTGTGGCCACCTCTAAGTCACCCGAGGGACCATTCACAGCCTTACCCGATCCGATTCGCGGCTCCTACAGCATCGATCCGGCAGTGATGCGCGACGGTGATGACTATTACCTTTATTTCGGCGGACTGAACGGCGGTCAAAATCATCGTTATGACGATAATAACATCCTGAAAGAGAATGCATCACGCCCTGCAAAGGATGATCTTGCCTACGGTCCGCGAGTGGCCCGTCTAACCCCCGACATGACGCAGCTTGCCGAGCCGGCCCGACACATCATCATCACCGACTCACTGGGCAACCGTATGCTCGAATCTGACCCGCACCGCTTTTTTGAAGCTCCGTGGATCCACCGTTTCAACGGCAAGTATTATCTCACATACTCCACCGGAAACACTCACAAGATCTGTTATGCTACGTCTGACAGCCCCTACGGCCCGTTCGTTTACGGGGGCGAAATCATGACTCCGGTGGTTGGTTGGACCACCCATCAGGCTGTGGTTGAAGTTGACGGAAAGTGGTATCTGTTCTATCATGACAGCGCGCCCTCTGGAGGCAAATCTTCACTCCGCTCAATCAAAGTCACTCCGCTGACCCACCGTCCCGACGGAACTATAGTCACCATCGAGGGCAAATAAATCCGATTAATCAATCCAAATTCCACACATACTGAAATGGACTTTATTGAAGAACTTACCTGGCGCGGCATGATTCATCAGATGATGCCAGGCACAGACGAACAACTTAAAAAAGAAATGACCACAGCCTACCTCGGCATCGATCCGACGGCCGACTCGCTCCATATCGGCCACCTTGTAGGCGTAATGATGCTCCGTCACTTCCAGCGTGCCGGCCACAAACCGATTGCTCTCGTAGGCGGTGCCACCGGTATGATAGGCGACCCCTCAATGAAAAGTCAGGAGCGCAAACTTCTCGACGAAGAAACCCTCCGCCACAATCAGGAGGCCATAAAGAAACAACTCGCAAAATTTCTCGACTTCGAGAGCGACGCCCCCAACGCCGCCGAGATGGTCAACAACTATGACTGGATGAAGCAATTTTCATTCCTTGACTTCATACGCGACGTCGGCAAACATATCACCGTCAACTACATGATGGCAAAAGACTCCGTCAAGAAGCGCCTGAGCGGAGAGTCACGTGAAGGTATGTCGTTCACCGAATTCTCCTATCAGCTCCTTCAGGGCTACGACTTCCTCCATCTTTACAAAGAAAAGAACTGCCGACTTCAGCTCGGAGGATCAGACCAGTGGGGCAACATCACTACC
>CAZKNK010000120.1:0-3430 GCA_964554195.1 uncultured Staphylococcus sp.
GTGTGTGACCTGACCATTGCTTCGGAAAATGCTATTTTCGGTCAGACCGGGCCTAAGGTGGGTAGCTTTGACGGCGGATTCGGTTCATCGTATCTCGCACGGATAGTCGGTCAGAAAAAAGCGCGTGAGATATGGTTTCTCTGCCGGCAGTATTCGGCTAAGGAGGCTGAGGAGATGGGGATGGTCAACAAAGTTGTTCCCTTTGACCGTCTTGAAGATGAGACGGTGGAGTGGTGTGAGACCATACTGAAGCGCAGTCCCATGGCCATCCGAATGATCAAGCGCGCTCTCAATGCCGAGCTTGACGGGCAGCACGGTCTGATGGAGTTTGCCGGAGATGCAACTCTGATGTATTATCTCATGGCCGAGGCTCAGGAGGGCAAGAACGCATTCCTTGAAAAGCGTGACCCTGATTTCGATCAGTTTACGAAGTTTCCGGGCTGATGAAGGCTCAATACTGTCGCTATCAGCTTGATTTCAACTTTGTGGCGCGTACATCCAGAGAGACCATGCGCCACAAGGATACATATTTTCTCCGTCTGATTGATCCGGACACCGGCCTGACCGGTCTGGGTGAAGCCGCACTGTTTCGAGGTCTGTCGGCTGATGACCGTCCGGGCTATGAGGATATGCTTGCCGAAGTGTGTCGTGCCGTCAGCGACGGTACTCCGCTGCCTGATCTGAGTCATTGGAGTTCGATACGCTTTGCGCTGACTTCAGCCATGTCTGACCTTGCGTCCGGCGGACAGTACATGCCTTTCACATCCGCGCGGCTGCGGATTCCGATCAACGGACTGATATGGATTGACTCGTTTGACGCCACGGTCAGGTCGATAGAAAAGAAAATCAATGTGTTTGACGTCATCAAGATAAAGGTAGGGCAGCTTTCGGCGCGTGAGGAGACTGAGATTCTCGCTCTGATACGCCGTCTGCGTCCCGACATCACTATCCGTCTTGATGCAAACGGAGCTTTCCATTCGGCTGATGAGGCAGCCGAACGCATCAGCAGCTATGCTCCCTTCCGGATTCACTCGATAGAGCAGCCGGTGCCTGCCGGGCGGCATGACCTGATGAGGAAGGTAATACGTCAATCGGTCATTCCGATCGCGCTTGACGAGGAACTCATCGGGGTTGACTCACAGGAGTGTAAGTCTGAGTTGCTCCGGAGCCTGCGACCGACATTCATCATCCTCAAGCCGACACTCTGTGGTGGATTCGAGGGAGCTGAGGAGTGGATTGAAGCCGCCCGACAGTGTGGAGCCGGATGGTGGGTGACTTCGGCTTTGGAGTCAAACGTGGGACTCAACGCCATAGCCCGTTTCACCTCGCTTCTGCCTACGGGCGGACTCTGTCAGGGTCTCGGTACGGGTCAGATCTATTCAAACAATATCCCCTCGCCGCTCCGTATGGATGGTGGCTATCTTGTTTCCGACCCTGCCGGTGAGTGGCGACTTCCCGCACTTGAATGGATAGAACCATAAGAATCGGATTGAAATTTGTTAAAAAAAATAAATCTTAGTGCTTGTCTGCCCCTTTGAATTGTTGAGAATTATAAACCATTAACCGAACTTTCATGGAAAACAAAATCATTGCTCCCTCGGAGCTTATCATCAACCCCGACGGGTCAGTATTTCACCTACATCTGCGTCCCGAACAGCTCACTGACCGTATCATCCTCGTCGGTGATCCCGCGAGAGTGGATATGGTGGCATCCTTTTTTGACACAAAGGATTTTGAAGTAAGCTCACGCGAATTTCACACCATCGGAGGCACGTATAAGGGTAAGCCGATCATGTGTCTGAGTCACGGAATCGGCCCTGATAATATAGACATAGTCATCAACGAACTTGACGCTCTGGCCAATATTGACTTCGCCACACGTGAGGTGAAGCCTGAAAAGCGACGCCTGACCATGGTGCGCATCGGAACGTCGGGCGCACTGCAACCCGAACTCATCCTCGGCACTCCCGTGATAGCCGAACGCGCCATCGGGTTTGACGGGGTGCTTAACTATTATGCCGGACGCAATGATGTGGCCGATCTCGACATGGAGCATGAATTCTGCGATTCGGTTGGATGGAATCCACTTTGGGCCAAGCCTTACATCGTCAAAGCGGATGAGGAACTGGTTAATCTCATCGGACGCGATGACATGGTGCGCGGAAACACTATTTCGGCTGTCGGATTCTATGGCCCGCAGGGGCGTGAGTTGCGTCTGCCGCTTGCCAATCCTGACCTTAACCGTCGCATTGAGAATTTCCGCTATCATGACCGGCGCATCACAAATTACGAAATGGAGTCGGCTCCGCTTCAGGGTCTGGCCCGGCTGATGGGCCACAGAGCCATGACGGTATGCTCCATTATTGCCAACAGGATGTGTCATGAGGCCACGCCTAACTATAAATCTGCTGTCCGTGACCTTGTAGCTACGGTTCTTGATAGAATTTAACATTCAGCAGTCAACCATTCACATCGTTTGGGTGTTTAATATTCAGAATATGAAAACAAACAAATTAAAAACAGACAAACTATGAGTATGATTGACCCCCAGGCTGTAGCCAACGGCGCAGCCGACCTCTCTAAAGAGGCAGCACGTGTGTCGGCTGAGGCCGGCGAAGTAGCCGCAAAGGCACAGGTAGAAGCTGAAAAGCAGGACCTTGCAGCCAAGGTGGCGGCAATGAAAGATAACCTTGCTGCAACGGCAGGGAATGTTTCAGATACAATTTCCGATAAGGTTGACGACCTCAAGGAAAAAGCGACCCCCATTGTGGATAAGGTCAAATCAACCGCAGCTTCAGCGCTTGACTCAATAGCTGATGCGGCATCCGGTCTGGCCGATAAACTGAAATGACCGGTCGCGCCGGATGATGAATTAGGATTTTCTAATATCATTGTAATAGCGCAAGCCCCGGAACCCGTTTCTGCAAAGAATCGGATTCCGGGGTAAGTTGTAATACCGGATGCCGGCTATTTTTCACTCCGCTGACTCGGGAGTGTCGGTGCCTTCGGTGTACCAGCGCGAATACATCAGATAGTTGCGCGCTATCTTGGTGTTGAGTTCGCGTGAAGTTTCGGGATCGACCGGCTTGATGAATTTAGCCGGAGCGCCTCCCCAAAGTTCGTTAGGACCGATTTTGGTGCGTGACAGCACGACTGACCCGGCTGCCACGAGGGCGCCTTCGCCAACCTCAGCGTCATCCATAACTACGGCTCCCATACCTATAAGTGCGAGGTCATGGATTTTTGCGCCGTGAATGGTGACATTATGGCCGATGGAAACATCGTTGCCGATTTCAATGGTGGATTTCTGATAGAGGGTGTGAAGCACGGAGCCGTCCTGAATGTTGACGCGGTCGCCGATGCGGATGGAATTGACGTCGCCACGTAGCACGGTGTTGAACCACACGGAGCAGTCGCGGCCCATCACTGT
>CAZKNK010000121.1:0-3389 GCA_964554195.1 uncultured Staphylococcus sp.
TTCTTTTAACATAGATGGGGTGAAATGTGCCGATAAGTCACTATCTTTGCAAATACCCCCACTTGTTGCCTTTGGCGAACTTGGAGCTACCGTCGGCACGCATGGTTGCGGTGAAGAGGTAGCGGTTGTCAAATGTATATGACGCACGTCCGAAGAACGAAAGCAGATTGTTGCGTGAATGGCCTGCTGACTTGGAAGTCACTTCAGCATTGTTGATCACGTCAAGGCCGTGGTTAGGGATGGGAAGCTTGGCAACGCTCATCTTGTTTGATTCGCTCTCGCTGTAAGAGTATTCCTGACCGAGCATGACGGTGAGGTTATGCTTCTTATTGAAGGTGTTGGCGTAGGTCAGAGTGTTGGAGATGTGCCAGCTGTAGCTCTCGGAGTTACCGATTGAGCCTGATACACCGTTGATGAGAGGAGCGCTCAGATAAGAGGTAGAGTTTTCGTCGGCAAATGAGGTAGATTTGCCCCACTTGGTGACATAGTTGCCTGATGTGCGCCATGAGAAGTTCTTGAGGAAGTCAACCGTGACGCCGGCGTTGAGTTCGAGTCGGCGGCTGCGGCTCTCGGAGGTTGAAGCGAGATTCTGCACCAACTGGTTGGGAGCGTCGTAAGCGGTTGTCACGTCGCGGAAATTGATAAGGGTCTGGGTGTTGAGAAGCTGATCGCGGGTAAAGAATGTACCACCGTTGATAGGATACTGGAGGAGGTTGTCCATACCGTCAAACTTACCGCCGCCGTGAGTCACTGAGTTGTAGAAGAATGTTGAGAAATCGAATTTCACACCCTTGTAGAGTTCGGAGTTGATTTTGGCGCGGACAGTGTTACGGGTGAAGTCATGGTTTGCGAGCAGACCGTCGTTTCCGCTGTAATTGTAAGAAACGAGATATTTTGTCTTTTCAGTACCGCCCGAAACCGAGAGGCTGTGATTCTGAGTCACGGCAGAGCCACCGAAGCCCTCTTTCTGCATATCGAGTGCGTAAGAATTGCCATAAAGCTCAGTCATGCGGTTATAGACGTTGGCCATATAATCGCCTGAAGTGGCGTCGGCTGCGTTATCGTAGACCATAGTCCAGCGGTTAGGCGCGTTGGCCAGGGCAGCGA
This sequence comes from uncultured Staphylococcus sp., assembly GCA_964554195.1. Classification (GTDB taxonomy): domain Bacteria; phylum Bacteroidota; class Bacteroidia; order Bacteroidales; family Muribaculaceae; genus Duncaniella. The sequence goes on from CAZKNK010000121.1 coordinate 1,108, forward strand.
GTTCATACTGATACTGCACATATTCGAGCGCATTGTCCATCACGTCAAGCTTCTTTGAAAGGACGTCGAATGAAACGAAGCCGTTGTAGTCAATCTTGGTTTTGCCCTCCTTAGCCGACTTAGTGGTGATGACCACAATACCGTTAGAACCGCGCGCACCGTAAATAGCGGTTGACGAGGCATCCTTCAGCACGTCGATGCTTTCAATGTCGTTGATGTCGATATTAGAGAGGGCGTTGTCCATCGGGAAGCCGTCGACAATGTAGAGAGGTTCGGTGCTTTGGGTAAGTGACGCACCACCGCGCACGGTCACGTTGACACCCGCACCGGGCGCACCGCTCTGCTGCACGATATTGATACCGGCAGCCTTGCCCTGAAGAGCCTGGGCAGCTGAAGTCACCGGCACTTTGGCAAGTTCGGAACCTGACACTGATGAAACGGCACCGGTGAGGTCTTTCTTGCGGACCGTACCGTAACCGATGGCCACAACCTCATCGAGGACTGTGGTGTTTGACGCCAGAGTGACGTCGATTTTGCTGCGTCCGTTCACGGGGACCTCTTTGGTCTCATAGCCGATATAGGAGAACACGAGTGTTCCCTTTGAGGGGACGCTGATGGAATAGTTGCCGTCGAAGTCGGTGGCAATACCGGTTGTCGTGCCTTTGAGCAGCACTGTAGCGCCGATGAGCGGTTCGCCGGTATCGTCGGAAACAGTACCGGACACAGTGATGTTCTGGGCATAAACTGAAAGTGAGAATGTCAAGGATAGCAGAAGCGCCAGCCAATAACGGGATTTCTTACTTAAATTCATACACACATGGTTTAGATTAGATTATAAAATTATTTAGATTTCCAGTTAAGCTAACCGGCATCCTCTGATAGCCGATTCGTGAGGTAGTGTGAGGTAATGACAAAGGTGTTTTTGCGCCTTTATTCATACAAAAGTAGTGAAATCCTGACGGTTTTTGGGTATATTACATGAATTTTAGCAATATTTAACAAAACAAATCCAAACATCTCCCCCTTTACTCGCGCGCGTACATAATAAATATTAAACGCTATGGATTTTCCGATGATTATTCGTAACTTTGCATTAACCCTCCGTCAAATTGCCCCCATGCAGGGCAACCGGAGGAACGAAAAATAATTATAATCATATCAATACTTACAACCTTACATGAAATTCAACCTCAAATCCGTTTGTCCCGGCACGGCACTGCTCTCGTCGGGTGTAGCGATGCTCTGCTCGCTCAATGTCTCGGCCCGGGAAGCCGACGACGCCTATCTCTCCTACCCCACCTACTCCGGCACTGATCTGGAACTCAACGTCACCCCGACTTCAACCGACTTCCGCCTATGGTCGCCCAAAGCCGAAGCCGTGAAACTATATCTCTATCCCACTGACCGCAACTCAAAGCCGATAGCCGAATATGACATGACTCCCTCGGTTGACGGCACATGGGTGGCCCGAATCGACGGCCCGCAATATGGAAAATTCTACACCTTCTCCGTCAAGTATGACGGCAAGTGGCTCAAGGAAACCCCCGGAGTGTGGGCAAAAGCCGTAGGCACAAACGGCGAGCGCGCCGCCATCATTGACTTCAGCCGGACTAATCCCGAGGGATGGGAGAATGACCGCGGACCACACACCGCCTCAATCAATGACGCCGTACTTTACGAGATGCACCACCGCGACTTCTCTGTCGCTCCCTCATCGGGCATTGTCAACAAAGGCAAATTCATCGCACTGACCGAGGACGGCACCGTCAACTCATTCGGCGACGCTACCGGAATTGACCACCTTAAGGAAATGGGAATCACCCACATCCACATCCTCCCATCATACGACTACAACTCCGTCGACGAAGCTAACCTCCCATCCAACTCCTACAACTGGGGCTATGATCCGGTCAACTACAATGCCCCCGAAGGCTCCTACTCCACCAATCCCGCCGACCCGACGGCCCGTGTGCGCGAAATGAAGCAGATGATCAAACATCTGCATGACAACGGAATAGGCGTGGTGATGGATGTGGTCTACAACCACACCGCTGAAAACGACGGCTCAAACTTCTCGCTCACCGCCCCCGGCTACTATTACCGCCACCGTCCCGACGGCTCCTACAGCGACGCATCCGGCTGCGGCAATGAAACGGCATCTGACCGCAAGCAAATGAGCGACTTCATAGTCAACTCGGTCAAGTACTGGGCCGAGGAATATCACATCTGCATGATGAGGCCGAGATTCGCGGACACCGACGCACGTATGTGGGCGCGATGGC
>CAZKNK010000122.1:0-3328 GCA_964554195.1 uncultured Staphylococcus sp.
GACTGACCCGAATGTGGACCCACCTTGAGCGTCAGCGAGGCGGTATCGGTATGCGTGGTCCGGGTGAGACCCAGATTGAAACCGACCGACGCATAATCCTCGACAAGATTTCACGTCTGAAAGCAGAGCTGAAGGACATTGACAAGCAGAAAAGCGTACAGCGCAAAAACCGTGGCAAACTCACCAGAGTCGCATTGGTAGGCTACACAAACGCCGGCAAATCCACACTCATGAACGTGCTTAGCAAGAGCGACGTTTTTGCTGAAAACAAACTCTTTGCCACGCTTGACACCACGGTCCGTAAGGTTATCATCGACAACCTGCCGTTTCTGCTGACCGACACCGTCGGATTTATCCGCAAACTTCCCCATCATCTTGTCAACTCGTTTAAATCGACCCTTGACGAAGTGCGTGAGGCCGATATTCTGGTTCATGTTGTTGACATTTCCCACCCCAATTTCGAGGAACAAATCGAGGTGGTCAACAAAACGCTTGCCGAAATATGCGGTGATGCAGAAAAACCTGTCATAATGGTTTTCAACAAAATTGACGCCTTCACTTACACTCCCAAAGAAGAGGATGACCTGACACCGACCACACGCGAAAACATTCCTCTTGAGGAACTTGAGCGCACGTGGATGTCACGCCTGCCGGGTGACTGTGTGTTCATCTCGGCAAAAAAAGGCACCAATATTGACGAACTCAAGCATCTGCTCTACGAGCGCGCTAAGGAGGTGCATTTGACTCGCTTCCCTTACAATGACTTTCTGTATCAGGACTATTCCTCGCTGTCACCTGCCGACGAAGCCGAGTGAAAAGGCCATCCCATCACCACATATATAATAAGATATAATTATATAATAAGACATAATATATTTGCCGCCTGGTTGAATAAACTCAGCGCATATTTTATCAAGCACAATCCGATCTGTCGCCGGCTCTCATGCCGACATAACAAAATTTCCATGTCATAATGAAGATTATTCTCAACATAATTTGGATAGTGTTTGGCGGTCTGATGATTGCCATGGAATACGCCATATCCAGTGTGGTGATGATGATGACAATCATTGGAATACCATTTGGATTACAGACCCTGAAGTTAGCGATACTTGCTTTATGGCCATTCGGTACAAATATTGAAGATAATCAATGGCCTTCCGGCTGCCTTGCCGGAATTATGAACGTGATCTGGTGGTTTGTCGGTGGCATTGCCATTGCAATCACGCATTTAGGATTCGGGTTGCTGTTCTGCATCACAATAGTCGGGATTCCGTTCGGAATCCAACACTTCAAACTGATGAAACTGGCGCTTTTACCATTCGGCAAATCAGTTGACTTATAACAAAGTCCCTCTTATCCAATTTCTACATAAACGCGCCGGGCCACGTCTCAACTGATGAGTGTGGCCCGGCGACGATTGTCTGACGACAAAATATTTGGAAATGTGATGAATCCTGCGGATACCGGCATAAAACCGCTGCCGCAAATCTAATGATCGGTATTATTATCTAAGCAAGAAGATTTCAGTTTTGATTATTTTTTCTTCGAAGAACGTTTGCGTGAAGCGTAAGTGCGTTTCTTTGAAGCCTTTGCCTTGACGGGAGGAAGAACTCCGTGAATCTTTTTATTGAAAGTGAACACATCACGAAGCACTGTCTTGTTCTCAAAATCAATAATGTCGGCAGGATTGATGGCCAGACCGAGATAACGGGTTTCAAAATGGAGGTGAGGACCGGTGGAGCGTCCGGTATTGCCACCTAAAGCGATAGGTTCACCGGCTTTGACATATTGATTAGGCTTAACGAGGGCGCGGCTCAAGTGACCGTAGACGGTTTCAAGACCGTTTTCGTGACGGATCACTACATAGTGACCGTAACCGGCGCGCTCATAGCGTGTCAGACGCACCTTGCCTGAAAAGGCAGCACGGACGGTGTCACCAACATGGAGAGCAAGGTCAATGCCCTTGTGATTACGACCGAAACGGGGACGGTAGCCATAGTTTGAGGTCACGATTCCGGTGACGGGTGCCACATATTCGGAAACGTCAATATCCTTGCGCTCGGGGATGACAACATCATTTCCGTAAGGATTGACCAGCTGTGACTCCCATGCCACGCTGAAAACTTCGTTGTCAAACATCTCCTCGCGCTGCTTCACATCCTGAAGCAGGCGGCTGTTATTTTCAATCTTAAACGGATTTGCAGATGAGTTCTGCGATGCAAGGAGTGAAGAATGCTGGGAGTTATGTCCGGCCGGAAGCTGACGTTGTGCCGATGCCGACAGAGCGGCGAGGGTAGCTATGGTGACTGTTATAAATGTTTTGATTTTTCCGAAGGTCATGATTTAAGCTGTTTTTTAGTCGAGGAGTTCATTGTTTAATTCCCTCTTTCAGAGGGGCCGTTGACAAACGGCATTGTAACTGGAAGATAGTCAAAAATCTCATCATCCGAGAAGAAACGCTTGATTTCCGCTTCAGCATCCTCTGCCGAAGATGACGCGTGGATAATGTTTTCCTGATTGCTCATTGCGAAATCGCCGCGAATGGTTCCCGCAGGAGCCTGACGGCCATTGGTGGCACCCGTCATCAGGCGCACAACACTGATTGCATCAATGCCGCGAAGCACCATCACAATCACCGGCGAAGCCGTCATCGACGAGATAATCTCATGGAAAAACGGTTTTTCAACCAAATGGGCATAATGTTCGCGGAGGATTTCTTCTGAAAGCATCATCATTTTCAAACCGGCGACAATAAGCCCCTTCTGCTCGAAACGGGCAAGAATTCTGCCGACGAGCGCACGCTCAACGGCCGATGGCTTGAATATGACTAATGTCTGCTCCATATCGCACTATGAGATTTTAAGAATATTTTACAGTTACTATTTTCTTGTTCTCAAATGTAGTCATTTTTAGCCGCTTGTAAAAATTATTTCGGGATAAAAATGCAAAGATATTGCTAAAAAATGTGAATTAATTAGCTATAACGCTGATTTTCAATCCTTTTATCATAACCTCGATTTTAACGATTTGAGTGGATTTATCGCTGTAACAGCTTTGTAATAGTTAATTTTCTGTTAATTATTGTAATCAAAATATGCATAATTTTAACAATTCAATTTTAATGAAGTCATACACGCGAACATATTATCTGATTATCTGACGGATTATCTGGCGGTATTTCAAGTATTTTTTCGTAACTTTGCAGAATCGGAGCGAAATGATCTGACAGCCGCTCCAGCGCATCTTTCAAATCCAAAATAAGCCGTCAGACAAACAATCAGCATCAACCATTAAACCGCAACAACCACCATGTTTTCAGGAATAG
>CAZKNK010000123.1:0-3170 GCA_964554195.1 uncultured Staphylococcus sp.
CTCGCTGACGCTCAAGGTGGGTCCACATTCGCGTAAGTCGCGGCAGCAGATACTGATATTGGGCAAGTTCCACCTGTGTCTTTGCATTTGCCGTGCGGGCGCGTTTGGCAAAAATGTCAAGAATCAGGCTTGTGCGGTCAAGGATTTTCACTTTCAGCTCGCGCTCAATGTTGACAACCTGTTTTGATGTGAGGTCATCGTCAAAGATAGCCATTCCTATGTCATTGTCTTCGATGTATGCCCGGATTTCATCGAGCTTGCCTTTCCCGACAAAAGTGCGCGGATTGGCATAGTCAGCTTTCTGTGTGAAAACCTTGACTGTCTCTGCGCCCGCCGTATCGGCGAGGAATGCCAGTTCATCGAGATATTCCTGAGCTTTAGCTTCATTCTGCTGAGGAGTGACAAGCCCGACCAATACGGCGCGTTCAACCTCGGCTTCGCTTATGATATTGTCCTCTATCATGATTTTACTGATTTTTCATTTGCAAAGATATAACAAATTTCCCAACTATCAAGTTTCATGGTCGGGTGAGGTGATGGTTTCGCAGCAGCTTAAAAACAAAAGCGGGGCGGCTGTTTCCGTCACCGGAGGCCGCCCCGCTTATAGGGTGAATCTGTTTTTTTACAGAACTTGGATTATTTTACGAGAACTTTGCTTACGTTGTTACCCTGACGACGGATGAAAATGCCGTTTGAGGGATTCTCAACGCGCACACCCTGAAGATTGTAGAACTCAACAGGAGCGTTTTCGTCGGCGATCACGTCGGCAATCATGGTGCTTTCGTTCTTCTTGTAGAGGACGGGGAGGTTGAACACGGTAGGTTCAGCTGCGGGAGCGACGTTGGTGTACCATGTACCCTGAGCGCCCTGAGTCTGAGAAACGATGCAGGTGGGGTTGAGGACGTTGGTGAACTTCACGTTGTCGCCTTCAAATGCGTAGGTGTAGTAGCATCCTTCGTTAATCTCGGTGTAGAACTGGAATGAGGTGAGGTGTTCGGTATCCATTCCGTAGAAGCGACCGTAAGAGTCCTTGATAGTTGCCTGACCGTTTGTAATGTTGATTGTGAATGCGTTCTTCTCGTCAGTAGTGATATTGTTGCCATCAATAGTAGCGTTAACGAGGCTCATGCGGCCATAGGTCTTGGACTGAGCTTCGGGGGTTGCGAGCTGGCCGTTGCATACGAATACGTAAAGACCGTTGTCAAGTGAGTTGACTTTGGTGAATGTGGTTCCCTGGGGAGTGGGAGGCACGTCACCGCCGCCTTCGCCATAGATGGTGATTGAGGCGATACGGATCTGACCGGCTTTGGTTTCACCATCGGTGCCGAGAGTGGCTTTTTCGCCTACGGTGAAAGTCACTTCAGAAACATTGCCTTCCCATGTGATCTGGGTGTCACCGGCAGCCTGTGCGGGATTGAGTGCGCCTGCATCAGGAGTGAAGGTGGTGTAGCGGTAGCCGGCATCAGATGAGAGGGTGAACACAATCTTGGTCAGTTTGGTTCCGCTGATGGTCAGTGAGTTGTTGGCATACATGCGGATGGCGGTCTCTTGGTAAACCTGAGGCTTGGTTGAGCCGCTGTTGGTGAGGAATGTTAAGGTGTAACCGCCTACAGTGTTGTCACCGGGGAGGTTGGTCAGACCGGCAAAAGGTGCAGCAATGGTGATTTCACCATCTTCACCGGGTACAACAGGATCGGGATCTACGGGATCGGGATCAATGGGGTCGGGAGTAGTACCGGCTTCGTCAGAAATCACGATTGAAGCGATGCGGATCTGCTTGCCTGCTGTAACAGAGAATGTGGCGAGACCTTCAGATGATGCGCCGAATGATGATCCTTTTGAAGTTGAAGGAGTGCCTACCAGAGTCCAGCCGGAAGAGTAGGTCACGTCATCAGCTGAAGCAGCCTTTGAGTTCTGATCAACAGTGAAGGTAATCTCTTTCATGAGAGCGCCTGAGGGAGCTGTGATGGTCATGACGGCTCCCTGATATACACGGATGTGATATTCGGTCGGTTCAATCAGGGCTGTTGAGGATGTACCTTTTGCCAGAGTGATGGTGTAGCCGTCGATAGTAGCTGTGAAACCATCGCCGGTGGCAGACCATTTGCCAGACCATGCTTCAGGATTGATGGTCACGGTTGCGGCATTAACGGCAATGAAGCCTAACACCATTGCAAGTGAAAGTAAAAGTTTTTTCATAAGCTTATAAATGATATTTGGAAATATGGATTTAACTCATTCTGAGGGCAAATTTACAGCATTATTACTGAAAAATCAAATAATTGCAGCCGTATTTTTTCCGGATGTCAGCATTTCGGTCAAAAACCGAGCGGATTACGCGGACGGGTGGCCTGAAATTCCTTGATATAGTTAGGCGTTGAGTAGGCTGTGTCGATAAACTGCCGGCGGCTATAGGCTCTCTCAGCGAGGGCTGTCATGCCCTGCGCCAGCGGCACGATGTCAGGAACAAATACGGCGTTGGGACTCGTGATCACCTCACGCGCTTTAGTGCTTCCGTCGCCAAACATCAGCACTTTTCTGTCGGCAAGCCATTCGGAATAGGAGCCGGAGTCGAGAATCAGTGGCTGCTGCTCCATAAGTGGCTCCAGAGCCATGTCGTAGACCGCGGTGTAGACCTCCATACGCCGTGCGTCAATCATCGGGGCGAAAAGCTCTGTTCCGTCAAGGTCGGGCAGTTCAAACATCACCTCCGTGGCAAGCAACTCCAGAGTGTTGATTCCGATGATAGGAATATCCAGGGCGTAGGCAAGGCCTTTGGCCTCGGACAGACCGATGCGCAGTCCGGTGTAGCTCCCCGGCCCCATGCTGACGGCCACAGCTTCGAGATTTATCTCCTTGTCATGCGCGAAGTCAAGACAATGCTTTATGAAGTCACTCAGAAGCGCGGCGTGATTACGTCCGTCAAAGTTTTCGCGGTGAGCAAGCACCATGCCCTCGGCCGTCAGGGCCACCGAGCAGACGTTTGTCGAAGTTTCAATATTCAGTATTACCGGCATATTTACGATTTATTGGAGTTGCGGACACAAAATTAGCGAAAAATTCTGACCGCACGGCTCCCCCGGTCAGATTTTAGACATATTATTTCTGAAAGCGTGAATAACTGAGCTAATGTTACCGGGTTTGAAATATTTTTTGTAAATTTGCAGGTC
>CAZKNK010000124.1:0-3146 GCA_964554195.1 uncultured Staphylococcus sp.
CGCCGAACACTCCTTGCTGGGCCATGTTGAGCGCGTCAAGCTCGAACCAGTCATAACAACAGTTTTCAAGGATCAGGCAATGCTTGCGGTTTTTCTCCGACAGGTCTATCAGCTCCCAGCATTGTTCAAGGTTCATGGCCGACGGCACTTCTATAGCCACATTCTTGCCGTTTTGCAGTGCGCATTTGGCCACGGGAAAGTGATGATCCCAGTCGGTGGCGATGTAAACCAGGTCTATGTCGTCGCGTTTGCACAGCTCTTCATATCCTTTCTCGCCGGAATAAATGGATGCCGGTATGAGGCCGGCTTCACGGACATACTTCTGGCAATCTTCAGCCCGGGAGGCCTCAAAGTCACATAGGGCGGCAATCTCCACTCCCGGCAGATATGTGAAACGCTTCACGGCATCCGGGCCGCGCATGCCGAGGCCTACGAACGCAACCCTCACCTTATCCATCTTCGGTACGGTTAATCCGAGTGCGCTCTGTTGGCCGGCTTCGCGCTCGGGTGTATCAATCACAATGGTGCCCTTGTCCCAGTGCCAGTTTGTTGAAGATGACAGTGATTGTGTCGCTGCATCGGGAACAGCGGTTGAGATGGCCGCGGATGTTGCAAGTGCGCCAAGAAGAAAGTGGAGTGATTTCATGATATTTGTCCGGGTTGTATTGTTTTTCGTTCGGTGATTGGTGCAACCCCGTAAACGGGTTGTCAAAGTTAGTGATAATCTTCCGTAAAAGCACCATAACAGATGCAAGTGGCGTAAAATTCCGTAAAGATTAGTATCTTTGAGGGCATTTTTGAAATGCTTCAAATATATCACACCATGAAAGATTTTGCAGATATCATAGGGAAGTTTAGCCTCAAGGGCACGGTTGATAATGTTCGGCCACTGGGCAACGGGCTCATCAACGACACATATATAGTAACTACTCGTGAAGCCGATGCTCCCGATTATGTGCTTCAGCGCATCAATCATCATGTGTTCAGGAATGTTGACGCGCTACAGGATAATATTGAGAAAGTGACGGCTCACATCCGGCGAGAGTTGCATGCCGAGGGTACAGCTGATATAGACAGAAAGGTGCTGACCTTCATCCCTCTTAAGGACGGCGAAAAGACATATTATTATGACGGCGACAGTTACTGGCGCATGATGGTATATATCGCCGGTACGCACAGCTGCGAGACGGTGACTCCTGATTCGTCTCGTCTGGCCGGCGAGGCATTCGGACGTTTTCAGTCAATGCTTGTGGATATAGATGCTGATCTGGTTGAGAGTATTCCGGATTTCCATAATATGGAGTTCAGGCTTGATGAGCTGCACCGGGCCGTCGCAGCTGACCCGGTGGGACGTGTGGCGCGGGTGCGCGGATTGCTTGAACGTATTGAGGAGCATGCCTCTGAAATGTGCAAGGCCGAGCGGTTGCACCGCGAGGGCCGGCTGCCGAAGCGAATCTGCCACTGCGATACCAAGGTCAACAATATGCTCTTCGATGATGACGGACGGGTGTTATGTGTCATAGATCTGGATACGGTGATGCCCTCCTTCGTGTTCAGCGACTTCGGAGATTTTCTTCGCACCGGTGCCAGCACTCTTCCGGAGGATGATCAGGATATTGAAAATGTGGAATTCAGAATGGACATCTTCCGGGCTTTCACCGAAGGGTATCTGTCTGCGGCACGCGACTTCCTCACCGACATTGAAATTGAAAACCTGCCGTATGCCGCGGCGTTGTTTCCGTATATGCAGGCTGTGCGTTTCCTTGCCGACTACATTAACGGCGACACATATTATAAAACCGCCTATCCGGAGCACAACCTGGTGCGCGCACGCAACCAGTTCAAGCTGTTGCAAAGTATTGAGGCTCACACCCCCGAGATGCGTGAGTTTATAGCCCGACAGCTTCAGTGAGGCGCTGTTGGAGCGGGGATTTCAAGGTGATTTTGACAGTGCTGAATGTTACAATGCTGTGACATTGAAAAAGTGTGCAGTTTTTCAAAAACTTTTACGGGCATCGGCGGTTGTAATTATACAATCTCTCCTACCAACCATCCTTACATTCTCAACCCCACGAGTTCCCCCTCGACGAAACAGCACACATCACAATGATATCACGCGACCTCATCAAAACTCTTTACAAGAAATACAAGAAGGCTCCCAAGAGCATTGACCTCCTAAATCTGGCGATGCTGTTTGATTACGCAGCCAAACATCACGCCATATTCATCGATCCCGATTCGGGAGAGCTCACTATTGGCTCCATCGACCCGCGTTCACCGTTTCACTCAATCTCGGTGAGCCGCATCAACGCTATCGTTCCTTTTGAGGAATGGGTGGCTATAGTGATGCCGTCGTCAATCATCTTCCTCAACCGCAAGAACTCAAAGGTAGCCATTGACATCAAGCCAATCGAGCCGAGTTTGATGGACCGTATCCGTATGGCCATGAACCGCGAGGATTGAGCTGACATTAGAGGTCGCTGAAACGTATCGCCGTCCTGCAAATCCGTATCAAAAAGGATTGCCGGACGGATTTTTTATGCTCAAAAACATGAAAAAAAGAGCGAGTGACGTTTTGGTGTTTAAAAAATTCGTATATTTGTAGCCTGATTTGGCGCGAGCCCTGTCAGATAGTTAAATTTTTGCTCAAGCCGGCTTGTCACAGCCGCGCCACACAACCTGTCAATCACATAACCCCTATGAAGTTACTAAACAGTAAACTCAGCAAATATACGGCCCCCCAGGAGTTCAAGGCACTCGGAGTATATCCCTATTTCCGGGCTATCTCGTCGGAGCAGGACTCGGAGGTGCTGATCAACGGACGTCGCGTGCTCATGTTCGGCTCCAACTGCTATAGCGGTCTGGTCAACGATCCCCGCATCAAGGAAGCCGCTATCGAGGCCATCAAGAAATATGGCACAGGTTGCGCAGGCTCACCGTTCCTCAACGGTACGCTTGACCTCCACAAGAAGCTTGAGGCACGTATCGCCGAGTATATCGGCAAGGAAGACGTTATGATCTACTCGACCGGCTTTGAGGTTAACCTCGGTGTGGTAAGCTGTCTCACCGGTCGTGAGGACTATATTCTTTGGGACGAACAGGACCACGCCTCAATCATCGAGGGTCGCCGTCTGTCGTTCAGCCAG
>CAZKNK010000125.1:0-2510 GCA_964554195.1 uncultured Staphylococcus sp.
TGATGGTGATTTTGGCAATCTTGCCATATTTCTGAAAGAGTATATCCTCATACTCCTTGATGGTGGTCCATTCTCTCATATTCATAAATATTACGGATTAAAACTTCAAGCTAAATTCGCAATTTTTCATGAAATACGCAAATTTTGATTCACAATCAATCGCCGTTTCACGCGCTCTATACCCTATCAGGCGCTCTTTATGGCACATTGTTTCGGAAATTATCCGTCGATATAGCATTGTTATTTTGCTGTTTAATATTTTTTCACTAAATTTGCACCTCATAGACATATCAAAAATCTAATTCTTCGAATCCTCAAAGTTAAATTTTTATGACTTACTGGCTCGTAAACATATTTTGCGTCTTTTTAGCGTGTATGTTGCTGACAGGAGTTCTGATTCCGCAGATTCTTCTGATTGCATTCCGAAAAAACCTTTTTGACAGCATCGACGAGCGCAAAATTCACAAAGGGGCAGTTCCCCGTCTGGGAGGAATTGCCTTTGAACCGGTGATTTTCTTCTCTGTATTCGGATCATTAGGCCTTAATCTGATTCTTGGCTATGATGCATTTGCTATGTCATTTGTAGAGAATGCCATACTCCTTACCGCCTCCTTCTGCTCGCTCCAGCTGCTCTATCTTGTCGGAATTGCCGATGACCTCATCGGTGTGAAGTATCGCGCCAAATTTATAGTTCAGGTCATTTGTGCTGTATTCCTGATAGCCGGTGGCATGTGTTTCTATAATCTTGACGGCATCTTCGGCATCCACGCATGGCCTATGTGGATAGCAGTACCGTTCACGGTAGTCGTGACGGTATTCCTTATCAACGCCATTAATCTCATTGACGGTATCGACGGACTGGCATCAGGTCTAAGCTCCATCGCTACGATAATCTACGGCATCTCGTTCTTCCTCGCCGGCGAATACATCCTCTCCACCATAGCGTTCGCCACTCTCGGTGTGCTGATTCCGTTCTATTATTACAACGTTTTCGGTAACGCCGAAAAACACTCTAAAATCTTTATGGGCGACACCGGCTCACTCACCATCGGCCTGATTCTCACACTGCTCGGAACCAAACTGTTTTGCCTTGAAGAACCGGTTGAAGGCATTGACGCCTCCGTTCTTGCTTTCTCACCCCTTATCGTGCCTTGCTTCGATGTGGTGAGGGTGTATATTTATCGGCTCTCCCATCACACCAACCCGTTTGCACCTGACAAAAATCATATCCACCACCGTCTGCTCGCCGCCGGATTCAACCAGCGTCTTGCCATGGTGTCGATTGTGCTTTCGTCAGTGCTGCTATGTGCGTTCAACATCATTCTGTCGCTGTTCATTAATATTAACTTCGTAATTATCATCGACGTTGTGGTGTGGATTACGGCAATAATCCTCCTGTCAAAGCGCATTGCCCGCCGCAAAGCCGCAGGGCTTGTCTGATCTCTCCTGCTTCTTTTGCTTAAGCAACAACCATAACTGACATATCATGAAACAGAACTTAGCAATCATTTTCGCATCTCTCCTTATATCTTTTACAGGATTCAGGGCCGAAGCCCAGTTTAACCTCGGCAAAGCCATCAATTCCGCCAAACAGGTGGGTCAGGCTCTCACCATCAGTGACCAGCAGATGGCAGCCTACGCCAAAGAATCGGTGGACTGGATGGACACTCACAACAAGGTTTCTGATGAGGACAGCGAATACACCAAGCGCCTTCGCCGACTGACCGAGGGACTGACTGACGTTGACGGAATTCCTCTGAACTTCAAAGTCTATGAAGTGATTGACATAAATGCCTTTGCCTGTCCCGACGGCAGTGTGAGAGTGTTCTCTTCACTGATGGACATCATGGACGATGACGAACTCCTCGGTGTGATCGGTCATGAAATTGGCCATGTCGCAAAACATCACTCCAAAAACCAGTTCAAGACTCAGCTTCTTACAGGCGCAGCCAAAGATGCACTCGCCTCGGCCAACGGCAAAATCGCCTCTCTGACCGAATCGCAGCTTGGCTCACTCAGCGAGAGCCTTGTCAACGCCAAATATTCCCAGAAACATGAAAAAGAGGCTGATGACTACGGCTATGAATTTCTCAAAAGCCACGGCAAAAACCCCTGGGGAATGATCAAATCATTTGAAAAACTCAGCGCAATGACGGGCGACGCCGGCAAGTCAAGCTATATGCAGAAAATGTTTTCGTCACATCCCGACACTCAGGAGCGCATTGACCGCCTCACAAAGCGCGCAAAAAAGGACGGCATAGCCCGCCCCGAATAATCGACTCCCCAACCAACTAACTAAAAAATACTATATAGACTGTGTCAGGAATCTATCATGACACAGTCTATATTTTAATTTCCGGTCCATCCACCACCCCATTCATGCCAGGATATATGGATGGTTTTCAATATCAATATAATGTAATGAGAGCATGCCATTAAGCTGGCATACCCTCATTTATTTTAACCCTTTCCGTAACGAAGCGGATCAGAGACGCTCCTTGATGGCGCGT
>CAZKNK010000125.1:2520-3123 GCA_964554195.1 uncultured Staphylococcus sp.
AGTGTAACGCTATTTTAGGACTTGACACGAGATTAATTAAAAAAACGCGGCGGATTTTTTCATATCCGTCGCGCTTTTTATTGGTTTTGATAATCTCGATTTATAATCGGGATTGCTTTTGATAAACTGAATCAATCGGTGTAACCGGGTTTCTTCAGGAGCTTGAACATGTTCTTCTTGTAAGCTTCAACACCCGGCTGATTGAACGGATTGACACCGAGCATGTAGCCGCTGATGCCGCAAGCCTTCTCGAAGAAATAGATGAGCTGGCCGAGATACTTCTCCTCAAGCGCCGGAACACAGATGCGGATGTTGGGGACACCACCGTCAATGTGAGCAATACGGGTTCCGAGTTCAGCCATCTTGTTGACTTGGTCAATGCGCTTGCCGGCAATATAGTTAAGACCGTCAAGGTTAGCCTCGTCTGAAGGAATCACCTTTTCATGACGTGGTTCGTCAACAGAGATAACAGTCTCGAAGATAGTGCGCTCGCCATCCTGAATCCACTGTCCCATAGAGTGAAGGTCGGTGGAGAAGTCAACGGCAGCCGGGAAAATACCCTTGTGGTCCTTACCCTCGCTCTCGCCGTAGAGCTGCTTCCAC
>CAZKNK010000126.1:0-3056 GCA_964554195.1 uncultured Staphylococcus sp.
GAAATGATGAGCGACGAATCGCTCTACGACGGTAACACCCTCGTAAGAATCAATCAGGGTGGCGAAATCGGTGAATTCGTGACCGTAGGATGTCCGTTCACCATGTCAAACTTCCAGCCTGAATATACACCTGCTCCTACACTTGGCGGTAACACTGAAGAAGTGCTGACAGCACTGGGTTACACCGCCGCACAGCAGGCCGAAATGAAAGCAAACGGTACGACGGCTCCTCTGCCCAAAACCGACACGACAGCTTCAAAAACCACAACATCAGCCAAGTAAATTTTAACAGACTCTAAACGGTTTATGAGTTTATCAATGACATATTTAGCTACGGTAAACTCATAAACCATTCTTCATCATCAATTCAAAATCAACAGATATGACAACAAACACAACAAACACAACAGCTACACCTGCAACCGATGCTCCGAAGTTTCCGGATCAGGTGACAGGTATGTATATTCTTGCGGAGTCACTCCGTCGACTTGGTCTGATGGACGTCTACGGTCTTGTCGGGATTCCCGTGACCGAGGCCGCCTACGCAATGCAGAAAATCGGAATAAACTATTACGGATTCCGTTTCGAGCAGCAAGCCGGTATGGCAGCCGCCACACACGGTTATCTGACAAAGAAGCCCGGTGTGTTGCTGACCGTTTCATCGCTCGGATTTCTTAACGGATTGACCGCTACCACCAATGCCACCGTCAACTGCTATCCTATGATTCAGATTTCAGGAGCATCGGATCCCACAATGGTTGACATGGATATGGGTACCTACGAGCAGCTCGATCAGCTCAACACAGCCCGTCCACTCGTGAAGGCAGCTTTCCGTTGCTCACATGCCAAGGATATCCCCGCAGCAGTGGCCCGCGCATATCGTGCAGCAGTCAGCGGACGTCCCGGCGGTGTCTATATCGACATGACAACTCCCGCTCTCGGTGAGATCATGAACCGCGAGGATGCCGAGAAACTCTTCTTCACCCCCGTGGATCCGGCAGCCGAAACAGCTCCTAACGCCGACGCCGTAGCGCGCGCCGTAGAACTCATCTCACAGGCCAAGCGTCCCGCCATTCTGCTCGGTAAAGGTGCAGCCTACGCTCAGGTTGACGATAAAATCAAACAACTTATTGAAACATATAAGATTCCTTATCTCTCAATGTCAATGGCAAAGGGTCTGATGCCCGACAACGGCGAATACAGCGCCCTGTCATGCCGAAGCACCATCATGGAGAAAGCCGATGTCACTATCGTGATCGGCGCGCGTATCAACTGGATGCTCAGCTTCGGTCGCGGCAAGTGGAATCCTGACATGAAGTTTGTTCAGCTCGATGTCGAACCTCGTGAAATGGACCGCAACGTCCCCATCGCTGCACCTGTGGTCGGCGATATGGGTCTTGCTCTCGATGCAATTCTTGAAGGTCTTTCAAAGACAAAGATGCAGGCCGACCCCGCATGGCTCACCTCACTCCAGGCCGAGTCAAAGGAGAAAAATGCCAAATTCGCAGCCCGTCTGGCCGCAGCAGCCACTGCAAGTCCTATGAACCACTGGACAGCGCTGAGCGCCATCAAACCCGTGCTTGAGTCCAACCCCGATGTCATTCTGGTCAATGAAGGCGCCAACACGCTTGACGATACACGTGACACAGTTGACATGGCTCTGCCCCGTCACCGTATTGACTGCGCTTCATGGTCAATCATGGGTATGGGTATGGGATCCACAATCGGTGCGGCCGTCGCTACAGGCAAGAGCGTAGTGGCCGTAGAAGGTGACTCCGCTTTCGGATTCTCCGGAATGGACTTCGCCACCATCTGCCGCTACAAACTCCCCTGCACCGTTGTGATTTTCAACAATGGCGGTATTTATAACGGCATCGGTGTCGACCCCTCGGGCAAAGGCGCTCCTTCGCCCACCACACTTGACATCCACGCCCGTTATGACAAGCTCGGCGATGCTTTCGGAGCAAAGACTTACTACGTCACCACTCCCCAACAGCTCACCGACGCCCTTAAAGAGGCCATCGCCCTCAAGGCTCCTGCTCTGATCGATGTTCAGCTCGCCGCTGATTCCGGTAAGGAATCCGGCCACATCGGCTACCTCAACCCCACTCCGCTTATCGACTACACCGTCTGATAATCAGGACAAAACAAATATCTCTGCCGGATCTCCGGGTCCGGCAGTTTCCCCCTCATTTTTTTAACTATTAACTTCCTCTATATATGGAACATGTGATATTATATGCAATCGTCCCGATTATCGTGGTGATGCTCGCCGGTTATATTTCCGGTAAAAAAGGAGCGTTCACGGGCGACGACGCAAAGAAATTTAATAAAGTCGTTCTTGACTTCGCGCTTCCGGCAGCGCTGTTCGTTTCAATAGTTCAGGCCACCCGTGAGGATCTGGTGAAAGACCTCAAGCTTACTATTGTATCCACCATCGGAATCATGGCCTGCTTCATGCTTGTTTACTTCATTTTCAAGTATTGCTTTAAGAAAAACACCGGCGCAGATGCCGCCGTCAGCGCACTTATCAGCGGTTCGCCTACTATCGGCTTCCTCGGATTTGCAGTGCTGGAACCTATCTTCGGTACTAATGCTTCCGTAGCACTCGTAGTCGCTATTGTAGGTATCGTGGTAAACGCCATCGGTATTCCTGTAGGACTCTCGCTGATGAACGCATCTCTGGCCAAGCAGAATCCCAACCATAAGCAGGAATCAGCATGGAAACCCGTTCTCCACGCGCTGGCTCAACCTGTCGCATGGGCGCCTATTCTGGCCGTAGTTTGGGTTCTCGTTGGGATACCCTGGTCACCGAAACTCAGTCCGTCATTTGACCTTATTGCCAAAGCCAATGCCTCAATGGCCGTATTCTCGGCCGGTATCACCCTTTCGGCCATCAAGGTTCAGATCAACTGGCAGGCTATCCTCGGCTCAATCATGAAAATGGTTGTCATGCCCGCAGTGGTGCTTATCCTCGGACTCCTTTTCCACATGGACCCCTTCAACCTCAAGATGCTTGTAGTGGCAGCTGCTCTTCCCCCGGCATTCTCCGGCAT
>CAZKNK010000127.1:0-2294 GCA_964554195.1 uncultured Staphylococcus sp.
CGAAGGTCATCCAGAATCTTGCGCGACGGATTGAAGGGAAGTTCTTCACAATCGATTCGAGTTCCTCGTGATAGAGCAGATAGCTGTCACGCTGACCGACCGAGGGGTAGGTCAGTGTGCGGTGGATTTCGAGCGGACCGGTGGTGATCCATTCGCCATCCTGCCAGTAGCGGCCGTTCTGGGTGATTTCGCGGATATTTATCTCGGGATTGAAGTTTGTGGCGAAAGCTTTGCCGTGGTCTCCTCCGTTGCAGTCAACGATGTCAAGCGTAACCATATCCTTGAAATAGTGCTTTGCGGCGTAGGCCGTGAACACACCTGACACTCCGGGGTCAAAACCGCAGCCGAGAATGGCGGTCAGGCCCGCATCCTCAAAGCGCTTTTTGTAGGCCCACTGCCATGAATATTCAAAGTGTGCCACATCCTTAGGCTCGTAATTGGCCGTATCGAGATAGTTGACTCCGCAAATCAGGCAGGCGTCCATGATGGTAAGGTCCTGATAGGGGAGGGCAACGTTGATGACTAAGGCGGGCTTGTGGCGGTTAAACAGTTCGACAAGCTGAGGAACGCTATCAGCGTCGACCGTGTCGGAGCTGACAAAGTCCTTGCCGATAGCCTCTACTATGGCATCGCACTTGCTGCGGGTGCGCGATGCGATGACTATTTCAGAGAATACTTCGGGATGTGAAGCGCATTTGTGGGCCACTACAGTGCCTACGCCTCCGGCGCCGATGATGATGACTTTAGCCATTTGATTGGGTGATGGTTAATAGGTGAAGTGAATATTGGTTCCTGTTCAGTCGCGGTTACCGCCGAAAAGACGGAGCAGGAAGAGGAACAGGTTGATGAAGTCGAGATAGAGCGACAGGGCGCCGTAGGTGGAAATCTTACCATGCCATTCGGCGGGTGACTGGATGCACATCTGCTTGATAGCCTGAGTGTCCCATGCGGTGAGGCCGAGGAAGATAAATACTCCGGCGATTGAAACGATCCAGTCAAGGGTTGATGACGCTGTGAAGATATTGACAATCATCACGATGATAAGTCCGAAAAGGGCATAGATCATATACTGGCCGAACTTGGTGAGGTCCTTGGTGGTGAAGTAGCCGTAGATGCTCATCACGCCAAACATTCCAGCGCATATAAAGAATGTCTTGGCCAGAGCCGGAATATCGTAGACATAGAAGATGGGGAAAAGTGTCAGACCGTTGACGGCGGCAAAGAGATAGAACAGCAGTGTGGCCACCGGAGCCGACATGCGGTTCATGTTGGAATTGATGCCGATCACAAGGCCGAATTCAACGATGATGAGTACAATCATCGACCATGAATGGCTGACGATGAAGTTGAGAAACGTCAGAGAATGTGCGCCCCACCATGACACGATGCCTGAAACGATGAGGCCGAGAAACATTTTGAAATATACCTGTTTCATCACTCCCGACACCTGGGCCGACAGTGATTGAGAGGGTTTGTTATAGTTGGTTCCGTCGTAGGATCCGTTTTCAAATTGATACATAGTCTGTTTTTATTAGCGGTTAATATTTAAAATATTGTGGATTACATTCGTTCCGGTACTTTGATGCCGAGCAGGGCCATGCCTGATTTGACCACTCGGGCTGTCATGGCGCTTATGTCGAGGCGGAGTGTGCGGACGGCGTCGTTTTCCTCTTTCAGGATAGGGCAGTCATGATAGAACTGGTTGTAAAGTTTCACCAGGTCATAGATGTAGTTGGCAATCAGTGACGGGCTGTAGTTGCGTCCGGCGCTTTTGACCACATCGGGGAAGTCAGCGAGTGACTGAATCACGGCAGCCTCCTTTTCGCATGGCTTGACGCTCTCATAGGATGAGCGGGGAAGCTTTTCTTCAGCGGCCTTGCGGAGTACAGAGCAGATGCGGGCGTGGGTGTACTGTATGAATGGGCCGGTCTTTCCGTTGAAGTCAATGGATTCTTCGGGGTTGAAGGTGATGTTCTTGCGGGGATCGACACGCAACAGGAAGTATTTCAGTGCGCCGAGACCCACCATCTCTGAAATTTCGTCAATCTCCTTGTCAGTGAGTCCGTCAAGCTTGCCAAGTTCCTGTGACACATTCTTTGCCGTGGCCACCATGTCGGCCATCAGATCATCGGCGTCAACCACAGTTCCTTCGCGTGATTTCATCTTTCCGTTGGGGAGTTCCACCATACCGTAGGAGAAGTGGACAAGGTCTTTGCCCCATTCAAATCCAAGACGGTCAAGCAGAATCGAGAGAACCTGGAAGTGATAGTCCTGTTCGTTTCCGACCACATAAA
>CAZKNK010000128.1:0-1974 GCA_964554195.1 uncultured Staphylococcus sp.
ATGATTGCAAAAGGCAACCGCAGCAAGCAGGTGACCGACGCATGCCAGACCTACGGAGGCTTCTATCTCGGTTCAATCGGTGGCCCGGCTGCAATCCTTGCCAAAGATTCAATCAAAAAAGTGGAACTCCTTGAGTATCCCGAACTCGGCATGGAAGCCATCTGGAAAATCGAAGTGGAAAACTTCCCCGCCTTCATCCTCGTTGATGACAAGGGCAACGATTTCTTCACTCAGATTGCCGAAAAATGCAAATCATGCGCATTGAATAAGTAATCCGGCCCGTCACTATTCATCACCGAAGCCGCAGCCATATTCCGGTTGCGGCTTCGTCTTTTTTCAACTTTTTGACCACTTGGATTGTTTCATTATTATCGTAATCAACTATTTTCTATAAAATGAAACGCGGATTTATAGCAATAATCTCAGCCGTCGCCATGCTCTTTACGTCATGTAGCGACGACAAGGAAGCATGGGAAAAACTTCCCGATACACCCATCACCGGAGCCGATGCCTATCTGACATTCAACGGCGAGCGCTCCTACGGACAAGTTACACTCACACCCTTCAGTCAGACCGAAGGGTCCATTAATCTCGACAATGTGATTCCCGGTTACCTGTCGGTTGACATGGATGTGAAAATGGCTGAGCAGCCTGACGGTTCCTTCGCTTTAGAGGGAAGCAAATCGCTCACCACCGCGCCCGAAATGATGCCCGGAACACGCTCTGTCGCATCCTATATCATCTATAAACTCACAGCTAAAGGTTCAGTCTCGCCCGACGGGAAAGCTACCGTGGCAATCGAATCAAAAATCAACAAACCTGCGTCCGGCAACATGACCGGTCTATGGCATCTGCCCGCCATGCTTCCGCTCACCCCGGAAATGAAAGCGGAATCACCGGCTGTGGTCGACATCAAACTTCTCGGTCAACCCGAAAAGTCAGCCGAATTGTCGGCAGAAATAAGTATGCTCGCCGGAGCAATGCTCTATCAGACCGTAGGCGAAGTGGAGTTTAATGACAACGGCAATCTGACCGTCATCTACTCCCCCGTCCTTGACTTCACCCGGATGCTCACCGACGGCATTGACCGCAACGCAGGCATATTCAAGGAACTCAATCCGCGTAACCTTTCCTCTGGTTCGAATCTTGTGTTCTGGTTTTACATAGCCGGGGCCGCACACTTCTCCCCTTACATCCCCAACATCATGTATAAAATCGCTGTTGACAACGGTCAGAATCCAAACCTCAACGACGGAGCCACACAGGAGAAACTTGAAGCGGCTATTGCTGCTCTTGCTGAAGCAGGCATAGACACTCAGAAAATGATGACATTCTTCAACCGGCTCAACTCAACCGGCATTCCTGTCCATGCCAAAGCCGCTGACGGCAAACTCACACTTGTGATTACGAAAGATATGATTGACCCCGTTGTGGACATCATAGCACCGGCTCTTCCCGCTCTTGACGCTCGACTGACGGAGTTTCTTGCCGAAAACAGCAATAGTGAAATCGCAGCCCTACTCACTGAGAAAATATTCCCTGCTCTGGGCGTAAAGAGCCTGACGGAATTGGGAATTCTGTGGCAGAAAGGAGTGGAGGACTTTACAGTCACCATCAATCTCATCAAGTGACCCACTCACCCCACAATGATATATAAAATCAGTCCGGAGCAACACACTTGCCCCGGGCCGGTTTTTATCAAAGAATTATGGAATTATCAACCACACTTGGATGTTCCGCACGAAGTGCAGATCAGACATCCTTCCTGATATATAAGTGTCTCCTGCCCGCAGTTTGGACAACGCTGGCCATTGGCAGCGGTACCTGACGGAATATACTTCTTCAGCGCGCGCTCCACACCCATTTTCCAGGTGTTGATTGACTGCGAGTCAAGCTCGAGACCGTTGACCAGTTTGATGACCTGGTCGATAGGCATTCCGTAGCGCAGCACTCCCGAAATCAGCTTGGCATAGT
>CAZKNK010000129.1:0-1723 GCA_964554195.1 uncultured Staphylococcus sp.
GGCATGAAGCACCGTGGCGCGGAAGACGGATGACACGGATGTCGTGGGCGAAATATTTTCCACCGAACTGGGCGCCGAAGCCTATTTTCTGAGCTTCCTCCTGAAGTTGCTTCTCAAGTTCGCGGTCACGGAAAGCGTGGCCATATTCGTTGCCCTTATCGGGAAGAGAGTCGTAATATTTAACTGAAGCTTTCTTGACGGTGGCGAGATTCATCTCGGCGGAAGTGCCGCCGACCACGATTGCGATATGGTAGGGAGGACATGCTGCCGTTCCGAGGCTGCGCATTTTTTCTACAAGGAAGGGGACAAGTGTCTTGGGGTTGATGATGGCTTTGGTTTCCTGATAGAGATATGTCTTGTTGGCCGAGCCGCCACCTTTTGCTACAAATAGGAAGTGGTATTCACCGCCTTCGGCAGCATGAATGTCGATCTGCGCCGGGAGATTGCATCCGGTGTTAACCTCGTCATACATGTTGAGGGGAGCGTTTTGCGAGTAGCGGAGATTGCATCCGGTATATGTGTCATAGACGCCGTGGCTGATATATTCTTCATCGTTTGCCCCGGTGTAGACGAGCTGTCCTTTTTCAGCGTGGCAGATTGCCGTACCGGTGTCCTGACAGAAGGGGAGCTGACCTTTGGCTGCGATTTCAGCATTGCGGAGCATGGTGAGAGCCACAAACTTGTCGTTTTCACTTGCTTCCGGATCGTCAAGGATTTTGGCGACCATGAGATTGTGTTCGCGGCGGAGCATGAATGCGTTGTCGTGAGTGCATTGGCGGGCCAGAACGCGGAGAGCTTCGGGGTCAACGACCAGAAATTCGTGTCCGCCCCAGTTTTCGGTTCTGACATAGTCGGATGTCAGGTGGTAATACTCGGTTGTGTCAGGACCGAGGGGAAACATTTCTTGATAGTGGAATGGTTTTGTAGCCATGATATTTTGAAATTTGTTTTATGAAATTCGATGTGTAATTTATCAGTCAAACACGCCTTCGATTGATTCGGCTTCGGGTGTCTCATCGGAATAATCGTCAGTGACGGCGCCGAAATAGTCTTTTTCACACAGATTGATGTCAGCTGGGAAGTTGAAGCGGGCATCCTCTTTGATTCCGAGCGATTTGTCGGCATAGACTTTCTTCATGAACAGGCCGTAGATCGGGAGTGCCATAGCTGCGCCTTGACCGTTGGCCATGGTGTTGAAGTGGATGAAGCGTTCGTCACCACCCACCCAAGTGCCGGCCACGAGTTGCGGAGTGAATCCCATGAACCAACCGTCGGCATTATAGTTTGTGGTTCCGGTTTTTCCACCCATTTCGGCTGTCAGTCCGTAGCGTGAGCGGACACGGTGGGCCGTACCCTCGTTGACCACGTTGAGTAGCATTGAGAGAATCCTGTAATAAGCTTTTTCACTGATCACTTCAGTGTGAACGGGTGTGAAGTCGTCGGCGATAATGTTGCCGTTGTTGTCGGCGATTGCAGTGACAAAAATGGGGTCGGCTCTCATGCCGTTGTTGGCGAATGCGGAGTAAGCCGTCACCATTTCCTTAACCGATACGTCGGCCGGACCGAGACAGAGCGACATCACCGGTGGCAGTTCGGCAGTGATGCCGAAGTTGTGCATAGTACGGACAAGTGAGGCCGGCGAAAGCTGACTGATGAGTCGGGCCGAAATCCAGTTGTTGGAGTTGGTGAGCGCCCAGCGGAGGTCGACCATCTCGCCTACACG